>CALZTP010000051.1 GCA_945829115.1 uncultured bacterium | reverse complement strand
CTCGCGATGGACACCCTTGCCTTGGGCTATAGCCTTCCCGCTATTAGGGTGGCTTCGGGACTTGCACCCGTTAGACAATGCTCATGCCGAGCGTACCAAGAAAAAGAGAGTCAGTGTAAGACTCTCTTTTTTTGCCGTTGTTATGATAACCTGAATTTTTTCATATTCCTTCATGCTGCATGGTTTAAATGCAGATAAAGCGGATAAAAGGATTTATGATATGTGAGCAGTGCAAAGATTCAAAAAAATACTATTGAACACTTATTTTATTACCCGATTATGATATCACGCACAGTTTTCGAAAGTTCGTCGTAAGAAAGTGAACTGTCTGGAAGAACCGGTTTGTGGTATTCTATCTTTACAGGATGAGAATTAGGAATTCTGCCACCACGAGGCAATGACTCGTAGGCTCCCGAGATGGTTACTGGGAGAATTGGAACGTTGAGTTCCTTAGCAAGAATGGCAAACGTCTTCTTGAATGCCGTCACCTTTCCATTACGTGTTCGTGTGCCCTCAGGATATATCACGACAACCTTTCCTTGCTTCAGTATATCCGCAAGTTTAAGAATTGACACCTTAAGCACTTTCCTTTCCATAAGGATGATGTTATGGTTTCTTGCAAACCACTTTGCTATGCCACTCTTCACATGATCTTCTGTGGCATAGAAATAGCAGTTCTTAATAGTCTCTTTCTTTATACCACAGAGAGTGAGTGGACCATCGAGAACAGACTGATGGTTTGGAGCGATAATGAATGGTCCGTTGGCTGGAATATGCTCTGTCCCAATCACTTGAAGATTGTTGTGATGAGTGATATAGGATTTAAACAAACGAGCAATGAGAGGATAAGTGAAAGATGGTGTAGGTATCTGTGTATTGCTTGACTGAGATAGGATTTTCTTCCAGTCTGTTTCTTCTACCTCTACGCGTGTCTTCCCTGAGGAGATTATGTCTGCGAGCGCCTGAACATTCTCACAGCGAGTGATGTTTTCAGTCATTAGCCTCATGCCGAAGGTCTGTTCAATAAATCCCTGCAGACTAATGATATCGAGAGAGTCGAAGGCGAGGTCTGTCTCAAGATGCGACAGAGGAGAAACGGTAACTCCCTTTTCTTGTTCGATATATCTCTTTAGAACAACTAATTCATCTGAAAAGTTCTCTGATTGACTCTGTGAAGAAGCCTGAGGAGATGACAGAGAATTCTTGCCTGCATTCCCGAGTATGTCCTTCAGTTTATATCGCTGTAGCTTATCGAGCTTGGTACGTGGCAGTTCTCCTCGGTAAATGAACACCGACATCACCTTTTTGTAGTTCATAACGGTAAGGTTATATTTCTCCAGCACCTCACGCTTTATTAGGGTCTCCAGTTCCTCGTCGCTTTTTGAGGAGAGAGAATCCTGAGGAACAATGATGGCACGAAGCATGTCACCATCCTGAACAACAGCAGCCTCTTTTACAATATCGGTATAAGTTTCGAGCTTATATTCTATCTCTGCTGGTTGGATGTTCTTTCCATTGGAGAGTACGATGATTTCTTTTGTACGACCAGTGATATAGACACGTCCCTCCTCATCGAAATATCCAAGGTCGCCAGTATGCAGGAATCCGTCAGAATCAATAACTTGTGCCGTTTCCTCTGGTCGATTGTAATAACCTTTCATGACGTTAGGACCTTTCGCACATATCTCACCCTTGATGATCTTGCATTCTACAGATGGGAGAGGGAGACCGCAGCAGCCAGGAACAATATCATCTGGTCGGGTAAAGGAAATGATTGGAGCAGTCTCGGTCATGCCATACCCCTCAAGGACATCAAGACCAAGGGTGCGTAAACCTACAGCAATCTCTTTGTCGAGTGCAGCACCTCCAGAGACGCAGAAATCGATATACCCACCCATTTTCTTTCTTACAGAAGAGAAAACGATGCGTGAGAGTCTAAGACTGTTTGCCTTCTGGCATAAAGCAAAGAGCATACGTGTTATGAAAGAAGCATCTATCTTGTTCTTTATGCCCTGATAAAGTGTCTGCCAGAGACGAGGAACTCCAATAAAGATGGCTATCTTACCACGGCAAAGGGTGTCCATAATGTCTGTCCCAGACATAGAAGGGCAAATAGCCACCCCTCCACCCTGCAGTATTGGTGCCACAACGGAGCCTATGAGAGGGAGGATGTGATGCACAGGAAGAAGTATCATTGTTCTTCGTTCGGCATTGAAGATTTTTACTTCCTCGCAAACACCGTACATATTGGCATAGAGGTTCGAATAAGAAAGCATAACACCTTTTGGAGAACCCGTTGTTCCAGAAGTATAGATAATCACGGCTGTTTCTTCTCCGTCAGCCCATTGATAAGGTGTTATCTCCTTTTCTGTTATCTTTATATTCTCAAATTCATCAATAATAAGAATTTTCACAGCCTTTCCGCTCTCTATGACTGCTTTATGCACAACATCATAGCGGGAAGACGTCACCCATACTGCCTTTGGTGAACAGTCGTTCAGGATGTAAAGGATATCTGACTGCGTGGAAGAGGCATCTACAGGTATGGCTATTCCTTGGTTATGCCATACAGAGAAGAAAGCATATATCCATCCCTCACGGTTCTCACCGATGATCAAGGTCATGGCACCTTTCTCTTTTGGAGTGAAATGAGAGAAGAGCTGTATTCGCTGAATCATCTCTGAATAGCTTATGTTACTGTCGCCAGCTATGATGGCGGTTTTCTTAAAGTCTTTTATCATTCTGCTTTTTGTTTTGATAGATATTTTTTTACAAGCTTTTGCGATTGCAAAGTTATGAAAGAAAAAGCAGAAAGCACCATAATGTCCTATAATTTTGAGTTAAATACGAAATATTTGAGCATTTTATCCTATTATCAGCCTTTATTATACCAAAAAAGGGCAAGGAATACCCTTGCCCTTATCTGTAATATAACAATTTTCTTATTTGAATTAGTTATTCTCAGGACGAAGCTGACGAACAACCTCAGCAGTGCGCCACATCTCAGAATCGTGGAGAGCAGCAAGTTCCTTCTCAAGGCCAACACGATAGTCAGGCTTTGAGTTTGCATCGATAGAGATCTGTGCCTCGTTTCCAGACTTGACAGACTCATAGAGCTTCTGTACAACAGGCTTGCAAGCATCGTGGAAAGGCCCCATCCAGTCGAGAGCACCACGCTGTGCTGTTGTAGAGCAGTTTGCATACATCCAGTCCATACCCTTCTGGGCGAAGAGAGGCATGAGAGACTGCGTGAGTTCTTCAACAGTTTCGTTGAAAGCCTCAGAAGGAGTATGTCCGTTTTCACGGAGCACCTCATACTGAGCGAGTAGAAGTCCCTGAATAGCTCCCATGAGTGAACCACGCTCACCAGTAAGGTCAGAAGTTGCCTCACGCTCGAATGTTGTCTCGAACATATATCCTGAACCAATACCGATACCGAGAGCGAGAGTACGGTCGAGAGCACGACCAGTAGCATCGTTGTAAACAGCATATGAAGAGTTCAGTCCACGACCTTCAAGGAACATTGTTCTCAAAGACGTTCCAGAGCCCTTTGGAGCAACCATGATTACGTCTATATCCTTAGCAGGAACACATCCTGTTCTGTCAGACCATGTTATTGCGAATCCATGTGAGAAGTAGAGTGCCTTTCCTGGAGTAAGATACTTCTTCAGAGTAGGCCAAACAGACATTACAGCAGCATCAGAAAGGAGACACATTACGATTGTTGCCTTGTCGGCAGCTTCTTCAATAGAGAAAAGAGTCTCTCCTGGTACCCATCCGTCAGCAATAGCCTTTTCAAAGGTCTTACCCTGACGCTGACCAACGATGACATTGAATCCATTATCACGAAGGTTACAAGCCTGTCCAGGACCCTGTACACCATAACCAATAACTGCGATCGTTTCATCCTTGAGTATCTCACGAGCTTTCTCGAGTGGGAACTCCTCACGTGTCATTACCTCTTCGATAACGCCACCAAAATTCATTTTTGCCATTTTTGTTTATTTTTTTGTGTAAGTATTTATCTTTTGTTCAAAAAAAAGTAATTTTCGGTGCAAAGTTAACACTTTATTATGGAATCTCAAAGAAAAATGTCTATTTTTTTTGGAATTTCATATCACATCTTACAATTTCCACCTCTTTTTCTTCGTTTTCTGACCTTTTTGTTATTCTGACCACCTTTTCTTCGTCAGATTTCTCGTCTAGATAGAAATTCAGTGTATCGCCATAGTAACTTTCCGCAACGTAAGCAATATCGAAACGTTTCAGGCTATAAGCCTTGTAGAAATCGAGTGGGAAGACATCAAGTATATGCTCTATGTATTTTACGCTATTGATATGTCCATTAATATCGACATCTGAGTAGCATGTCTGAATGTTTCTCACCAGCCTTGCATCTGTACTTACCTTTACCCTACCTGGATTATCTATCGGACATTCCTTTTCTTCTTCGATCCATTTCATAATATCGCCGTTGTTAACGGAAAGAATGTCTGTTGGCTGACGTGAGGAAAGGTCGATGAGTGCCCATATTGAACGTCCGAAACCGAGCGACTTCCCAGTTTTCTTATCTTCTACGCGAAAATTTCTTTTTGTGAAGTATCTCATTGCGCTCTCAACCCATGTTTCAATGATGAAATCTGAGTATTGCTCAGGCATAACATCCATTTCAATACAGAGTCTTGAGAGTACCCATGTCTTATTGAGCGTGTTAAGGTATCTCATACCAAACTCTCGCTCCGTACTATGAAAATCAGCAGCATTGAGCATGTTGTTTCCGAGATGTCCCATTTGCAGCTTGTGAGTGAAGTCGCAATGGAACGGCTCTGCACACATTTCGTATCGTGCTACCTTTGGCAGTTTACTAATCATTTCTAATTTTTTAAAAATTGATTTATTGGCAGCAGAAATTCACTGACACCTTTCTACAGATTATCTTCTGCATCAATGGCTTTTCCACGTTCATGGAGGAATGCGTTCACCTTCTCCTGACATGAGCGTGTAACCACGATGCGTCCAGAGCGAGCATACTGTAGCACACATCCAGGGAATTCGTTTAGCTTACGGAAAAGGTCGAGGATTTGTTCTGTTACTCCAGCCATAGAAACGATGCAAAATGTTGAGTTCACTTCTGTTATTCTTGCTTGAGAGTGGCGTATTTGTCGACTTATTTCCTGATGAGCTAGAACAATAGGAGTAGAGAGTTTGAACATTGCAGCCTCAATGAGGAACACCTCATTATGGAGATAATAGTCTGCCTTTACAACATCTACTTTTCGTTCTGTCTGCTTAACAATCATCTCAGCCCCTTCTTGATCTGTAAAGGCGGTAATAGTATATTTATGAACACCTTTTATGCTTGATGCAGATACGTTCAGTGACTCGATGTTCACTTGTCTGCGAGTGAAAACTGCTGTTATCTGACTGAGAAGACCAGGAAGGTTTTCTGTGTATATAATAAAGGTGTAAAGAGTTTTGTTGTCTTTTTCTTGTTCCATTGTTGCAACATTTGTTTTCGTTGGCGGGAATGACGACTGCTTTTCTGCTTCTGGAGAAAAGTGAGCACCATCTTTCCTGCTTTGGCGAGAAAGAATGGCATCACACTTTCCACAAGATGAGCACTCACCGCATTGTCCGCCGAATGTTTTCCCTTTCATCAGTATCGTTATTCAAGCAACATCTTGTCGACATCTGCACCCGGAGGAGTGATTGGGAATACGTTGTCTTCTTCCATGATAGCACACTGAAGTACGTAAGGTCCATCAGTAGAGAGCATCTCCTGAATAGCATCGTCAAGGTCGGCACGTTCTACAATGGTACGTGCAGGGATTCCATATCCTTTCGCAATGAGTTCATAGTCTGGGTTCATCATTGGAGTGAAAGAATATCTGTGATTAAAGAACATCTCCTGCCATTGGCGCACGTTTCCAAGATAATTGTTGTTCAGGAGGATCATCTTCACTGGAGCCTGCTGCTCCATAATAGTTCCGAGTTCCTGAATTGTCATCTGGAATCCTCCGTCTCCACAGAACATACAAACCGTACGGTCTGGAGCTCCAAATGTAGCTCCCAAGGCTGCTGGTATTCCGAATCCCATTGTTCCTAATCCCCCAGAAGTAACAATACTTCTTGGTTTTGAGAACTTGAAGTATCGGCATGCGAAGAGCTGGTTCTGCCCGACGTCTGTCACGAGAATTGCCTCGTGGTTTGTAGCTTCACTAATCTTGTTGACAACCTCTCCCATGAGCAGAGGTCCTTCTTTTGGATATAAAGCCTTGTTGATAACCCTATTATATTCTTTTTCTTCGTATGGTGCGAAACCATTTACCCACACTGTATGCTTTGCCTCAGAGATATGCTCTGTAACAGCTTTCAGTGTTTCCTTGCAGTTGCCAAGAATGCTTAGGTCAACCTTCACGTTCTTATTGAATTCAGAAGGGTCGATATCGAAATGGATGATCTTCGCCTGCTTAGCGTAAGTTTCTAATTTTCCTGTCACACGGTCGTCGAAGCGCATGCCGACAGCAATGAGAAGGTCGCACTGATTAGTCATGACATTCGGACCAAGGTTTCCATGCATACCGAGAATACCCTTGTTAAGAGGATGATTGCTCTCTAATGCAGAGAGTCCGAGGAAAGTTCTTGCGCATGGAATATCCGCCTTTTCAATCAATGCCTTCAGTTCTTCTGTAGCATTTCCTAGTTCAACACCCTGACCAACGAGTAGGAAAGGCTTCACGCTATCATCGATCATCTTTGCGGCCTCGATAATCTCCGTGTTCTTTGGTTTCGGGTAAGGGTCATAGCTACGAATGAAATCAACCTTCTGAGGCACATAATCAACCATTGCCGTCTGTGCGTTCTTGGCAAAGTCAAGAACAACAGGTCCTGGTCTGCCACTGCGTGCTATATAGAATGCGCGGCTTACAGCCCATGCAATATCTTCTGCTCTGCGGATTTGATAGCTCCATTTGCTTACTGGAGCTGTTACACCAACCACATCTACCTCCTGAAAGGCATCTGTTCCCAGCATGGCTATTCCCACCTGTCCACAAATAACCACAATAGGGGTTGAGTCGATCATTGCATCTGCAATGCCGGTGACTGTATTAGTAGCTCCGGGTCCGGAAGTAACCATAGCACATCCCACCTTTCCACTTACACGAGCATATCCCTGAGCAGCGTGTACTGCTCCTTGCTCGTGACGTACGAGTATGTGGTTTAATGTTTCCTTATGGTCGTAAAGTGCATCATAGGTAGGCATTATGGAGCCTCCCGGATATCCGAAGAGAACATCTACGCCCTCATTTTCTAAAGAGCGAAGCAATGCCTCTGCACCTGTTATTCTTTCCATATTTGATTGTTTAGATTTGTGTTTGAAAAACCGCTTGGGAAGAGAATTTCTGCATGTTGCGAAACGATGTTTTCCCAAATGCGAAATAGCGGAGAGAGAGATTTCCGCAATATCTTTATTATTCAATAATTCTCACACCGCCCTTATCGGCAGAGGCAACACTCTGAGCATATGCACGGAGCGCCTTTGACACCTTACGAGTGCGCTGGAGAGGACGGGCAGGACGGGCTGCAAGTTCCTCGTCTGAAAGTCTTACATTGATAGAACGGTTAGGAATGTCGATATCTATAATGTCTCCATCAACGATCTTTCCAATGTTTCCTCCACTGGCTGCCTCTGGAGAGATATGCCCGATGGAAAGTCCTGAGGTTCCACCAGAGAATCTACCATCTGTGATAAGGGCACATTCCTTACCCATATGCATACTCTTTATGTAAGATGTAGGGTAAAGCATTTCCTGCATACCAGGACCTCCCTTTGGTCCCTCATGGGTGATTACCACAACGTCACCCTTCTTAACCTTTCCGCCAAGGATTCCCTCGCAAGCATCTTCCTGAGAATCAAAGACCACTGCAGGACCAGAGAACTTCCATATTGACTCGTCTACACCGGCTGTCTTTACCACACAACCGTCTTGAGCGATATTTCCAAATAGCACTGCCATTCCTCCATCTTTTGTATATGCGTGCTCAATATCGCGTATGCAGCCATTCTCACGGTCTGTGTCAAGGGTAGGATAAACAGTATCCTGAACGCCGAGCTGGTTGCAGAATTTTCCTGCTGGAGCACTTGAATAGATTCTCTTTGCCTCTGGGTCTATATTTTCTTTGAGAATCGAGTATTTCTCAATGTCTTCAGCAAGCGTATGACCGTTCACTCGCTTAACATTTGTATCGATTAGGCCACCTTTCGCAAGTTCACCCAACAAGCCCATCATACCACCAGCACGTCCACATTCCTGAACTGAATATTTTTGTGAGTTCGGTGCAAGCTTACAGAGAAATGGTGTTTTCCGTGAGAGAGCATCTATGTCACTCATGGTGAAGTTCACCTCTGCTTCTTGTGCCACTGCTAGAAGATGCAGCACGGTGTTTGTTGACGCACCCATTGCAATGTCAAGTGTCATGGCATTGAGGAAAGCAGTACGTGTGGCGATAGCACGAGGCAGAACGCTTTCGTCACCCTCGAAATAATATGCATTGGCATTTTTAACAATCTGTCGGGCAGCAGCCTTCATTAGTTCACGGCGATTAACATGAGTGGCAAGGATTGTTCCGTTTCCTGGCAGTGAAAGTCCTATAGCCTCTGTGAGGTTATTCATAGAATTGGCAGTAAACATTCCTGAGCAGCATCCGCATCCTGGGCAGGCACGGTTCTCCACCTCTGCAAGTTCCTCATCGCTTACGGTTTTGTCAGCACCCTTTATCATTGCTGCAATAAGGTCGAGATTCTCACCTTTATATACACCAGCCTCCATAGGACCTCCACTGACGAAAACGGCAGGGATATTCAGACGCATTGCAGCCATGAGCATTCCCGGAGTAATCTTATCGCAATTAGAGATGCAGATCATCGCATCTGCCTTATGAGCATTACACATGTACTCTACAGAGTCTGCAATAATATCACGCGATGGGAGTGAATAAAGCATTCCGTCGTGACCCATGGCAATTCCGTCGTCGATTGCTATAGTGTTGAACTCAGCAGCATAGCAACCGAGTTTCTCTATCTCCTCTTTGATGATCTGTCCAGCTTCGTGGAGATGTGTATGTCCTGGCACAAACTGCGTAAAGGAATTGACGACAGCTATGATTGGTTTTCCGAATTGTTCACGTTTCATACCATTGGCAACCCACAATGCGCGGGCTCCTGCCATTCTGCGTCCCTCTGTACACACAGAGCTTCTTAATGGATGTCTCATATTGAAATTTGCTTATTTTTTTCTTTTTACCTTATCTTTTTGATGATATGAAAGCTACATAAGTAGCAAAATTTCTGCAAAGGTAATCATTTTTTATTAATAAACAAAAAATACTTACAAAAAAGTGACTCTAAATGATAAATTTTAGTTATTTTTCTTGTTTTGCTTATATTTTGTAAGTATTTTTGTGTATTTTCTTTTAATTTACAACATTAATCTGACACCCTTTCATAAAGCATGTAATGTTCTCGTCTGCAATATCCCTTAACCGCATGCGCGCCTCTATCGTTGCCCAGCCAAGATGTGGAGTTATAAACGCATTTTTCTCACGAAAGAGGGGGTTATCAGGATGTGGAGGCTCTACAGACATCACGTCAGTGCAATAAGCCTGAATTCTCTTTTCTCTCAGAGCATAGGCAATGTCATACTCGTCAACAAGAGGTCCGCGACCTGTATTAATCACGATTGCATTCGCTTTCATAAGACTGATAGACGATTTGTTTATCATCTTCTCTGTATCGGGAGTCAACGGACAATGAAGGGAGATAACATCAGAAGAGGTATAAAGGTCTGGGAGCCTACATTTATTTATATATGCAGGGAGAATATCTGCAGACTTACTCGTGAAAGCGTTTACCTTCATACCAAACGCATTGGCAATAGCAGCAACACGCATTCCGATATTTCCAAGACCTACGATGCCTATTGTCATGGAGCAAAGCTCATGAAAAGGGAAGTCAAGGTAACACATATCAGGGCATGCAGACCATTTTCCATTATGGTTCTGCTCATTGTAGTATGCTACTTTATTTACTACGTTAAACAAGTGAGCAAAGACCGTTTGGGCTACACTCTCTGTGCTGTAGGCTGGGATATTGGTAACAACAATTCCGTGTTCTCTTGCCGCTTTAAGATCTACAACATTTGTTCCTGTGGCTAGGATACCAATATAACGCAGGTTGGGTGTTTCCTCAAAATGCCTACGTGTCAGAACGACTTTGTTTGTCAAAACAATCTCACAGCCTTTAATACGTTCAGAAGTGTCTTCGGGAGAAGTACGGTCGTATATGGTTACCTCTCCGAAGCTCTCTAAGGACTTCCACTCTTTAATATCATCACGCAAAAGCGTATAAGCATCTAATACTACTATCTTTGATTTCATTTCTTTTTCGTTTCATTGAATCACTTTGTTTTAATATTTCTTCATCGTGCAAAGAGAACGGTGCTAAAAAAAGTTATTCATATCTCTTGCCCCAACAATTCAGCATTCTCTGCTTAAGCTTTTCCTCAGCAGCATTCTCCTGTGCATGCCAGATGCGCTGAGAGGCTAAAGCGTCTGGCATGAACTGCTGCTCAACAAAATGACCAGGATAGTCATGAGAATACTTATAGCCGTCAGAATAGCCTATCTCTGCCATCAACTGCGTTGGTGCATTGCGCAAATGAAGAGGAACAGGGAGGTTTCCTGTCTGACGAACAATCTCCAACGCTTTATTGATACCGTTGTAAGCAGAATTGCTCTTCGGAGAGGTGGCAAGATAAATAACTGCCTCTGCCAGCGGGATACGAGCCTCTGGCCAACCAATCTTCATAACAGTATCAAAGGCGGCATTGGCAAGGAGGAGGGCATTGGGGTTTGCCAGTCCAATATCTTCTGCTGCGGAGATCATAATTCTTCTCGCTATAAACTGAGGGTCTTCTCCGCCTTCAATCATTCTCGCCATCCAATACAAGGCGGCATCAGGGTCGGAACCGCGGATGGACTTTATGAAAGCGGAGATAATATCGTAATGCATCTCTCCTTGTTTGTCGTATGCCAATGGGTTCTGCTGAAGGTGAGAGACTACAAGCTCGTCGGTTATCTCTAAATCCCCTTCCTGACCACAGACAATATCCAGAATATTCAGAAGCTTACGGGCATCTCCACCACTGTAACGCAACAAGGCACCATGCTCCTTTATCGTGATATGGCGTTTGGAGAGTATATTGTCATGATGTAAAGCACGCTCCACAAGAGAGAGGAGGTCGTCTTTCTCTAATGGTTTGAGAATATACAGCTGGCAACGGGAGAGCAACGGACGGATGACTTCAAAGGAGGGGTTCTCCGTGGTAGCACCAATCAGTGTCACTGTTCCTTTCTCTACAGCGCCAAGAAGACTGTCTTGTTGCGACTTCGAGAAGCGGTGTATTTCATCTATAAACAAAATTGGACTGTTCATGGAGAAAAATCGGTTATTCTCTGCTCGCTGGATAACGTCACGAACATCCTTCACACCACTCGTTACGGCAGAAAGCGTGTAGAATGGCACTTCCATACTATGTGCGATAATCTGCGCCAAAGTGGTCTTACCAACTCCTGGAGGACCCCAAAGAATGAATGAGGAGATACGTCCCGACTCAATCATCTGACGTATCACTGCACCCTGTCCCACGAGATGCTTCTGACCGATATATTCATCTAGCGTACGTGGACGCATACGCTCCGCTAATGGCTGACTCATAGTTTTCTTTTTTTCTTCTGATTGTTATGGCTGACACGTTTTTTCTTGCAGCACATACACCTTATTATAATAGCTACATTTTTTTAGTATGTGTTCATATTTTTTTTTAACAATGCGCAACAGATGGTGCAAGGATTGTAAAAATAATTCTGCATACCTACTTAATTGCCTGCAAAATTAAGAAAATTCACTGACATTTACAAAAAAATGCATTTTTATTTTGTATTTATAATAACTTACATTACCTTTGCAGCAAATTTTACATGCATAACAAAAAATTATTTAAGATAAATGAAAACGATAAACGAAGAAAACATCAATTCAATGACTCTCGAAGACCTCACAAAAAGCATTGTTTGGGACCTTCAAGAAAACGATATCATTAGACTCTGGAATGAAGCGGTAAAAGAACAGGAGACTATTGAAAACGGAAGACATTACATCGATATCATTCGTTGCGCATTCGAGATTGAGGAGTTAAAGGTAGACAGACCAGAAATCGTAAAAAAATACGAAGCACGAGGAATGACCGTTGCACTTCTTCCTTATGGGCAGGGAACAAAGAAATGGGCAATAAAGAAAAGACCTATCGTGCGAGTAACCGACCTCACATACGAGAATATCGGGCATATCTCAGCCGCTAAGCTCCTTGAGGTGATAGACAGAAACTTCGGAGGTGGATGGGAGTCTCTTTCACAGTCCATCAGAGATATCATCGAGTCTCGCTTCGACATCAGCACAACCACCCTCCCTAAGGAGCGCCTTAAGAACCCTGGCGGTATGTATGAGATGAAGGTGAAAGACGGCTTTGACGTACTGGAAATAGAAAAGGGTGCATGGGTAGAGGCTATCTTCGCAAAATTCAAACCTATTGAAGAAAAGCATTCCTACACTGACTCTTATTCAAAGAAAAACGGTCCCGATGACCTTGACGAGGATAACGAAGACGAGTTCGAATTGCCAGAGGACGACTACGGAAAGGAAGAGGAAGATGAACTCGATGAGGATGCACTCACTGCTGAGAGCTATCGAACAACCATCGATGAAAATCCAGAAGACCTCGACATCACCGTCGATGACCTTGACGACGAAGACTATTAATAAATTCCTCCAAAGCGTTCCTACACAGAATTAGGAAACAAAAAACTACGGGCTTAACCTCACGGAAAAGAGGATTAAGCCCGTAATTGTTTCTCTTCTTTTATCATGCTTTCTTCATCATCCACATCCTATAGCCATATACAGCGACAATCACAAAGCAGACAAAAGGAAGAATAAAGCTGACATTCACTGCAGCAAAGCCCATTACTGTACCCTGATCGATAATCATTGCCTGAAGAGGAGGAAGAACAGAACCTCCAAGAATTGCCATGATAAGACCAGCAGCTCCAAACTTCGCATCATCGCCAAGTCCCTCAAGGGCAATACCATAGATAGTTGGGAACATCAACGACATGCATCCACTGACTCCAACAAGGCAGTAAACACCAGTTCTACTCTCAAAGCCAATCACTCCGCAAACCAGCACCATTGCTATCGTTCCGAATATCAGGAGCATAAGTCCTGGATTCAACCATTTCATAAGGTAAGTACATATAAATCTTGAAGCAATGAAGAACATCATTGCATAGATATTAAACTGCTGTGAGAGAACCTCAGCATCCTGCTCTGCCATTCCTTCCGCCATAAAGACACGCGTACCATACTGGATTATGAATGTCCAGCACATTATCTGTGCACCAACATAGAAGAACTGGGCAATGACTCCCTCACGGTAATATCGAAGACGGAAGATTCTCTTCAGCGTAGAAACGAAATTAATATCATGCGACTGATCTCCGTTCTTCGGCATCTTCATAAAATAGATTGTCAGGAACATCAAGGCAATGACTGCAGCAATAATGAGATACGGGGTCACAAGAACAAGAAGATCAGACTGCTTCACAGCCTCAAACTCCGCCTCGTCAAGCAAAGCACGGGCAGCAGAGTCTCTCGTGTCAAGCTTTGCCTGGATGAAGTTCATGGCAACAAACATTCCAAGTATCGAACCACAAGGATTGAAACACTGAGCCATATTCAGACGCCTTGTGGCGGTCTCTTCTGATCCCATGGAGAGAATATAAGGATTACAGCTCGTCTCAAGGAACGAAAGACCGCAAGTAAGAATAAAATACGCTATCAGGAAACATCCGTAAACACCTATCTCCTTTGCTGGCCAGAAAAGGAACGCACCGAAAGCATATAAGCCAAGGCCCATCAACACACCTGCCTTGTAGCTGAATCTACGTATGAAGATAGCAGCGGGGAATGCCATTGCGAAATAACCACCATAGAATGCCACCTGCACGAGGGCTCCGTCCGTCACACTCATCCTAAAAATTTTTGAGAATGCCTTTACCATCGGATTTGTGATATCATTGGCAAAGCCCCACAATGCAAAACATGCCGTCACCAGCATGAAAGGTAGCAACATACTCACTCCGTTGCTCCTCAGAAATCCGTCTTTCTGTTTTTCCATAATAAAAAAATCAGGTTTTATTTCTTGTTTTTAGTTAATTTTATGCAAAGGTACGCTTTTTTGTTTATTATTGCTAATGTTCTGTGAGGAAAAATAGAAGTTTTTTATTTTTTTATGATATTAATTTGCTTATGAGAAAATAATATATTAATTTTGCCTTGAAAAAGCAAAATTCCGAAGAAAAAAGTGGGTAGACATACTTCGTTTCAAAATCGGAATGATTGTTCCTGCTCTCCTCCCCCCAAAAAAATGTGAGAGCAAAATATCTATATAAAGAACAAAAAACTTCTAACAAATTTCACACAAGACTCATGAAGAAACTCCTTAGCCTACCGCCAAACCTTGTTGACTGCTTCCACGAAATAACAAACCGCACAAAAGACGAATGGTTTTGCACACACGACCCTATTGATAAAAAACTGGGGTCCGGAGGTGGAACAACATGGGTACTCGAATCTTGCCCAGAGAGTTTTAGAAAAGATAGGAAGATCATTCTCCATGCTGGTGGACAAAGCAGGAGACTGCCTGCCTATGCCACTTCAGGAAAGATTCTCACACCTATTCCAGTGTTCCGATGGGAGCGTGGACAGAAACTGTCGCAAGACCTACTCTCCATTCAGCTTCCTCTCTATGAACGTATCATGAAAGCAGCTCCTAAGAGCCTTAAGACAATGATAGTCAGTGGAGATGTGTTTATACGTTCCACAGAGCCTTTAAAGAACATACCAGAGGCAGACGTTGTCTGCTTCGGACTGTGGCTCAACGACGAGATTGCCATGAACCATGGGGTTTTCGTCTCTGCACAAGAAACACCATCGGTTCTGAAATGCATGCTGCAGAAACCATCGGTGGAAACGCTTCATAGCATAAAGGGAAACAACTTTGCACTTGTCGATATAGGCATCTGGATGCTTTCTGACAAGGCGATAGAGGTTCTCATGAGGAAGTCTAAAAATGAGAATGGGAACATGAGGGAGTACGACCTGTATTCTGACTTCGGTGGGGCTTTAGGCTCTGAACCTACCAGTCCAGACCCAGAGGTAAGCGCACTCTCCGTCGCAGTACTTCCACTCCCTGGAGGGGAATTCTATCATTACGGAACTACACGTGAACTGCTTTCTTCTACTGAGCGCATTCAGAACATCATTGTAGACCAAAGGGAGATTATGCATCGAGACCGAAAGGTGCATCCTTCACTCTTTGTTCAGAATGCTGACATCCGTTTGAAATTCACAAGTGCAAATGAGAATATCTGGATAGAAAATTCTTTCATTGGTGAGAAATGGACTCTGACGAAGAACAACGTTGTCACTGGTGTTCCTAAAAACAACTGGAAGATAGCTCTCTCTGAAAACCAGTGCATAGACATTATTCCTTATAAGGAGAAGGAATACATCGTCAGGGTATACGGCTTCTACGACCGCTTTGCTGGGGCTCTACAGCAGGAACGTCTGTTCCCTATCGTAGAGAACATGGAGGAGATGGGAAAGATTGTTGAATGGATGCTTTCCGACCGTACCAACGATACTGAAGGAAAGTCTATCTTCGACTCAAAGGAGAAACTGAGCGCAGAGGAAATATGTGCTTCGGCAAACCTGCGCCGACTGGCTCGACAGAGGGAGGAACTGAGACAGGAAAACTGGGAGGCTATAGCACGCAACTACCGCCATTCTGTCTTCTATCAAACAAACCTGCACGATGCGGCAAGGGAGTTCGCAACACACAATACTCCCCTACCTACCATTCTTCAAGAAGATACTCCGCTGCTGACTCAAATACACGATGCGATGTTCCGCTCGGAGGTTATTAGAATGAAGGAGGGGGAGAACAATGAAAGCAAAAAATGGGACGAGAAGGCTTTCACTCTCTTGCGTCAGGGGCTCACAGCTCCTATGCTGCAAAGCAGACAGACACCAAAAATGGCGGTTTACCGTGATCAGATTGTTTGGGGACGCTCTCCAGTGAGAATAGACCTTGCTGGCGGTTGGACAGATACTCCACCGTATTGTCTCATGGAAGGTGGTGCCGTGGTGAACATCGCCATAGACCTGAACGGGCAGCAGCCCATTCAGGCATATATACGACCTTGCGAACAATATCACATAAAGCTGAGAAGCATTGACCTCGGAGCAGAGGAAACCATCTCTTCCTTCGAAGAACTAAGGGACTTCCATCATGTTGGCTCTCCTTTTTCCATTCCGAAGGCGGCTCTCGTGCTTTGCGGTTTCCAACCAGGATTCTCCATCGACCACTTCCCTACCCTTTCCGATCAACTCCACGACTTCGGGTGCGGAATTGAGGTTACGCTCCTTTCTGCCATCCCAGCCGGAAGCGGACTCGGCACGAGCAGTGTGCTTGCTGCTACTGTGCTTGGAGCATTGAGCAATTTCTGCAATCTTAACTGGGACAAGAACGAAATTGGGCGAAGAACATTGGCACTCGAACAGATGCTTACAACAGGTGGTGGATGGCAAGACCAGTTTGGAGGACTCTTGCAGGGTGCAAAGCTACTGACAACCTCCAAGGGTTTCGATCAGAACCCGCAGGTGAGATGGATGCCAACGTCTCTTTTCACACAACCGGAATATCATTCTTGCCACTTGCTCTACTACACGGGTATAACGCGTACGGCAAAGAAACTGCTTGCGGAGATTGTTCGTAGAATGTTCCTAAACCATACTGAAGAACTGGCGCTTCTCCGCGACATGCGTCAACATGCCTTTGATATGTATGAGGCGATACAACACAACGACTTCAACACCATGGCACGTCTTGTCGGAAAGACTTGGGAGCAGAATAAGCTCATCGACGCTGGAACAAATCCTGAGGGAATAAACCGCATCACAACACTCATCGATGACCTCTGCCTTGGCTATAAGTTGCCAGGAGCAGGCGGTGGTGGATATATGTATATGATTGCAAAAGACCCAGAGGCTGCTGCTCGCATAAAAACCATTCTCCAGAAGAATCCGCAAAATGCGAATGCTCGCTTCGTGGATATGGATATCAGCAATACTGGCCTGCAGATTAGTCGTTCGTAACCAGCATCGACATAAATACTTGAATTTCATAATAAAAGACAATAAACAATAATCCTTTACTTTCCGCTTTCATAACGGGAAAAGAAAAAGAAAAACAAAAAAATGTACACATTATCGGAAATAGCAGAAAGTATCAGCACAGAGAGAATCGGAACTAATGAGGAGGAAATCGCATACCTCCTTACCGACTCCCGCTCCCTGACATTTCCAGAGAACTCATTGTTCTTTGCAATAAAAACTCAAAGGAACGATGGACATAAGTATATTGACACTCTCTACAGCCGTGGCGTGAGGGCATTCGTTGTTGAGAGGATTCCGGAGAACTATCTCCAAGAATATCCAGAAGCCGTGTTCCTAAAGGTTGCTGACACTGTCTCGGCATTGCAAACCATTGCAAAGACTCACCGACAGAAATTCGATATTCCTGTGATTGGAATAACAGGCTCTAACGGTAAGACAACTGTAAAGGAATGGATGTACCACCTCTTATGTGAAGACTGTTACGTAACTCGCTCTCCTCGATCATACAACTCGCAAATCGGTGTACCACTATCTGTATGGATGCTTAACGCACAGAGCGAGACGGCTATCTTTGAGGCTGGCATAAGCCAAAAGGGGGAAATGGTGCATCTGGAGGAAATCATTCGTCCTACAATAGCTGTATTCACAAACCTTGGCACTGCACATCAAGAGAATTTCTCTTCTGAGGCAGAAAAGGCATCCGAGAAGGCTCTTCTCTTCCGCCACGCTCATTATGCTGTCTATTCGCTTGACAATTGCATCATTGCAAAGAGCATTGCAGAGTCTGACTTCAATGGAGAGCATATAACATGGTCTTCGAAAGATCGTAACGCTCGTCTCTTCATAGAATCTGTCTCTTACTCAGAAAATTCTCTCTCCGCAACAGTAAAATATTCTTTCAGAACATCTGAAGGAATCATAATTCAGTCGGAATATTCTCTGTCTGACAGTAATATGGCATCTGTAGAGAATTCCATCACGTGTCTTGCCTGTTGTCTGCTAATGGATATGAAACCGGAGGTGTTTGCAAAGAGAATCGCTACAATAACTCCTGTTGCCATGCGTCTTGAGGTGAAAGAGGGACAGAACTCATGCACCATCATTAACGATACTTACAACAACGACCTCCATTCTCTTGACATCGCTCTTGATTATATGGCTCGCCGACCAGAAAGCCAAAAGAAATCAAAGACTCTGATAACAAGCGATATACTGCAGTCAGGACTTTCTCTTCCTATTCTTGCTAACGAGCTTTCCACTCTTGTCTCTTCACGGCATATTAGTCATCTCATTTTCATTGGAACAGAAATGAAACAAGAGCTGCAAAAGGCAATCTACCAAAAGGGAATTACGATTAGGACTGAATACTTCGACTCTACAGAGGAGTTCCTGTCTTCTGAGAGCATAAAAGCATTGACAAACGAGGTGATTCTCATAAAGGGTGCTCGTGCGTTCCGTTTTGAGCGTATCACAGAGAGCTTGGAACAGAAAGTTCACGAGACGGTCTTGGAGATAAACCTTAGTGCGCTGGTGGAGAACTACCACCACTACCGTTCAATGATGTCACCAGAGACAAAGCTCGTCTGCATGGTAAAGGCAAACGCATATGGTGCAGGCGCTGTGGAGGTTTCTAAGATTCTTCAGGAAAACCATGTCGACTATCTTGCTGTGGCTGTTGTCGATGAGGGTGTGACACTTCGTGAGGCGGGTGTGACATGCAATATCATGGTGATGAATCCTGAGATGTCGTCGTTCAAGACAATGTTCGACCATAACCTCGAGCCAGAGATATATTCCTTCCACCTTCTTGAATCGCTCATTCTGGCAGCACGTCACGAGGGTATCACAAACTACCCAGTGCACATAAAGCTCGACACAGGCATGGGACGACTCGGCTTCGACCCTCTCCACGACATGGATCGTCTTATACGGGTATTGAAAAGTCAGAAAGCACTCATCCCTCGCTCTGTGTTCTCACATCTTGCAGGTGCTGATGAAGACCGACTTGACAACTTCTCTGTCCGTCAGCATGAACTGTTCATGGAGGGAAGCGGAAAACTGCAAGAGGCGTTCTCACATAAGATTCTGAGACATCTCTGCAACTCAGCAGGAATAGAGCATTTTCCACAGTGGCACATGGAAATGTGCCGACTCGGACTGGGACTCTACGGCATAAACCCTCGCAACAACAAACCGCTAAACACAGTGTCTACCCTAAAGACAACCATTCTTCAAATTCATTCCTTCTCTGCAAGAACATCCATCGGCTATAGCAGAAAGACCATACTCGACCGTGACAGTCGCATTGCAGTGATTCCTATCGGTTATGCCGATGGCTTAAACCGAATGTTAGGAAACAGAGCAGCATATTGTCTCGTGAATGGTCAGAAGGCGCAATACGTGGGCAACATATGCATGGATGTGGCAATGATAGACGTCACAGACATTTCCTGCAACGAGGGAGACTCCGTCGAAATCTTCGGCAAGAACCTTCCCGTCACCACTCTCTCCGACACCACCCTCACTATCCCTTACGAGATCCTCACTGGTGTTAGCCTAAGAGTAAAACGCGTTTATTATACGGAATAACAACCCCTGCTCACCACAACAGGACACTAACACCCCCTGCTCACCCCCCTACCCAACACCCCTGTCATCTAACACCCCTGCCATCTAACACCCCTGTCATCTAACACCCCTGTCATCTAACACCCCTGTCATCTAACACCCCTGCCATCAACACCCCTGCCCGTAAGTTGCTATGCCGTTAATACTCCGGGCATCAAATGCCCGAATTTAACTTCTCGACCCAAACCGCCCTGCCACCCTACCCCTATCAACCTTTGTTTAACGCAAAAAGCATTTCAATGACAATAAACATTCTTCGAAGCATTCTGATACTCCTTGTGATCCAGATACACGTCTCGCCATTCACAGATAGGTATCCCGACCTTCAGCATGCAATTCTCGGTTTCATCATCCCCGTTTTTCTGTTCCTCACTGGTTTCCTCTTCAATGTCAGGAAGACCATGGGGCAGTATTTACAATACCTCGTGAAGTTTATTGTACCCTACGTCCTTCTCGAAACAGCATTCGTCTGCCTCTCCGCATTCCTGCCTGTTAGAGACGGCATACAAGAACTAACTCTACGAAACGTTCTCCACCATGTGCTTCTCGCCCCACTCGGTCCCTACTGGTATCTCCACACAATGATCATATGCGGAACAATCTACTTCCTCTCCGAAAAACTCTGCAACTATTACAGTAAAGGGTTCACATTCTCTCTTACCATCCTGATTTCCATCTGTTTATCATACTTCACAGACATAATCGGAACTCCCGCAACATTAGCCTATTTTGCAGGTGTGGCAGCAAGGAGAATGAATTGGAACATAGAAGACTCTTTCACTCCTTCTTTCTTCGCAATACCAATACTCATTGCCACCATCTGCTATGGCGTGTGGGCTGACACGGCATTCGCATCGCAGACATCTATATATTGCATACTCGCTGGCGCAACCTTTATCTCTGGAATAAGATGGACAACAGAAAAACTAACGGAGAAAACAAAAGAAATTCTCGCATTCATTGGAGCAAACACATTGCCCATCTACCTCCTCCACCCCATCTTCACAATGCTTTCGAAGAAGCTATTCTCCTCCCTGCTCATTAAAGACGAGACCACATGCCTCTTCTCTCTAATAACGCTCGCTCTGTCTGTTGCTGGCTCGCTCACACTCATCGCACTCTCTGATAAGCTCCACCTCACCTTCTTGCTTGGACAAAAGAAAATGCTGAGAAAACAAGTCACAATTATTAGCAATCATAACAACATCAATATCAACACCTTAAACCATTTACAATAAATAAAACTATGAAAAGAATTCTCATCTCTCTCTACCTCGTTGCTTTCTCCATGACATTCTTCTCAACAGAAGTAAAGGCACAAAACCCACAGAAAGGCAACTACGGCTACCTCTACTGTCATATGAGCGGAAGGGGAGAATGGACAGCCTATGCCATTAGTCGAGATGGTATCAATTATAAAGATATCATAAATGGAGATAGCATTTTCCCTCCTTTCCAGCACGCAAGAATTGAGGGCGGTACGAGAGATGCCTTTATCTGTCGCACTCACGACTGCAAGGGCTACCTCATGGTAACCACAGATATGTGCGTAAAAAAGAGTCGAAAATGGGACAACTACGGCATTGACCTACTGCGCTCCGACGACCTCATAAACTGGACATCAGTGACCTTTGACTTCCGTAAGGGAAGTAGCATCTTCTGCGACCCTGACTCACCAGATGTCTATAAAAACTGGAGCACAGTGAACAGAGTGTGGGCACCACAAATATTTTGGGATTCAAACTATGTTTGGAACGATGGAAAACGAGGAGGATATTTCATCTACTACTCACTATGGAACAGGGCTGAGGAGGAGTACGACAGAATGTATTACTCCTATGCCGATGAGTCGTTCACACGACTCACAAAACCAAGACTCCTATTCGACTGGGGCTATGCCACCATTGATGCTGACATAAACTTCCTTCCTGCCGATGGTCTTTACCACATGATGATAAAGAAGGAGGGTGGGAAGCCAGGACTCTTCACATCCACTTCACCTACTCTCACCGGACCATGGAGTCTTCCTGACGATACCGACTACATCAATTTTGAGGGAAACAAGAAGTGCGAGGGGGTATCTGCGTTCCAGCTCGTTGGCGATGACTCTTGGCATATTGGCTACATAGAATACTCTTCCAATCCTCGGCGTTACAGAATATGCCGTGCCGACAGATTTATGCGTAACTTCAGTAATCCAGTAGATATACAAGGTGTCAATGGACCTCAACACGGCTCTTTCATGCGGCTTACGAAAAAAGAATATAAAATGCTTGAGAAATGGAGCAATAGTAAGAACAAATAGATGTTCTGAATTCATTCAAAAAATCAGAGAAATCATTTTTTCCTTAATTCCGCAACACTTTGATTTAACTTTATTTATAAGTTCCTGAGCAACAAGTAACTACTCAGTACCCCTATGGGCATGAGTAGTTACCTTA
>CALZTP010000050.1 GCA_945829115.1 uncultured bacterium | reverse complement strand
AGAAGCATGCGATAAATGCTTTTAGCACCGTGAGCCGTTTGCGGACAACGCTTCGTTCTGTCCAAAAACGACACTCACTTTTATCTTCGTGCGAAGAAGCACTCGATAAATGCTTTCAGCATCTTTGTTAACTGTAAGAATGCCGTCAATTGTCGGTAATCGGTAAGAAGATATATGAAAATTAAATAACCTAATGTATAAATAACTAAGTTCAAAACTAAAATCAGACAACAATGAACAAGAAACAGTTTATGAGATGCACTGTTTTGCCAGTGACATTATTCTGTTCTGCATTGGCTTTTTCTCCATTGACAACTTTGGAGGCAAAGGCAGAGACGAACATGGCTTAGCAGGCAGAATCGCTTAGTGGTCTGGTCGTTGACAACAACGGCGAGCCAATCATAGGAGCAAGTGTAAAGGTTGTGGGATCAAACACAGGTTCTGTGACCGACCTTAACGGTAATTTCAAAATTGCAAACGTACAGAATGGTGCAACCATCGAGGTGTCTTTCATAGGTTATTTGACACAGCGCGTGAAGGTGACAGGTTCTTCTGTGAAGGTAGTGCTTCAGGAAGATAGCAAGGCTTTGGAAGAAGTCGTTGTTGTTGGCTACGGTGTACAGCGCAGAAGTGACGTGACTGGTGCGCTCGCTCACCTTGACTCAAAAGACCTTACTGCAATGCCTGTAAAGGATGCCCTTGAAGGTATGCAGGGAAAGACGGCTGGTGTGGACATCACCAACTCTCAGCGTCCTGGTACTGTGGGTAGCATCACTATCCGTGGTCAGCGCTCTATTGGTGCTTCCAGTTCTCCTCTCTATGTAGTGGACGGAATGATTATCCAGAACGGCGGTATCGAGAACCTCAACCCTCAGGATATTGAGAGTATCGAGGTTTTGAAAGACGCTTCAGCAACAGCTATCTATGGTGCACGTGGTGCTAACGGTGTCGTTCTCGTTACAACAAAGAAAGGTAAGGAAGGAAAGGTTACTCTCAACTACGCAGGAACAGTTACTTTCTCTACTCTCCACGACGTAACAAAGATGATGAACGCACAACAGTGGATTGATTACGCTCGTCTCGCTGCTTACAATCAGGGTGGCTACGGTGATTCTACAAAGCCTTTCACTCCAGACTATGACAGTGATTATAAACTCTTTGGTGGTCAAGCAGACAGCTGGAAGAATATTGATCAGGCTTGGGTGAACGGCTCTTACAACCCTAACCTCGTTGGCTCTTATGACTGGGCTGGACAGGGTAAGCAGACAGGTATCACTCACGAGCACACACTCTCTGCTTCTGGCGGTACAGATAAGTTCAAGGGCTACGGCTCATTCGGCTATCTTGACCAGAAGGGCGTGCAGCCAGGACAGAACTACCAGCGTTACACTGTGAACACCTCTTTCGAGGCACACCCAATCGATCCGTTCACAATGGGTATCACCATGAACGCGTCTTACGGTAAGCAGGACTATGGCTATAGCTTCACAAAGTCTGTCACAGGTGCCGGTGACTACTACAGCGCCCTCAACACAATGATTCCTTGGACAGTTCCTTACGATGCTGACGGAAACTACATTCGTAACCCATGGTCTTACAATGTTAACATTATAAACCCAATCGACGAGCTGAAGTACAACACCAACAAGCGTACCAACCTCCGTCTCAGCGGCTCAGCATATGCTGTTCTCGACTTCGGAAAGATATGGAGTCCACTCGACGGTCTGCAGTACCGCATTCAGTTCGGTCCTGAGCTCCAATACTACCGCCTCGGTGTGGCAAACGCTGCTGACGGTATCAACGGTGACGGAAACAACGTTGCTCAATATAATCCTTCCAACAAGGTGTCCTGGACCCTCGATAACCTGATTTTCTACAACAAGACAATTGCTGAAGACCACCGCATCGGAGTTACTCTCCTCCAGAGTGCTTCTAAGTATCACAGTGAGAATGGAAACATCAAGGCAAACGTAGTGAGTGCTGACGAGCTTTGGTGGAACACAAGCTCTCTCGGAAAGCCACTACAGTATACAACAGGCCTCACAGAGACTCAGCTCGTTTCTTACATGGCGCGCGTGAACTATTCATATAAGGACCGCTATATGCTCACTGCAAGTGTACGTGCCGACGGCGCTTCTCAGCTTGCTGACGGACACAAGTGGGCATCATTCCCTTCTCTCGCTCTCGCATGGCGTCTTGAGCAGGAGGAGTTCATGAAGTCTCTCACATGGCTCAGCAACCTCAAACTCCGCTTCGGTTACGGTATGTCTGGTAACTACGCTGTTTCTGCTTACGCTACTCAGGGTGCAGTGGACACTAACTACTACACTTGGGGCGCTATGGACGCTGTTGTAGGATACCTCCCTTCAGACGCTTCTGCAAAGAACCCTGCCAAAATGGCTAATCAGGGTCTTGGATGGGAGAAGACAAGCCAGTGGAACATCGGTCTTGATTTCGGCTTCTTACACAACCGCATTGGAGGTAGTGTAGACTTCTACCACAATAAGACAACTGACCTTATCCTTGCCACAACAATCCCTTCACTCACTGGATACACCAGCACATACGCAAACGTTGGTGAGACATCAGGATGGGGTGTTGACCTCCAGCTCAACGCAATCCCTGTGCAGACAAAGGACTTCACTTGGAACACAACTCTCACATGGACTATCGACCGCAACAAGATCGACAAGCTCGCAAACGGTAAGACAGAAGATATCAACTCACGCCTCTTCGTAGGTGAGGAAATCGGCGTTTACTACGACTATGTATATGACGGCATTTGGAAGACTTCTGAAGCTGAGGAGGCTGCGAAGTACGGTCGCAAGCCTGGTCAGATAAAGGTTAAGGACATCACAGAAGATGGAAAGATCGACGCAAACGACCGTGAAATCGTTGGAAAGGTTCGTCCACGCTGGTCTGGCGGTTGGCAGAACACATTCAGCTACAAGAACTTTGAATTGTCATTCTTCATGTATGCTCGTTGGAAGTTCACAGTGCCTAAGGGAGCAGAAACTCTTGGCGGATGGTATGCTATGCGCGACCTCGACTACTGGGTAAAGGATAGCAACGAGAATGCAGAATACTATTCTCCTGGCTCTAACGGAAATGCTGCCGATACATACTCAAGTGCAATGAACTATCAGGATGGCTCTTACATCAAGATGCGTAACATCTCTCTCGGTTACACTCTCCCTGCCGCATGCACTAAGAAGCTCGGTCTCAGCAACCTAAAGGTTTACGTTCAGGCAATGAACCCATTCACTATCTATAAGAAGACAGATTGGCTCGACTGCGACCTTTTGAGCTACGATAACAACTCTACTTCATACGGCTCTGGAACAACAATCCGCAGCTGGGTTGTAGGTCTTAACATCGGTTTCTAACTATAACGGAATTTACTACAATGAAAACAAAGAATATATTGTTTGCGGCATTGATGTTGCCTGCAACCATCGGAATAACATCCTGCAGCGACTCGTTCCTTGACGAGAAGCTCTTAACAGAAAAGGGTACGCAGTATTTCCAGACAAAGGACGGTCTTGACGACCTCGTTACTGGTACTTACCAGAAGCTGAAGTTCAAGTTCAACTACATCTGGGGATACAACATGTATAACATGGGTATCGACGAGTTCACTGGCGGTAACAACGATATGGCGGCTTGGAACCACTATGGCACAGCGCTCAACTCTGGTGAGACAGGTAGCAACCAGCCTTTGTGGGACAATATGTACGGCACTATCGAGCCTGCAAACATCATCATTGAGAACGTACCTAAGTACTACGGTGAGAATATTAGCACCTATAAGAACCGTCTCGGTGAAGGCTACTTCTTCCGTGCATACGCTTACTTCGAACTCGTAAAGCAGTTCGGCGGTGTACCTCTCAAGCTCCAACCTTCTACAAACGTGGAGTATAAGTTCACAAGAAACAGTGAGGAGGAATGCTATGCACAGATCATCTCTGACTTTGAGCAGGCTTACAACCTCCTTCCTGAAGAACCAGAAGGCAAGCAGCTTGGTCGTCTTACAAAGTCTGCTGCTGCTCACTTCTTAGCAAAGGCACACCTCTTCCGTGCTTCTGAGCTCTATAGCTCTTGGAACGGACAGTATAAAGAGGCTGACCTCAACGCAGTTATAAAGTATGGCGATGAGGTTATCAAGAAGCACCCTCTCTGCACAAACTTCCAGGAACTCTGGGACTACACAGAGCCTGACGGTGCTAACGAGAAGGTTGCGGAGGTTGTGCTCGCAGCACAGTTCTCTGACAATAGCGATACTTGGGGTCGTTTCGGAAACCAGATGCACCTCTGCTTCCTCTCTGTTTACCAGAACCTCGCTGGTACAAAGCGTGATATCTCTGGCGACCGTGAGTTCTGCTATACATCTGCTACAGAATATTCTATGCAGGTCTTCGATCGCGTAAACGACTCTCGCTTCTGGAAGTCTTTCATCACAAAGTACGGATGTAACGACACCAAGGGCGCTCCTAAGTGGGATGCAGATGCTATGAAGCAGTATCCTAACGCATTCCCTGCAGGCGCAGTAGCTGGCGAGAAGAGATTCGTTGGCGGACAGATTGGTATCAAGTATATCATCAACAACCCTGGCGACACTCGTTTCACTGACCTCAACGGAAAGCGTTCTGAGGACTATGTCTGCAAAGACGGAATCGTACAGCCAGAGCACGTTTTCGTGCGCTACTATGCTGGTCAGCCTTTCAACTGGAACATCGACCCGAACTCCGCTAACCGCACAGGTAACTACTATCCTCTCTACCCACACAACCGTAGCGTAGCGCTCTCTAAGCACCGTGACGGTTCTCGTAATTCAATTGCATCTCAGTTCGGATGCCGCGACGCTATCATCGCTCGTTCTGCTGACGATGTGCTCATGGTTGCAGAGGCTTACATCCGCAAGGGTGACTACAACAATGCAATCACTTATCTCAACATGGTTCGCGACCGTGCTGGATATCAGGAGGGTGAGGATCGCTCTATCAGCCGCGATGGTGGTCAGGCTTACAAGAAGAACAGTGTATGTACTGGTAAGGGTGGTGGCTATTCTGCTGACGGTGCTATCTACACAGACGAGAACACTTATTTCGAGTCAAACAACATCGCAGTAACAACAGCTTCCACAAAGTCTGAGATGCACCTCAACAGCATTCAGGACATCCTTAACTCTGAGGCTGACAAACCAATCTATGAGGCTCTTAAGTGCAACACAGACGCAGAGAAGATGATGTGCTTCCTCCTCAATGAGCGTACTCGCGAGCTCATCGGTGAAAGCCACCGCTGGGAAGACCTCGCAAGAACAAAGACTCTCGAGGCTCGCTGGAACGCATTCAACGATGGCTCTCTCAAGGGTATTGGTAAGTTCGACCCTGCTAAGCACTACTACCGTCCTATTCCACAGTCATTCCTCGATGGTATCACTAACGAGTCTGGCGCTTCTCTCAGCGATGCAGAGAAGGAGGCTATGCAGAATCCTGGTTATTAATCTAACCAGCGTAGCATGAAAATCATTTGCATGATATTTTCATTTCATCAGCATAGAATTTTCATTTAACTTTGCATTTTAACGGCACTCTCTGCCTTCTGAAGAGGGTGCCGTTTCTTTCAATAAACTATATCTAATTTTTACATACCTATTTTTTATGAAGAGATTTGCATTCAAAATGTATTTGAAGAAGGGTTGTGAAGAGGAATACGAAAGGCGCCACGCTGCCATTTGGCCAGAGCTTGTAGAAATGATCAAAGAGCAGGGCGTCAGCGACTATAGCATCTTCTGGGACAAAGATACAAACATTCTCTTTGCAGTGCAGAAATGCGACAAAGATACAAACAGTCAAGACACTTCAAACGTGGACCCTATCACACAACGCTGGTGGGACATGATGGCTGACATTATGGAGGTGAACCCAGACAACTCACCAGTCTCCATACCGCTACAGGAACTCTTCCATCTCGATTAATCTCACCCCAGCACTCCTGCCTCGTAATCTCACCCCAGCACTCCTGCCTCGTAATCTGCTATGCCGTTCATAAAGCGGGCATCGAATGCCCGCAACGGCATCTCCTGTTCCCAACCACCCTTTTCCTTTTATCACCCCGCACTCTTGCCCCTGCCATCAACAACGAAACAAATCTCAAACAAAATAACATCATGAAACAATTACTCACGTTAGTCTTTGCAATGACCATGTGCATCTCCTCTGCGCAACCTCTCCTCCCCGTACCATCGAGAGAGGCGAAGCCAGGACTCCGCTGGTGGTGGTTAGGTTCTGCCGTCGACAAGGAAAACCTCACTTGGTGTCTCTCTGTATATGCCAAAGCAGGAGTGGGAGCCCTGGAGATAACCCCTATCTACGGCGTCCAGGGCAATGACCATAACGATATCAGCTACCTCTCTCCACGCTGGATGGAAATGCTCCGCCACGTAGGTAGAGAATGCGAACACCACGATATCGAACTCGGCATGGCAACGGGAACAGGATGGCCGTTCGGTGGTCCTTGGGTGCCAATCGAAGAGGCTGCCTGCAAGGCACTTGTCTTTGACACACTCATATCCTCTACCGTTAGTCCTGAGAGCCTTGTGTTCCCTCTTCCTGAGAAAGAGAAGAAGTATGCCTCACAGAAACTATTGAAGTCTTACCCGAAAGAGAATGGCAGACAGAGAGTTATAGCACTCTATGAAAGTCGCACACGGCAGATGGTGAAGCGTGCAGCACCTGGCGGAGAAGGCTTTGTGGTGAACCATTTCGACTCCACTGCAGTTGCTCACTACCTCCAGCACATTGAGAAAGCGTTCATTGAAAGCGGAACACCATTCCCACACACCTTCTTTAACGATAGCTATGAGGTATATGGAGCAAACTGGACTCCTACGCTCTTTGAGGAATTTGAGAAGCGCAGGGGCTACCGACTTGAAGACCATCTTGAGCAGTTCGTCGATGGAGATCAGAAAATTGTCAGCGACTACCGAGAGACTCTTGCAGAGATGGTTCTCGAGAACTTTACAAAGCAATGGACTGCGTGGGCGCACAAACATGGTGCCATCACTCGCAACCAAGCACACGGCTCGCCTGCTAATCTCATAGACTGTTACTCTGCAGTCGACATACCAGAGATTGAAGGCTTTGGACTCACCGATTTCGGAATTCGTGGACTCCGGAAAGATGAGGGATACACACGCCCGAACTATAGCGACCTCAGCATGCTGAAATATGCTCCTTCAGCATCTCACGTTACGGGAAAGCGCTACACTTCCAGTGAGACCTTCACATGGCTCACAGAACATTTTCGCACTTCTCTCAGCCAGATGAAGCCTGACCTCGACCTTATGTTCTGCGCTGGTGTAAATCATGTCTTCTTCCACGGAACTGCCTATTCACCGAAGAAAGACCCATGGCCAGGATGGCGATTCTATGCATCTGTCGATATGAGTCCAAACAATAGTATTTGGCGAGATGCACCTGAGCTGATGGCTTATATCACGCATTGTCAGAACTACCTGCAGTGGGGAGAACCAGACAATGATTTCCTTGTCTATTTACCCGTTCGCGACATGTGGCGCAACGATACAAAGAACTGGCTAATGATGTTCGACATTCACTCCATGGACAAGAAAGCACCGGACTTCATACGTACTATCTTAGAAATTGACCGCATGGGCTTTGACTGCGACTATATAAGTGATAACCTTCTTCTTTCCACAAATTGCAACAATGGTGGAATCACAACAGCAGCAGGAACTTACTATAAGGGCATCATAATTCCAGAGGGTTGTGTGATGCCAAAAGAGGTTACCGACCATCTTCTCCTTCTCCAGCAACGTGGGGCGAAGATTATTCATGGCACGAACAAAACGGCTATGGAACAGGCGGCTCGTCCTGAGGCTTTGAAGAGTAAGCTTGGCTTGAAGATAATTAGAAGGAAGAATGCTCTCGGGCATCATTACTTCATCGCTAATCTCTCACCAAATGATGTTTGCACATATGTCTCTCTCGCTGTCAGCGAAAAAAATGCACTGTGGTATAACCCTCTGACAGACCGCTACACAAAAGCAACCATCTCCGACCGTGGTCTCTTCTTAAACCTCAAGAGTGGCGAAAGTAGAATACTTGTTTGCTCTGACCGCTCTGATTTCTATCCGCAGGATGTTTGTGAGGAAGAGTATGCCAAGGGGGAAAAAGAGATTGATATCACGGAGAACAAATGGTCTCTGTCGTTTATCGAAGAACAGCCTAAGGTGGGAACATCATACAATCTCTCAAAGCTCCAGACTTGGGAGACGTTGGGTGACAGTGCTGCCGTGACAATGGGAACTGGAGTCTACGAGACTGTTCTCACGCTCTCTCGAGAGAATGCCTCTCGACATTGGTGGCTCGACCTTGGTGATGTTCGTGAGAGTGCTCGTGTGTACATAAATGGTATCTACATAGGATGTGCTTGGGCGGCTCCTTTCCTACTCGACTGTGGAAAAACCTTTAAAAAAGGTAAGAACACTGTGCGCATTGAGGTAACTAATCTACCTGCCAACCGTATCGCTGATCTCGACCGCCGTGGTGTGAAATGGCGTAAGATGAAAGAGATAAACGTTGTTGACATAAACTACAAGCGCACCACCTACGAAAACTGGGCACCAGTGCCAAGCGGACTGAACAGTAGAGTACGACTGATAGAATAAAAAAGAATAAACATAATTATTATAATCACACTATGAAGAAAACAATTTTTGCCTGCCTAATGGCTCTTTATGGAGCTATCTCGCCTGCCGATGCAGGTGCGCAGAACTGTGAGAAGCAGAAGGAGATAATCGATGTTGTGCATCGGACTAACGATTATTTCATGGAGAAGTACAGTGACCCTACTCTCGATACTTTCGTGAAGAAGGTTCGCACCAGCAACCTCTGGACGAGGGCTGTCTATTATGAGGGATTGATGGCGCTCTACGACATCGACCCACAGCAACGTTACATTGACTATACCGACCGTTGGGCAAACTACCATAAATGGACTGCTCGTGGTAGTGTGCACGACACCGATGCAGACAACCAGTGTTGTCAGCAGACATATATCGACCGTCATGTGCAGAGTGGTATGAAGAAAAACCTCGAAAAGGTGAAGGAGAATCTCGACCATCAGATGGCGACAGGCAACTATGGCTTCTGGACATGGATTGATGCTATTCAGATGGCAATGCCAGTATATGCGAAGTATGCTAAGCTTACTGGCGAAAGGAAATACCTCGACTATGCCATGAACTCCTATAAGTGGAGTCGAGACACGCTGGCTGGTGGACTCTTCAATAAAAAAGAGGGACTCTGGTGGCGCGACAAGGATTATGTGCCTCCTTACAAAGAGAAGGACGGAAAAAACTGCTATTGGAGTCGTGGTAACGGTTGGGTGTATGCTGCTCTCGTAAGGGTTATGGAGACGCTCCCAACAAGCGATCCTTACTATCAGTATCTCAAGGCTGACTTCATAAAGATGAGTAAGGCGCTACTGAAGTGTCAGAGAAAAGATGGTTTTTGGAATGTTAGCCTCGTATCTCCTGTTACCTATGGTGGACCAGAGATGACAGGAACAGCGCTCTTCCTTTATGGTATGGCATGGGGTGTGCGTCAGGGAATCCTTCCTGCGAAGACATATCAGAAGTCTATGGACAAGGCATGGACGGCAATAGCTTCTTGCGTGCATGAGAATGGCTTCATTGGCTATAACCAGGGAACGGGAAAAGATCCTTCTGCTGGACAACCAGTAACATTCACTTCTGTTCCTGATTTTGAAGACTATGGAACGGGATGTTTCATTCTTGGTGCTGTAGAGTACTATCGCCTCTTCTCCCCAGAAGAGAAATGGCCTGATGGCACTTCCATGTCTCCATGGTTTCAGAACCTTGAAAAGGTTGATGTTAACTCCTTGGGAAAGAGATATGTGGTTACCGACTATGGCGTGAAGAAAGATAGCACAATCGTGCAGACAGCTGCTATTCAGGCTGTCATCGACCGTGCAGCAAAGCAGGGTGGTGGCGTGATTGTTATTCCTCAGGGTACATTCCTCAGTGGCGGTCTCTTCTTTCGTCAGGGCACTCATCTTCTCGTGGAGGAAGGTGGTAAGCTTAAGGGTAGTGAGTATATCGCTGACTTTCCCATCCTCACCACTCGTATCGAGGGACAAACATGCAAGTATTTCTCTGCTCTCGTAAATGCTGACTCGATAGAGGGATTCACGATTGCTGGAAAAGGAACTATCGATGGTAATGGTCATCACTACTGGGAGGAGTTCTGGATTCGTCGCAAGTGGAATCCACAGTGTACTAACAAGGACGAGCAGCGCCCTCGATTAGTGTATATCTCTAACTGTCAGAATGTCACTGTTCAGGACGTGCGTCTCGTGAACAGTCCATTCTGGACAAACCATCTCTATCGCTCTAACAATGTGCGCTACCTCGACTGCTATATCTATTCTCCTACTTCCGGTCTGAAGGCTCCAAGCAGTGACGCTATCGATATTGATGCTTGTCGTGACGTCATCATCAACGGTTGCTATATGTCTGTGAACGACGATGCTGTGGCTATAAAGGGTGGCAAGGGTACATGGGCTGATAAAGCTCCAGAGAATGGTCCGAATTTCAATATCCTTATTCAGAATTGTAAGTATGGGGTTGTGCATGGCTGTCTAACACTCGGTAGTGAGAGTGTATACGATCGGAATATCGTCTTGAGGAATATTGAAGTAGACAATGCAAACCGTGTGCTCTGGCTGAAGATGCGACCAGACACTCCACAGCACTATGAATATGTCACCGTTAGCAATATCTCAGGAACAACGGGTAGTTTCCTCGTTGTCCGCCCTTGGACGCAGTTCTTTCAGCCAGAGGATCGTAAGGATATGCCGAAGAGCCAGTGCAACAATATCGTGATGACGGACATAAAGATGGACTGCCGCAATTTCTTCGACGTTGGTGCAAGTGATAAATATCTCCTCCGCAATTTTACCTTCCGCAACATCAATGTCAAGGATGAGAAGAAAGCGTTCAATCCTGAAATCATTGAGAATACTGTCATCGAGAACGTTGTCATAAATTAATGATTATACACACCTCCTTAAACGTTCCTTGCTCAAAAAGCAGGGAACGTTTTTTGGTATCACTGTCAGATGTTTATCACTATCGTTATTGCCATAATTTTTCTTTTATTGCCATAAAGATAGGGACTTTAATCACTTGATTGGATTAAATGTGAATGATTCTTCATGTTTTTTTAAATTTTCTTTCTTGATTTCAAATAGATTTATTATATTTGCAGCGATAATTTTATCACAGTACCCCTTGACAATTACCCTTTCGAGTATTGGAAAAATCGTATAAACATGCAATTTGTAATAACAAGCCCATGTGTTTTCTTTCTAAAAAAGATAAAATTTAGAAGATATTGAAAAATTCAATATTACATGTCCCACAGTGAGGATATGTTATTATTTATTTAAAATTTTTTTAGATGATGAAAAAAAAAAGTCATCACGTATTCTCATTAGTCAGCTTAGGCTACGACTGCCATTTAGAAGGCGAAGGGTTAAACGCACGCTTTTTGGATGGTCGAGAAAGTAATTGCCTTCCGTTGCAAGGCTGTGTGTTTATGGGTTTCCTACGAAGGAAACGAGTTATTAACAGTCTTTTCTCACTGTTGTTACTTCTCTGGACGCTGTCAGCATGTCAGCAGCCGACATTCGGAGATTTGGAAGAAAACAGAAAGGAGGAGAACGATGGGGAAGTTTCCATTGTGCATGTCAAGATGAGAGGAGCACCTCCCGTCTCATCTTCCCGTGCCTCTGCATCCTTTTATCCCCTCTCTATCTTTGCCTTCTCTGAAGATGGCTCGCTTCTCGATTCTCGCTACATGGAGAGTGCTGGCGATGAAATGAGTCTGCGGTTGCCAGTGAATAAGTTGGCACATATTGTTGCTGTGACTTCTGACGGTGATGTCTATAAGATGTCTGAGAAGCCGAGCTACAGTGATGTTATTTCGTTATTCACCCCTAAACTTCCTGATAAGGTGCCGTCGTTTTTAGCATCGCAAGTGAAAGGGTATTGCAGGGAGAACCCTCTACAGATGGGACGTGCCGATATTACTCCCACCACATCTGAAGCCACGCTTTATATGCAGTTGTATTACATGATGGCTTCACTGCGCATATCCCTTTCTGGCCTCCCTCCTTCATGTCATTATTCCTATGTCACAATTGCTACTCCTGCCGAAGCAATCTCTTTTTCTGGCAACTATGTTGGTTCGCAATTCTCTTGTATACCGCTAACGTTCGATTCCTCTTCGCAGAAATGGCTATCTGATGAGGTGTATGTGTTCGCAACCACTTCTGCACATACAAACTTCACCATTACATACCATGAGACTATTAACGCACAAAGCAATATAAATGCTTCTCAAGTGCAACATGCTCCTAAAGGAAGTGTGATTGTTCAAAGTAAAGAAGGTATGGTGGTGGAGCAGGATGTTGAAAGGAATGCTGTTGTCTCTTTCCTTTCTTCTTTGAAGGCTGGTACGCCTTATGTTCTTGATGGTGTTTTAGATGACGGGAAGGTAAATGCTTCTGGTACGGTCTCTCCTGCGGAATGGGGAGAAGAGGTGAATGTAGATTTTACTTTCTCCCCCGACCAACCATCTACCATCGAACCAGAGAACCAAGAACCTCAGCAACCAGGTACAACGACAGATTCTCTTCCTGAATTTTCTGTAAAGGAAATTCCTGCACCACTGTCTGTATGGAACAATCATATTGTTGCTTCCGTGATGCAGGTCGAGAATGGGGCGAAGGTTGCAAAATGTTCCAAGAGCGATGCTCTGGCTAAAAAGACTGTGAATGGTGTGCAGGCGGCACAAGAAGGGAACGGTGCTGCTATTCTCCTTCTCGTTTCACTTTCTGATTATCAGAAGATACCGTCAGCGAACCATAAGACGACTCCCGAGAAAGCCTCAGAAATAGCCAGTTCTTATTCTGAATACGACCTTACTTCCTGGCACATACCTACGGAAGACGAGGCTCGCCTTCTTCGTGAAGCATTTTTATCGGGTATTGAAAATGGTGGTTCCAATGGCAGCTCCACTGCGTCCTCTCTTAATACCGTCATCGCTTCTGTTGGAGGTGATGAGATAGTGCTTGTAGATGATAAGGGATCGAATGTTCGTTACCTCTGTTCCGACGCCCTCCGCACATACAGTTTTAAGCCTGGAGGCAGCTATAACTCCATAAAAGATGCTGGTGCCACTGTCTCCAATTATCATCTCCGACTTGTTTCCACAGTAAAGGTTATTTTAAAATAACCGTTCTGGTTTCTATGGAAAATTATATTAAGAACTATAATGAAAAAAAAATGGAGCCACCTAATATTTTAAAACTGTTTGCGATGTTTTCTCTGAGAAATAGAAACATCGTCCCTATGTCGTATAATAGCCCATCATATAACAAACCATTAGTTAATAACAATAAAAATTTTTATATTATGAAAACAAATTATTTTCTTTTCCTCCTTGTTGTTTTGTTTGCATCTTGTTCTTCTGACTCTGACACTATTCAGGTAGAGAATATTCATGGTGAGAACAGTTATATAGATGTAAATGTGAAGTTTGTGGGGATGAATATCTCCATGACTGCTGATGAGGATGAGTGGTCTGGCACGCGAGCTACCGCTTCTGAGGCAGGAGTAACGCGTATCGCATTAAAGGTGTTTGACTCCGACGATAAGGAAATCTATTCCACTGAAAAGACAAAGGAGAACGATGGAGATGGCTTTGACAAGATCTCCTTCCAGCTGCTTCCTGGCACCTACTCGTTTGTGGCAGTGGCACATAAAGCTTCTGCTTCCTCCGAGCCAGTTGCCAATATTGTCTCCAAGACAGAGGCTACTCTGAACCGCTCTATTGCTGCAACCACATACTGTACTGTTAAAGACGTCACGATTAGCACATCCAGCACGACAACCACTGGAAGTGATACGGAGGCACAGGATGTTGTGCTCGACATGGGCAATAGAGTAAATGCCACGTTTAGGGTGCTAATTACCGACCAAACTCCTTCTGATGTGGAATCCCTTGAGATAATTCTTTACCCTAATCTATCGGAGACAACCACATTTACTATAAACCCTTCAACAGGCTATGCCTTGAATCAGTATAGAAGTAAGGTGGAATATAACAAGTCCGCCACAAGCAATAACACGTTTACCAATCAAGGATGTGCCATTCACTCCTACGTAAAAAACGCAGACGATAAGGTGGATGTGACTATAAATGCAAAATCGGCAGACGGTAAGGTGCTCTTTACACAAACCCTGTCAGATGTGTCAATAAAACCGTACCATTACACAACAGCTACCGGAAATTTCTTCTCCGTAACATCAGGTGCATCGTTTAACTTCAACATAGGGACTGGGGAAATAACCATTCCACTAAGACAGTAGAAAAGAGTCTGCAAATGCAGATGTAATGAGTTATCTGACTGCAAATGAATGGAGTGTAACTCTTTTGAAGACTCTCATTTGAGATGTGAAATAAAATTTAATGCTTGTAGCCACAACACTTAGCACGCCTAATGTGTGGCTATATGCAAAAGTGTACAAAAAACTTGGCGTGCCAAAGACATTGCAATCATTGGCACACCAAGTTTTATATCCGAATATCTTTGCAGACATGCAGTCTTGCCTGCTATACATTCACTGTTTTTATTCAAGGAATGGATTTAGTTTTTGAAAGAATGTATAGGAGCAGGGATTCTTCCGAGACGGTTTACAAAGCGACTGCAATCGAATGTGTTCACTGGCATTACTGGAGCATGACCGAGGAGACCGCCAAACTCCACTGTATCTCCTACAGTCTTTCCGATGACTGGGATGATGCGTACAGCTGTGGTCTTTTGGTTTATCATACCGATAGCACTCTCATCGGCTATGATTCCTGAGATTGTTTCTGGGGAAGTATTTCCCGGAATGGCAATCATATCAAGTCCTACGGAGCAGACACATGTCATTGCTTCTAACTTCTCTATGGTTAGTGCTCCCGCCTCTACAGCATCAATCATTCCCTGATCTTCCGAGACGGGGATAAAGGCACCAGATAGTCCTCCAACATATGAGCTTGCCATGACACCACCCTTTTTCACCTGATCGTTGAGCATAGCAAGGCAAGCCGTTGTTCCTGGAGCGCCCGCATGTTCCACACCCATGCAGTGAAGGATGTCAGCAACACTATCTCCCACAGCTGGAGTAGGAGCGAGAGAGAGATCGATAATACCGAATGGTACGCCGAGACGTGCAGCTGCTTCCTGTGCAACAAGTTGTCCGACACGAGTAATCTTAAATGCCGTTTTCTTAATAGTCTCTCCGAGTGTCTCAAATGAAGCCAGCCCATTTTCCGCATTAGCATCCATCTGTTCCAAAGCATACTTCACCACACCTGGGCCAGATACACCTACGTTAATGATAGCCTCTGCCTCAGAGACCCCATGGAAGGCACCAGCCATGAACGGATTATCGTCAGGAGCATTGCAGAGCACTACGAGCTTTGCGCATCCTAAGGAGTCATTTTCTTTTGTACGTTCTGCAGTCTTCACGATAATCTCGCCAAGGAGTCTGATTGCATCCATGTTTATTCCAGTCTTTGTTGAGCCAACATTAATGCTTGAGCAGATTCGTTCCGTGACCGCAAGAGCATGCGGTATGGACTCAATGAGGAGACGGTCACTATGTGTCATGCCCTTAGAGACAATGGCAGAGTATCCACCGAGGAAGTTCACCCCCACCTCTTTTGCTGCTCTGTCGAGTGTGAGCGCAATCTTTACATAGTCTTCTGGAGAATGGCAACAGTTGGCACCAACAAGAGAGATTGGAGTAATGGAAATACGCTTGTTGACAACCGGTATTCCAAACTCCCGAGAAATCTCGTTTCCTGTCTCCACAAGGTTTTTAGCGAAGGATGTTATCTTCTTGTAGATATTCTCGCAAGTTTTTTCAAGCGAGCTGTCTGCGCAGGAGAGAAGCGAGATGCCCATGGTGATGGTTCGAACATCGAGGTTCTCCTGCTCGATCATCTTATTGGTCTCAATGACCTCAGAAATGTTTATCATTCTATTTCCCTTTTTCTTTTTGATGGTACATGCAGGTTAAATACGGTGCATCTTGTCGAAGATGTCCTCGAGTTGGCACTTTACCTTCACTCCCATGGTTTCTCCGAGGGAGGCGAGGTCGTTTGCTGTGTCGGTGACGTTTTTCTCGCATTTTGAGATGTCGACAATCATCATCATGTTGAAGAAGTCCTGCACGATGGTTTGGGAGATGTCGAGAATGTTGATTTTGTTGTCGGCAAGGTATGTGCATACCTTTGCAATTATACCTACGGTGTCTTTTCCCACTACGGTGATAATGGCGCGTTTCATATTAAATGATCGTTTTTTTGGTTTGAGTTTTTGGTTTTGAAAAGAGCAGGCAGGGGTGTGAGGCATGGCTACTTGCATGGCGCTGTAACGCCATAGGTTATTCCTGCGTCTTGTTCCTTCTTGAAGAGAATTGGTTATTTTCGTTGAGCTTCTCAAGAACTTTCTGCTCTATCTGCTCTGCGAGTTCAGGATTATCGATGAGCGCTTGCTTTACGGCATCTCGTCCCTGTCCGATTTTTGTGTTTTCGTAGCTGAACCAGGAGCCTGACTTGGTGACGATTCCGAGGTCTACTGCAAAATCGATTATCTCACCCTGACGGTTGATGCCCTTTCCATATAAGATTTCGAAGTCCGCTTTTTTAAATGGCGGTGCCACCTTGTTCTTCACTACTTTTACACGAGTCTCGTTTCCAAGAATTTCGTCACCGTCCTTGATAGGAGTGGACTTACGAATATCAATACGCACCGATGAGTAGAACTTCAGTGCGTTACCACCTGTGGTCGTTTCAGGGTTACCGAACATGACACCGATTTTCTCACGTAACTGATTGATGAAGATACATGTTGTCTTTGTTCTCGATATGGTTGCTGTGAGCTTACGGAGCGCCTGCGACATGAGTCTTGCCTGAAGACCCACCTTGTTGTCGCCCATATCACCCTCTATCTCCGCTTTTGGTGTGAGAGCAGCCACGGAGTCAACGACGATAAGTTCGATAGCAGAGGAAGAGATGAGCTGGTCGGCAATCTCAAGTGCCTGCTCGCCATTGTCTGGCTGAGCGATGAATAGTTCGTCGAGGTCTACTCCGAGGTCTTCTGCATAGAAGCTATCGAAGGCATGCTCCGCATCAATGATTGCCGCTGTTCCCCCTTGTTTTTGGCATTCTGCAATGGCGTGGATGGCGAGTGTTGTTTTACCTGACGATTCTGGTCCGTAGATTTCAATGATTCTTCCCTTTGGGTAGCCTCCCACTCCGAGAGCGATATCCAGTCCGAGTGAGCCAGTAGGTATTACATCAATCTGTTCTACCTTTGTGTCTCCGAGTTTCATAACTGCCCCTTTTCCGAAGTCTTTCTCAATCTTAGCGAGCGCTGCTTTCAGTGCCTGCTTCTTGGCTTCATCTGTAGTGAAGTTTTTTGTATCTGTTTTTGCCATATTAATATATAGATAATGTTATTGTTCCTGTTTTGTTTACTTTACTTAATCTCCTCTGCTTTTACTCCCAATGCCGCGAGTAGAGAGTAACCCAGAATTTCCGTGCGGCAAGGTAGTCCAGAGAGCGGTTGCATAGCCAATAGAGTAACCCTTTTCTCGCTGTGCTCTCTATCGAGGTGCCGGATTACAGGCATGAGAGAGTTGATCGTGTTAGAGTCACTTTCGAGGTCAGGGATAATGACAATTCTCTTTACCTGCTCTTCGTCAGCCATGTGAGCGAGGAGGTCGGATAGAATATCTGTCTTCTTCAGCGAGTCGCGTTGTTCGTTGGACGGAATGCAATGGAAGAGAAACTCCCCGAGTGGCCCAGAGAATGCCTGTGCGTCGAGTTGTTTTCCGTCGCATTCCTCTTTTGCCGTGAAGGTTCCAGGGTTAAAGTTGTCCATCTGCTCGCGAGTATTTTCGTGTACGAGTATGACGTGCGTCTTTTCGTTGCTCTGGGTGTTGGCATTCTCAGGTTTTCTGCAACCGCCGTCGAGAGCGACACATTCCGCCCATTTCGCCATATCTGCTTGTGGTATGTGACGACCTATCATTCGTTCAAAGTTCACCGTGAGATGGAATGCAACACGGTCAATGTAGTCGGCGTCGGCGATGATTACATTTTCACCCCACTGTATGCTGGTTGTTTTTGACATAATTGTTTTTTGAGATTTATTGTGGGAATTTAGGGGCAGGGATGTTACTTTGCTGGCATTCAGTGCCATCGTTATCGAGGACAGAGAATACAGTAGGAAAGGGTTAGGGTAGGGGCGTTGATACGCTGTAGGAACGGCTTTTGTAACACCGTGTGGTATTGAATTTTTTTGTGGAGGTGTTTAGACTTTGGAGATTATTTGTTAAGGATGCGCACGACCTGTTTTTTGAGCCATTCCTTTTGTTCTGGTATTGTCATGTTGCTATTGTCGAGGAGAAGGGCATCGTCGGCTTTTCTGAGAGGAGAGACATCACGGTGGGAGTCGATGTAGTCGCGCTCCTTTACGTTGGCGAGTATGTCATCGTAGTTGACAGAGTCACCCTTAGCACGGAGCTCATCGAATCTGCGTTGCGCCCTAACTTCTGCTGATGCAGTCACGAACACTTTAAGTTCCGCATTTGGAAATACCGTGGTGCCAATGTCCCTTCCGTCCATAACTACACCACCTGCCTCACCCATTTTCCTCTGCATCTCTACGAGTGCCTTGCGAACGAACGGCAGAGCCGCGATTAGGCTGACACGCTTGCTTACTTCTATGCCTCTTATTTCGTCTTCAACCCTTTCTCCATTAAGATACGCCTCTGGTCGTCCAGACTCTTTTCCAATATGGAAAGAGATGCCGATTGATTGCATGTCGTTCTGAAGGAGAAAGGTGTTGACATTATTCTCTGCATCAAGATACCCTTTTCGCATTGCGTAAAGAGTTACTGTTCGGTACATGGCACCCGTGTCAACATATACATACCCCAAGTCTTTTGCCAACTGCTTTGCCATTGTGCTCTTTCCGCATGATGAATGGCCATCGATGGCTATTGTTATTTTATGCATGATTGTAATAGATTTTTTATTTTTTTGTAACGGTTTCTCCGTTGAATATTAATATTTTATTGATTTTTTAGTAAAGTATTGGTTAAGTGTGGTTCTATAAATTACCACCGTCAAAAAGGTTAAGTATTATTGTTTCACGTTTTGTCTGCTTTTGGATTCTTTTCGGTACAAATTTTAAGTTGTATCAGTCACGTAGCCCGCTACGTCAATAGTCTCTTAACCCCCTTCAGTTCCTCAATGATCTTTTCACCCCCTTCAGTTCCCCCGTTTCCCGGGGGACAGAAACGTTTCCCGGGGGACAGAAACCTTCTCTAACTTTCAATTTGTCCTCGAAAGTAATCTCAAAATCCAACAAAGCTAATTTATAGAACCACCCTTAAGCTAATGCCCTACAAGGAAAATGCAAGGTTTAACATTATGCTACTGCTCGACACATGGTATTTTGCATATGAGACATTTAACTTAAAACGTTCCAGACTAACACCGCCACCTAAAGACAGTCCGGCACCATGAGAAGAGCCCTCGTTTTCTACAGAGACAATCTCCATCTCCGAGGCACGTCGGAAGTTATATCCGCCACCAACGTAAATGTTTGATGCGAGGAATAATTCTGCTCCTATGCATGCATGGTTCCAGAATTTATAGTCGGGATGGTTAAGGTCAGAGAGCGTTGCTGATAGACGGAGGGGAGAACCCACGAGCCGTTTTGTAACACCCAACTGCAAATTTAGTGGCAGTTTCTCAAAGTCGTCGCTGTATGCCTTTACTTGTCCGCCAAGGTTCTTTACCACGAGCGCCAGTGACCACTCCGTTTCTGGTAGATACCAGCTCAGTCCGAGGTCGGCAGCCACCGCCATGGAAGAATAGGATGCGATATTACTGTACACATATTTTAAGGAAATGCCACCCGAGAGGTTTTTGATAAGGTCGTATGCGAGAGTTCCGGCAATGAAGAATTCGTTTGCAGAGAATTCCCCAAGAGAGTTATTTGAAGCATCACGTTCTGGGATTTTCCCATAGTTCATTAGCGTAGCTCCCACGGCTATGTGGTATTTCTCTTTAATGGAACTTTTGTAAGCCGCCGAAGCATTATTGCATCCGCTCATGTAGTTCATGTATTGCAGTGCCACCGTTTTGTCTGACGCTCCCGTTATGAGTGCTGGGTTTTGGAACACCATTGTGATGTCGTCGTCAGGAATTGATATGTTGTCTCCACCCAGTGTCGCAGCATGTGCCGACCCTGGAAGTTTCATAAAGTCGTATACTGTCTGACCGTCCTTTTGGGCATATGCAAAATGCGCCAAAAAGGCGAAAAGACCCATTAGAAAACTTTTCTTCATACTAAAAATTCTAAATTATTCGGCAAAGATACTCATTTTTTCAAGAATCTGAGTTAATTTTGCATGAAGAAAACGAACTAAAGTACAGTAATTTTAATTTATTAACGTTTTGATAGAACGAAAGTACAAATCTTCCGACCTTGACCGCCACCGTCCGAAGTTCTTTCTTGCCTCGTTGGCAATTCTTTTTGCGGTCTATTTTCTCGTGTCAAGAATAAATTATTTTTTCGACAGTGAGAATTTTATTGACGAGATGGCAGAGAACACGACGCTGAGTATAGACTTTCTTCCCCTGCCCGAGGAAGAGACGAACGTTGTTGTCTCTGCAGAGGACCTTCGTTCTCAAGGTGAGAAGCTCAACAAAGTTGATGAGATTACTACTGTCACTTTAGACGAGGTTAAGGATGTGCTTGAATTCCGTCAGTCAGACGACAAATCAGCTGAGGAATTAGAAGAAGACGAAGGAAGTGCCATAGTGCCTCCAGAAGCCATTGCTAATGTGAACGACATTCCACTTCGAGTATTGGAAGAACTTCCAGAGTTTCCTGGTGGTATGCAAGAATTGGTGAAATGGCTTGACAATGCATTGAAATATCCCGAGAGTGCGCATCGTTCAAAACAACAAGGAATGGTGAAGGTTTCTTTTGTTGTAGAGAAAGATGGCAGTATTTCTAACGTTAAATTCCTCCAGCAGACGAACTCCATCCTCGACAAGGAGGTGTTGCGAGTTGTTAAGATGATGCCGAAGTGGAAGCCTGGCACTGAGAATGGAAAGGTGTGTCGCAGTGTTGTTTCCATACCTTTTGTATTCTCTTTGTAGGCTTCCCCGCCTTGACTTATACTAGAAAAAGTTGTCACTTTAGGAGCTAAAAAAGTAAGTGACGATGAAGCACAAAACAAGAATAGAACGCGTGTATAACGACTCCACCGGTTGGTATGAGACACGCGAGATTGAGTTAAAAGGTTACACGTTCACGGATGATGACCTTATATTAATCGTGCGTGAATACCTTGAAAGCGGTGTTTCCGCAGAGAAAATCATCAAGAAGTATCACATAAGCAGTCGTTCTGTGTTATTTTCTTGGATGGATAAGTTCCTAAATGAAAAAGATTTGTTACCTTTGCAGCCGGAATCAATTTCAGAAGATGATATGGCAAAGACAAATGAGGAACGCTTAAAGGAAAAAGACGCAGAGATAAAGCGTCTTCGTAAGGCTCTGGAACTGGAGAAACTCCGTTCCCATGCCTATTCCACCATGATTGATCTTGCAGAGAAGACCTTTAATATCCCTGTAAGAAAAACATCTGGCACCAAACAGTAAGTCTGCTTCGCGAAGACGTCTCAGGCGCAGCCCTGAGTACTCTTTGCGGGCTGTTTGGTTACAGCAGAGAAGCATATAACAAACGCGATGACAAAGACAGTTTTGCCGAGGATGCCATAGAACCCATCATTATGGAGAAATCCCGTGAATACAGGAAAACGAATCCTGGACTTGGTGCCCCCAAGTTGCATGCCATCCTGAAGAAGATGTTCGATGACACTGGCTGTTTCCCCGGCCGTGACGCATTCATAGAGATGCTTCGCAAACACGGGCTCATGGTGCGCATTAAGCGTCGCAGGCGTTACAAGACGACAAGAACACCCTACCTTGCAGGGCGTCGCAGTCCACAGGATTTATCGGTTGTGCCGGATTTAGGGAGATATTTCAGTACAAGAAATAAACTCGATAGAAATGGGGAAGTAGCCTCTTCTTACCTCGTTCTTCGTCTTCTCTTTTTACTCAACCATACCGTTCAGTCACCGTCACTTCCTCGCTTACTTATCGATGCGAAAGCGATGTCAAAGCGAAGTTCTATCGAAGTCAAAGCGAAGTTCTATCGATGTCAAAGCGAAGTTCTATCGAAGACAAAGCGAAGTTCTATCGAAGACAAAGCGAAGT
>CALZTP010000049.1 GCA_945829115.1 uncultured bacterium | reverse complement strand
GCGCCTGTGGCGAAATTGGTAGACGCGCCAGACTTAGGATCTGGTGTTTTGCGACGTGTAGGTTCGAGTCCTATCAGGCGCACAAGAGGATATGTCAGAGAATTCTGGCATATCTTTTTTTATGATTATGGAGCCTGCTGATTGTTTTGAAGATTTTTTCTAATTCAGAAGAATCAGTGAGAGAACAATCAATACACAGATGTTTCTTCAGAACGATTTTTGACAATGTTACAGGTTTTTGCGCCTGTATTTCCGTCTTTTGATTCGGTTGTTTAGATGAAATAGACACTCTGGTATTAAGCTTCTGATTCTTTCCTTAATGCTTTTTTTTCCATTTACCCAACTGCCCATATATCGATGTATTGTGCGCGTATTGTCTGTGATATGCAGTCTGCATGACACAACGTTTATAGGAGCAAAATAGTCGCTTGGATAAATCGTTATATCTCCAACTTTCTGAATACCTTTTTTGTTCGCTAATCCTTCTTCACAAAGAGCCTCTGTGGTGTAGGCAACGATGGTTTTATACCATGCAAAATCTTTTCCTGTTGGAGGTGTGATAAACTCCATATTCTCGTATTTCGTTAGCATCTTTCTCATGAAAGGATGCCCTGCTTCTATTCCGAAACCAAGACCAAGGCTTACGGAAAAGCAGTAACGTGGAGCATAGCGACTGGGACTGTTCTCGCCATCTGGGTCGTATTCGAAGCCCATGAAATTTCCAGCAGCAATAATATCGTCTAAGGGACGTATCACCTCCACGTCAGTATCGAAGTAGATGCCCCCATGTTTCTCTAAGATCCAGAAGCGAGCATAGTCGCTTACAAAAGCATATTTTTTCTGTCGATATGCTTCTGCCGTATAAGGGGTTATGTTGACATCAAAGTTCTTCTCGTTCCATTCCTTTATCTCATAGTCTGGTAGGAATTTCTTCCAGCTGGCTATGCATTCCAGTGCCAGAGGGGGTAGAGGATTCCCTCCGAACCAGCAATAATGAATTATCTTTGGTATCATGGTTTTGTTACTCTTCAATTGTATGTCGTTGAGAAAAAAAATCCTCGGCAAACGGAATGAAACAAAGCACGATTGCCAAGGATTATTTACGTATAAAAAAATCGTTTTTGTGCAACTTAAAGGCTGTTGTTATTCAATTCTTCTTGCACCGTCACCGATGTTCACGTTGTGAATTTTTGGCATGATGCCGAACTTGTTGAAGTATTTCTCTTTTACAGTAGCTACGAAAGAGTCGATAAGAGAATCCTTGACAAGGTTTATGGTGCAACCGCCAAAGCCGCCACCCATGATTCTTGAACCAGTGACGCCACACTCTTTTGCAATATCGTTAAGGAAGTCAAGCTCCTCACAGCTCACCTCATAGTCCTTTGAGAGTCCTTTGTGAGTTGCATACATCAGTCTTCCAACCTCCTCATAATCACCCTTGCTCAAAGCCTCGCAGACACCGAGCACACGGTCTTTTTCTCCCAAGACGAATGTGGCACGCTGAATATCTTCTGCAGAGACAGCATCCTTAACAGCTTCAAGGTCTTCCCAAGTGCAGTCGCGAAGAGTCTGTGCATTTCTTGCAGGGTCTTTTTCGTTTACAGCCTTAACAACGTTCTCGCAAGAGTTTCTGCGATCGTTGTAAGGAGAGCCAGCGAGTTCATGCTTTACACAAGAGTTAACGAGTAAGAGTTTGTAGCCCTGAGGGTTAAAAGGGAAATACTCAAAATCACGACTATTGCAGTCGAGACGCATCAGCTTTCCCTCTTGTCCGAAGACACTTGCGAACTGATCCATGATGCCACAGTTGCAACCAATGTACTTATGCTCTGTTGCCTGTCCGGCAAGCACCATTTCCCATTTGCTCACCTTGTTGTCGCCGAAGAGGTCGTTGAGAGCAAAGGCGAAGCAGCTTTCTAAGGCAGCAGAAGAAGACATACCAGCACCGAGAGGCACATCGCCAGCAAAAGCTGTGTTGAAGCCCTTCACATCGACACCTCTCGCCTGCATCTCCTTCACCATTCCGAAGATAAAGCGAGCCCAAGTGGCGGAAGGTCCCTTCTCGTCGTTTACCTTAAACTCCACACGGTCTTTAAGGTCGATAGAGTAGCACATCACCGTCTCAGTACCGTTTGGGCGCACCTCAGCAAGTATGCCACAGTCTACTGCTCCTGGGAACACAAAACCACCGTTATAGTCAGTATGCTCACCGATAAGATTAATGCGTCCTGGAGCAGCGTAAATATTTCCTGTTTTTCCGTCAAAATGCTTTATGAAGCGACTTCTTACGTATTCAATATCCATCATAGTATTTAGTCAGGGGGAGATTTTTTTTATAGTTATATAAGAAATTATATCACTTTTTTTTGCAAAGCACTTTCAGATATACTTTTTTTCAATAGAAGAGCCAGGTGATTTTCTTAGTTAAAGGATCAGGTGATTTTCTATATGAAAAGTATATCTGAAAGTCAAGGGAATATTATTCTACAACACCGAAGCGGTATATTGTGCGCTGAGTGTAGTTCTCACCTGGGTTGAGCACCACGCTTGGGAAGTAGCTGCGGTTAGGAGAATCAGGGAAATGTTGAGCCTCAAGACAGATGCCACTTCTGAACGGATATGTAGAGCCATGAGTACCCTTTATTCCGCTTTCGAAGTTACCAGTATAGAGCTGGAGTCCAGGTTCTGTTGTCCAGCATTCCATTGTGCGTCCAGAGTTAGGCTCTGTGATGCGTGCTGCGAAGCTCAGTTCACCCTCCTCACGCTTGTTGAGCACGTAGTTATGGTCGTAGCCATGACCGTTCTTCAGCTGCTCGTTGTCGGCATTGATATCCTGTCCAACAGTCTTTGGAGTGCGGAAGTCGAACGGAGTTCCCTCTACCTTAAGAATCTCGCCAGTAGGAATGCTTGTCTTGTCGATAGGGAGATAGAAGTCAGCATTCATTTCGAGAAGTAGATTCTCCACCGATGGAGTAGGGTCAGCGATACCAGCGAGAGAGAAGAACGCATGGTGAGTGAGGTTCACGATTGTCTTCTTGTTTGTTGTTGCGAGGTAGTCGATGATGAGTTCGTTATCGTCAGTCCAAGTATACTCAACAGTGACAGACATCTCGCCAGTGAAGCCCTCTTCTCCGTAAGCAGAAGTGTATTTCAGCACGAGAGTATTGTCGTTCATGGCTGTTGCGTCCCACACTCTTGCGTGGAAGCCGGTAGGACCACCGTGAAGATGGTTAGGACCATCGTTGAGAGCGAGCTGATACTCTTTTCCTGCGAGGGTGAATTTTCCATCCTTGATACGGTTTCCCCATCTTCCGATGAGAGTAGAGAGGAAAGGTTCTGGAGAGTTCACCACCTCCTCGATGTTGTCGTGCCCCTGAATAACGTTTGCCACCTCACCGTTTTTGTCAGGCACCATGATAGCCACGATTGCTCCACCGAAGTTAGTAATTGCACACTCGTAACCTTTTTGGTTGCGGAGGATAAAGAGTTCTGTCTTCTTTCCGTTTACAACGGTTTTGAAGTCCTTGTAGTTCAAGCCACAGAGATTATTGTCCATGATAGTTAAAAATGTTTTAGGCAGGATTTTCACTCAAGGGAGAGCCGTTTTTATGAAAGAGAAAAATCTTCTCTCCCCTGGATGTAAAGATCCTGTAAGTTAGTAAATATTTTTTTTGTTTTATTTTCCTTTGCTCTCTTTCAGACCAACAGTTGAGTTGAAGACGAGGTGGTCTGGAGTAGAGTCAGTGTCGATATTGAAGTATCCGATACGGTTGAACTGGAGGTAAGAGAGTTGCGGCAGTTCCTGTACGAATTTCTCTACGTAAGCATTCTTGTTTACGCTGAGACTGTTAGGGTTAAGGAATGGGCGCATAGCATCAATTCCTCTCACTCCGTTTTCTTTCTCATACTGCTTGATGGCATCACGAGGGTTTTCGCAGAGCCAAAGGCACTCATAGTTGCGTACCTCAGCAGGGAGACAATGGTTGCAGCTCACCCAATGGATTGTTCCCTTCACCTTACGGTCAGCACCCGGTGTTCCTGCTTTTGAGTCAGGGTCGTATGTGCAATAGATCTCTTGTACCGTGCCGTTCTCGTCTGCCTTGAAGCCAGTGCAGTTAAGGATATAAGCACCTTTCAGACGAGTTTCCTTTCCAGGGTACATACGGAAGAATTTTTTGTCAGGTTCTACTTTGAAGTCATCGCGCTCAATCCATAGCTCTCGTGAGAAAGTGATGGTGTGAGTGCCATCTTCTGGACGTTCTGGATTGTTTACAACCTCGAGTTCCTCAGACTGTCCCTCTGGATAGTTCTCGATGATGAGCTTCACGGGGTTGAGTACAGCAGAGACACGAGTTGCGCGATCGTTAAGGTCTTGACGCGCAGCAGCTTCAAGGAGCTTGATATCGTTCAGCGCATCGAAATTGGTGTATCCTATTGACTCTATGAATTTCAGAATAGCCTCTGGTGAGTAGCCTCGGCGCCTTATTCCACAGATGGTAGGCATACGAGGGTCGTCCCATCCGTTCACCACGTTCTCCTGAGTGAGAATCAAGAGATTTCTCTTTGACATGAGTGTGTAGTTGAGGTTCAGCTTGTTGAACTCAAACTGACGAGGACGATTGTCTTCGATATCTCCATCAACAGGCACTTCACAGTCTACAGTAGTCTTCAGCACCTCTGCTCTCCATTCTTTCATCCAAGTCACGAAGAGGTCGTAGAGTTCATGGTGAGGCACGAATTCAAGAGTGCAGATGGAGTGTGTAACACCTTCAAGATAGTCGGACTGCCCGTGTGTGAAGTCGTACATTGGGTATGCCTTCCACTTGTTTCCTGTGCGCCAATGCTCCATGTTCAATACGCGATACATGAAAGGGTCACGGAAGTGCATGTTTGGAGATGCCATATCAATCTTTGCACGCAACACCATCTTTCCTGGCTCGATGTTTCCAGAGTTCATCTCCTCGAAGAGTTTCAGACTCTCCTCAACAGGACGGTCACGAAATGGAGAGTTGGTTCCTGGAGTGGTTGGAGTACCTTTCTGCTGAGCAATGGTTTCCGCCGACTGCTCGTCAACATACGCCTTTCCGGTCTTTATACACCAAACGGCGAAGTCCCAAAGGTCCTGAAAGTAGTCAGAGGCATAGACGAGCTTTCCCCATTTGTAGCCGAGCCACTGAATGTCTCGCTTGATAGCCTCAACATATTCGGTATCTTCTTTTTGAGGGTTGGTATCGTCCATACGAAGGTTGCAGACACCTCCGAAACGCTCTGCAATACCGAAGTCAATAGCAATCGCTTTTGCATGACCGATATGCAGGTAACCATTAGGCTCTGGAGGGAATCGTGTCTGTAAACGTCCTCCGTTCTTTCCTTCAGCAAGGTCTTTTGCTACCCTCTGCTCAATGAAGTTGAGGGTTTCTTTTTTCTCCTGAATGTTATTGTTTTCTGTTGCCATGATTTATTTTTTCGATGTTTTGTTTGTTTCGAATTTGGGGATGGAGGGCATTAGATGCCCTCGTTATTAACGGCAGAGCTCCTATGAAAAGGGGCAGAACTCCTATGAAATGGCAGAGCTGCTATAAAAGGGGCTGGGTTCCTATGGAAGGGGGCAGAGCTGCTATAAAAAGGGGCAGAGCTCCTATGGAAGGGGGCTGGGCTCTTAAAGCAGGGGCTATTTCAGCCATTTGTCGAGCCATCCGAAGAAGGTGCGCTGCCACAGAATGCCGTTCTGTGGTTTCAATACCCAGTGGTTTTCATCAGGGAAGATGAGATATTGCGCTGGTATTCCCTTTAGGCGTGCTGCATTGAAGGCTCCCATTCCTTGGTTGTAAGAGATGCGGTAATCGAGCTCTCCATGAATGCAGAGAATAGGTGTGTTCCATTTATCTACGAACTTATGAGGAGAGTTTTCGTATGTCCTCTTTCCGTTCTCTGTTAGACTCTTGTGCCAATAAGCGCCATCGTAGTCCCAGTTAGAGAACCACACCTCCTCCGTGTCGGTATACATTGCTTCAAGGTTGAAGGCACCATTATGGGCTATGAAGCATTTGAAGCGGTTTTCGTGATTCCCAGCAAGCCAATAGACGCTGAATCCACCGAAGCTGGCACCCACAGCACCAAGTCGGTTTTTGTCGACATAAGGCAGGTTTTCACATGCATCGTCAATGGCAGAGAGATAGTCTCTCATGCATTGCCCCGCCCAGTCGCCACTGATCTCCTCGTTCCATTCTGGTCCGAAGCCAGGTAGTCCTCTTCTGTTTGGAGCCACCACGATATATCCGTTTGCCGCCATCATCTGCATATTCCATCTGAAGCTCCAGAACTGACTTACCGCACTCTGCGGACCACCCTGGCAGTAGAGAATCGTAGGGTATTTCTTGTTTACATCAAAATCAGCAGGAAGCACAATCCATACGAGCATATCCTTTCCATCTGTTGTCTTCACCCAACGTTGGTCGACACGTCCGAGATGCAGCTGTGAGAGAATATGAGTGTTTTCCTCTGTGACCTTCTTAACCACGTTTTTTACCATGGTTTTTCCAGGAAGGAGTGTGAAGATCTCATTTGGAGACGACATGCTCTGCTTCATGGTTAAGAGGCGCTTACCATCGTTGAGCGGAGCAAGAGAGACATAGTTTGCCTTTTCGTCTGTTATCTGCTTTATTTCACCCTTTGCACTCAACGAATAAATGTTTCTGCATCCGTGCCATACGCTTATGAAGAAGAGAGAGCCATCTGCTTTTGTGTTCCAGCAGAACTCCTCCACATTACTCTTGAAAGAAACGAAGTTCTTCTCACCAGTAGAGAGGTTATAGATACAAAGACGGTTCAGGTCAGCCTCATAACCATCACGCTCCATGCTCACCCAAGCGATGTATTTCCCACAAGGAGAGAATTGAGGGTTTTGGTCGTAACCAACATTGTTTTTCAGATTCTCCTTGCTGTTCACAGCCTGGAATTTCTTGCTGAGAGCAGGGTCGCTCTTTGGAGCCACATACCCCTCAGGTTTACAGATATTCTTTGTCTCCCGAGTCTCTATATTATAAAGGTATATATCAGAGTCGGTAGAAGTGGCATAGTCTGTGCCAATAAGCTTTCGAGAAGTGTAGGCAATGGACTTCGAGTCTTTGCTCCAGTCGAGCTGCTCAATACCTCCAAAAGGTTCCATCGGACATTCATATGGTTCCCCCTGCATGATGTCCACACCTTCAGAGATACCCTCTGGAGTCACCTCAGCGACGAAAGGATGCTGAATGCTTTCCACGTAATGGTCCCAGTGGCGATACATAATGTCGTTTATGACACGCCCAGTGGCGAGAGGTAGGTCTTCTGGGTTCTTCTGAATGATATTATTAAAAGGAAGAGACTTTGTGAGAATGACGTGCTTTCCATTTGGAGAGAATTTAAAGGCGTTTATTCCCATTTTGTCGTCAGAAATCTTCTTACGATTTTTTCCTTCCTTATCCATTGTCCAGAGTTGTCCACCAGAAAGGAAAGCAATCTTCTCTCCGTTTTCAATCCACTGAGGGTCTGTTTCGTTTTTCTCAGAGACGGTGAGAAGGGTAGGTGTTCCGCCCTCACTGCTTACGATATAGAGCACGTGATGGCTTTTGTTCTCTTTAACGGAGTAGTAGCCCACCTGATAAACGATATTCTTTCCGTCAGGAGAAGCCACGGCAGCAGCAATTCTTCCCATGCTCCAGAGTACTTCTGGAGTCATTTTCTGTGACTTCACCACATCAGCCTCAGCACGCCCTATGACAGGAGAGGCCGTCATTGTAGATATGCCGCACAATGCCATTATCGTTGTTGCAATTATTTTTTTTGCGTTCATAATTTAGGGGATTTATGATTATTTTTGGGGTGGAGAATATGATGTCCTCCACCGTTAAGATTTATTTTTGCTGTCCAAGTCGCTTCTTTCTGAGTTCCTGACGCTGCTGTTCCATTTCCTGCTGCTTGCGCTGCATTTCCTCGAGACGTCCGTAGAGTCCAGACGGCTTACGATTTGGATTAGCCTCGTTCTCCTTGTATTTCTTTTCGAGCTTTGCGAGGAGTTTCTCATCGTCAGTAGTCTTTCTGAGTGCGAACATGATAGCGGCAGAGAAGAAGAGCGAGATGAAGTAGTAGAAGTTCAGTCCGGCAGAATAGTCGTTGAACATGAAGAAGAACATCACTGGCATGAGGAACATCATCCACTGCATCATCTTCATCTGCTCTGCCTGTTGTCCAACCATTTGGTCGCGCTGCTGCTGCATTGTGAACCAAGAATAGAGAATGTTTGCAGCACAGAAGAGAATACACGTCAGCGAGATATGGTCTCCAATGAGCCAGATGTTTGTGTTCCATTCAATGATTGGGTCGTATGTGGAGAGGTCGTCAATCCAGAGGAACGACTGTCCACGCAGCTGAATAGCGTTTGGTACGAAGTTGAACATGGCAATCCAGATAGGCATCTGTATGAGCATAGGGAGACATCCCGACATTGGTGACACCCCATAACGAGAGTACATCATCATCATCTCCTGCTGCTTTTTCATTGCATCCTCAGGCTTGTCGTATTTCTTTGTAGCCTCTTCGAGTTTCGGGCGGAGTACACGCATTTTTGCAGAAGACATGTAGCTTTTGCGCACCATAGGGTAAGTGATTGCCTTGAGAATGAGAGTGATAAGTATGATCACGATACCCATAGGTATTCCCATGTGTGTCAGCCAGTCGAAGACATACAGTGTGAACCAACGGTTTATGTATCTGAACAACGGCCATCCGAGGTATACGAGCTGCTCCATCTCAAGGTCTTTTCCGAAGGTGCTTTCCTCCTGTACGCTCTGAAGGAGTCGGAAGTCGTTCGGACCATAGTAGAACTCAAACTCAGAAGGCTTTGCACCCGTTGGGTCGAAAGCCGTGGTCATGCGAGCCATATAGTCTTTTAGGTATCCAGAGCCCTTTTTCTGAGGGACGCTGGAAACGAGTGCGCCCTCTTTGAAATTGTCTTTGCTGATTATCACAGCCGAGAAGAACTGGTTTTTGAATGCCACCCAGTCGATGGCTTCCTCGATAGGCTCGTCGACTTTCTCGCTTGTTTCGTTGAGATAGTCGGTATCGCCCTCTACCTCATGCCATGTCAGACGAGAGTGTTGGTTTTCGAATGTAAAGCCTTTCTCCTGCTGCTTGCAGAGCTCGTGCCATTCCAGTCCCATTGTCTTGCAGGTAGGAGAGAAATTGTTCTGCATGCCTTTCACACGAATCTGAGCATGCAACATGTAAGTTTTTCCGAGGTTATATGCAATCTCCAAAGCCTTTCCTTCCGCAGCCTCTGCAGTGAGCACGACAGAAGAGTCTGTCTGCTGGGTAGGAGTGAAGAACAACTGTGAGGAATAGATGTTCTGCTCTTTTCCTTCCAGGAAGAACTTCAACTCCTGGTCGGCTCCCTGAAAGAGGGTTACGTCGTTGTTTCCCTCGATGTCAGTGAAGTTCTTCACGACCGCTTTTGTAACCGTACCACCCTTTGTAGAGATGGTGAGCTCCAGCTTTCCATTCTTCAGAACGATATCCTTTGCCTCTCCACTGAGGGCAGAGAAGAAGAGAGCCGAAGAGTCCGCTTTCTGCTCAGCAAGCTTCTTTTCTTGTTTTTCGATAGCTGCGGCTTTTTCCTTTTCAGCCTTTTCTGTTTGTACCTGAGCAATGGAATCCTTCTTGGCAGCTTCTGCCAACTGTTCTTCCGAAGGCTGGTTGTACCAGCCGAAACCAATAAAAATAAGTGCTATGAGCACAAATCCTGTGATAGTGTTTTTATCCATTTATTTTTTTATATGTTATTTACCACGTTAAATTCTTTAATTTTTGAGACATAAAAATGCCTCTTTTGCCTTTGAAAATCTGTGTATGCAGATTCTGAAGTGCAAAAATACTACAAATTTATAATATTTCAAAATAAAACGTGAAATAAATAACATTTTTAAAAAAATATCCTTAACTTTGCGCCTTGAAAGTTCAAAAACCACGAATTATGACAAGAAAACAACCGTTATTTATATTTTTACTTCTTTCTGCTTCATGCATTTTCTCGATGCCCTTGAAAGCACGTAATAACGACCATAGAAAGCGGAATCAGGAGCCTACGCTCATAGAGCGTTACAGCGATTCTTTGGCACTTGCACGAAAGATATATATCGAAAGTGCCGACTCCGTGATTCCAGAACCTTCTCAAGAGATGACTCCGAAGCTCAGTCGTCTTGTTCCACTGACGTTCTATCATGGTGTGTCGGGAAGACTCTTTGGTTCTCGTGAAAAGCGGTCAATGGGGATGGATTTCGATAGAATAATAAGCGAAATGTATATCCTTCATCCGGAGTGGGTGATAGACACAGAGAGCAACCTCATTGCTGATGGCGACATTGCTTATCGTCCAGAAGTGCCAGTCAAGAACGATGCAGGCATGACGAGTCAGGCAGAGCAGGAAAGCATCACGCTCCCTTCTTCTTCTCATCCTTCTGGAGAGATTACGCTTGTGGCCACGAAACCAAATTTCTGGTCGTTCTCTGGAGATTATTCCCTTCAGTTCCTCCAGAACTATGTCTCTAACAACTGGTATAAAGGCGGTGAGTCAACATATTCCATGATTGGTGCGTTTGCTTTCAATGCCAACTATAACGACAAGGAAAAGATAAAATGGGATAACCGCTTGGAAATGAAGCTTGGAATGCAATCCTCTCAAGGAGATAATGAACATAAATTCAAGAGTTCCGAAGACCTTATTCGTCTCACCTCAAAGCTTGGTGTGCAGTCCATAAACCATTGGTATTACACCCTCCAGGCTATTGCCAGTACACAGTTCACGCATGGCTATAAGTCTAACGATGCCACCGTCTATTCCGACTTTATGTCTCCTCTGAACGTGAACCTCTCTCTCGGTATGGACTATAAGGTTAACTGGCTGAAGGGAAAATTGGCAGGAACAGTGAACATCTCTCCTCTTGCTGCCAACTTCAAGTATGTAGACCGTCTCGCCCTTTCCACTAAATACGGCATTGACGAAGGCAAGCATGCCCTTTGGGATCTGGGTTCTACTTTCACCACAGACCTTCAGTGGAAGTTTTCTGACTTAATACGTTGGCAGACACGCCTTTATGCTTATACAACATATAAGCGAACAGAGGTGGAGTGGGAGAACACCGTTACCTTCCAGCTTTCAAAATATATCTCCACGAAAGTGTTTGTCTACCCTCGCTTTGACGACTCAGCAAAGGAGAAGGATTCTAAATACGGGTATTTCCAGCTGAAAGAGTATTGGAGTCTTGGTTTTAACTACACGTTCTAAGAATCCACCGTTTTTACTGTGTAAAAAAATGTGACTTTGTGGGATATATAAAACAGCAGTTCCCGCAAGTCACATTTTTTTGTTTGTAATCTTATTTCTCGAAATGCTGATAGTCTTTCAAACTCTTCCAATCGCCACCCCAGGAGAAACCGTGTTGCTTGAATAGTTTGACACACAAATCGTTACGACAGATTTTATACTGAAAAGACTTTTTGCGGTTTACATGAGGAGTGGCACTTTCCGGACTAACCACAACAGTTCCATCTGCCCTCTTTTTAACATAAGGATTATAGAGCGGATTGATGTCTACCGCCATGCCCTCGCTATGCTTCGAAAGCTTGTTTGTGCCAGAAACAAATCGGAAATTAAAAGACGAGGAGTTGTTAGCCTCCATAGACGAAATATCATCTGCGTTGTAGCTGTCAATCAACACCATACGCTCTATGGGATAGCTGGCATCATAGAGCTTCTGGAAGATAACGAGCAAATCGGAAGCAATAGCCTTGTTACACACCATCTCGCCAAGCATAGTCTCTCCTTGAAGATTCTTGTGCAGCACTTTTATATAGCGAAGGTCACTGCGAGGAATAGTGCAGTTCTTCTTGAAGCTCTTTCCCTTCATGATTCGGAAGATGCTGTCAGAAATCTCCTCGCTAACAAAACAATTCTCCTTTCCAAAAATCACCACATCTTTTTCACTCACTTTCTCTCCCGCCTTCCATTGAGAAAAGATGTCATTCAGACGCTCTGCTTTGCACAGCTGAAATTCTTGAGAAAGGGAGAAGAGCATCACGCAGAGAAATGTAATTGTTTTTTTTGACATATTGTTTCTTTATTTTGAATTATTGACAGTCTTAGGCTGGCAACAGATATTGTCACCATATTCGCATGCAAAGGTAGGCATTTTTCAGTAAACCAACAAAAATTCCATGAAAATTAATGCTTTTCAATGCTTGATAAACGTTTGTTAGCCGTTTGTTAGCCGTTTGTTAGTCTAACTTTTATAGAGAATAGAACAATATTTAGCGTTTATATTCCATTTAGAACACTATTAACTAAAAGAAAGATGATTGAAATTGAACACTCAAAACATAAAAAAAAGAGAAGATTTACTTCTCTTTGTTGATTTTTCGTACTTCCTTAACCACTAAATAAGTGTTTAAAAATGCAGTCATCAAGATAACCCAGGAAGCAGTTGCTAATGATACGATAATCATAATTCTGTTTGTTTTTTAGGCAGGATAATCTACCTTCAAACGCAACATCTGTTCCTTGTGGAAAGAGATGGCGTTTGGTTTTCTGGTAGGTTATCTGCCATCTAATTTGTTATCCTAAAAAAATCTAAAAAATAATTACGGTAGGATTTCACAATCCAAATCTTCTATGTTTTTATTTTCGCTGCAAAGGTATAAACTTTGCCGATAACAGCCAAAGGAATTTCTCTATTTTTCGTTTATTCCCCTGCCATTATTGACGTAAAATAAAAAAAGATATTATTTCCATGTTTTTAACCCCTCTTCCTGCTTTGGTTAATAATAACTAAATCTACATAACTTCTTTTTGAAATTCAAAAAGTATTTATTATTTTTGCACTTTAACAGAGTTAAAATTGAACAACAACCAAAAAAATAACAACTCTTTTTCAGTGAAAGAAAAATACAAAACATATATATATCGTGGAGCATTAGGAATAATCCTCTCACCGTTTATTCTCTTCCTACTTCTCGCCATAGCGATCTATCTCCCTCCTGTTCAGAAATGGGCGGTAGGGATTGCCTCTACCTATGCCGAAGAAGCCACTGGCTTGAAGGTAGATATAGGCACTGTCTCCCTTCGTTTCCCTCTTGACCTCAACCTCTCTGAGGTGAATGTTTCAGAGAGTGGAAAGAAAGCGGGCATGAAAGTGTCTGTTGGTGACGTTCTTTGCAATGTTCGCCTGCTTCCTTTATTCAGTCAAGAGGTAAAGGTTGATGTTTTTCTTCTGAAAAATGCTGAGGTGGCAACAGCTTCTTTTATTCCAGACTGTCGGATAGAAGGAACGTTGCAGAAGTTCCTACTTGAAAAAAGTAAGGTGTCACTGAAAGAGAACACAGTTGTTTTAGACAAGATTGCCCTTAACACTTGCGACCTCGATATCTGTCTCTCTGATACTGCTCAGAAAGATACCACAAAGACCGAAACACCATGGCGCATTATTCTCAAGGACATAAATGCAGAGAATGCGAGGGTTAGGGTGAAGATGCCAGGAGATAGCATGAGAGTAACTGCCCATTGCAATCTTCAGGTTAAGGATGCTGATATTGACCTTCGTGAGGAGAGATACCGTGTTAGCGACATTTCCTTGTCTCACTCTATGGTGCACTATCTTGCTTATCCCGAGACAGAGCACCCTTATTCTCAAGTAAAGCAAAAAGGCATAAACTATAACAATCTGTATTTCAAAGATATAAACTGTTCCCTAAACTCTTTGTTCTATCACGGAGAAAATCTTGGAGTAAGAATTTTCTCTGCAAATGCCAAGGAGCAGTCAGGACTCAAAATCTCTGACTTAAAGGCTTTCATATCATTAAATGGAAATGACTTCCAGATAGACGATCTCCTGCTGAAAACACCTTCTTCTCTTATCACAGCCTCTGGAACAACAAACCTCCACGATCTCGCAGAGGGTAAGACAGGCAACATCCGACTGAAAGCAGATGCTGAGGTGGGAAAGGAAGATGTGTTGATTCTTGGCGGTGAGATGATTTCTAAAGACATCAGAAAACTTCTTGCACAGAAGGCGTTCACACTGAAATTCAGAATGTCGGGAGACAATAACTGCTGCAAGATTGACACCTGTCGGTTCTCTCTCCCTCAGTTGTTGAGTGGTTCGGTAAGTGGAGAGGTGTGCAGTATGCTTGACTTCGAAAATCTCAGAGCGAAGGCAACAATGAACATCTTGCCAGCTCTTGGAGGTAGCATCACTGGAAATGCCAATTTCTCTGCAAAGAGCGAGAGCTACGACCTTACTGCTGTCATCAAAAGCATAAACATAAGCAAATACATGCCTGACCTCGGAATAGGGAAGTGCGGAGGGCGACTGACCGTAAAGGGTAGGGGATATGATGTGCTTTCAAAATCAACGAAGATACAGGCGGAGCTGCTTACCAATGAACTTCGCTACATGACCTACGACCTTGCTGGCACTTACGCCACTATGACACTTGCAGATGGAAGGGTGAAGGCTGTCTTGAACTCCCAGACACCTATTCTTGACGGTGTGGTGGGAGTAGACGCTTTGTTGTCAAAGACTCTCATCTCATCAACTCTCTCTGCTGAGGTAAAGAATGTTGATTTTCAGGCATTGAGAATGGTCAACAAGCCTTTGTCTACTGGCATCTGCGGACATATCGATGTGGAGACAGACATGAAGAAAAAGGCGAGCATCGTGGCACATCTCAGTGATATAAGGATTCAGGATTCTGTAAACATCTATCATCCTGACGACATTGAGTTGAACGCGTTTACAGAAAAAGACACAACACATGCTGTGGTGAACTGCGGAGATTTCTTCCTCAGACTGAACTCTCGCCAGGGACTTACAAAGCTCACAAACCTTATCTCTGTGCTCTCAGAAGAAATGTCTCGACAGCTTCATAGGCAGGAAATAGATGCTTCTGCCTACCGAAGCAAACTGCCAGAGGCAACTTTCTTCATGAGGTCGGGGAAGGAGAACCCTTTCGCTCGACTCCTTTCACGTTTCGGCTTTGAGTTTAATGCGCTTTATTCCGATTTTTCTATGTCTCCAAATACTGGCATAAACGGTAGGATGTCGCTCGACACCTTGTGTCTTGAGAACATGCAGATAGACAAGATTGCCCTCGACATCGTTTCTGATGCCGACAGTCTGGAATATTCTGTGAATGTGGCGAACGGCAAGAAAAACAAAATTTCGTTCGAAGCTTCTCTTGAGGGAAAAATACTTAGAAACAGTATGTCATCACAACTGGCACTTCTCGACCGGCACGACAAAAAGGCTATCGATATTGCCATGCAGGCAGCAATGAAACCAGAGGGTATCGTGATTGGCTTTGACGAGAGAGAGCAGATTCTGGGCTATAAACCGTTCAAGCCAAATGCTGGAAACTATGTCAGAATAGGTGAAAACATGCGTCTCTTTGCTAATCTCGCCCTTCAGGGAGCCGACAATACTGGTTTTGAGATATATACCAACGATGAGAATGTCGATGCACTACAAGATGTTACGCTCTCGCTTCATAACCTTGACCTCGAAGGTATTATCTCCGTTGTGCCTTACATGCCAAGCGTGTCGGGAATCTTCAGTGGCGACTTCCATGTGGAAATGACAAAGGAGAACACCACCATTTCTTCCAGCATCTCTACAAAAGATCTTTGCTATGAACATTCAATGATTGGAAACCTCTCCACCGAGGTTGTCTACATGCCTCAGGCTGACGGTACGCATTATCTTGACGGTGTGCTCTACAAAGACAAGGCAGAAGTGGCAACCATAAAGGGCAACTATCGCTTTGGCGTTCAAGACCATATTGATGCCGACGTGAAGTTCGACGACTTCCCAGTTGATATCGTCAACGGTTTCATTCCTGACAAAATTCTTGGATTCCTTGGCACTGCCTCTGGAAAGCTGAACGTAAAGGGGCTGGTGGACTCTCCTAATATAAATGGTTCTCTCAACTTCGGTAACGCTCAGGTTATCTCTCTTCCTTACGGAGTGAAAATGAACATCGACAAAAGGTCTTTGGAGATTGTGAACTCAAACATCGTACTGGAGAAATACTCTCTCTATGACAGTAAGAAGGAGCCAGTGAAAATCAGTGGTTACATCGATTTCTCTGACTTCGACCATATTCTAACAAACATGAACATCATCGGACAGAATATCATGATTATCGATGCAAAGGAAACAAAGCATTCTGAGGCGTACGGAAAAGCGTATGTGAATTTCTACTCGATGATACAGGGTGAACTGGAAAGCCTTAATGTCAGGGCTCGCCTTGAGGTGCTTCCGTCAACAAACCTTTGCTACATATTGAAGGATTCTCCAATCACCACCGACAACCGCATGAAGGAGTTGGTGACATTCGTTGACTTCAACGACAAAAAGGTGAAATCGGCTCCCTTGCCAACTGTCAACGGTATGTTGCTGAACTTAAACATCGTTGTTAGGGAGGGTGCACATGTTGTTTGCTGGCTGAACACAAACCATACAAACTATGTTGATATTGTGGGCTCAGGAGAAATGAGGTTCATATATAAAGATTCGGAAATGAGTCTAAACGGACGATATTCCATCTCTCACGGAGAAATGAAATACTCGCTGCCTATAATTCCTCTGAAGACGTTCACAATCAGCGAGAATAGCTATGTCGACTTTAATGGAAATATCTTTAATCCTCGGTTGAACATCACTGCTACAGAGCAGATAAAATCAACCGTGTCACAAGACGGAGTGAACAAATCGGTATTGTTCAACTGTGGTGTCGTGCTAACAAAAACATTACAGGATATGGGACTGCAGTTCATTATCTCTGCACCGGAAGATCAGAACATCAACGACGACATAAACACCATGTCGCTCGAGGAAAGGGGAAAGGTGGCGGTCACGATGCTCACAACAGGATTGTATCTCTCTGAGAGAAACTCTTCTAACATCACAATGAACTCGGCACTGAACTCTTTCCTGCAAAACGAGATTAGCAATATTGCGGGCTCGGCTCTCAGAACAATGGACCTTACCGTGGGCATGGAGACAAGTACGAACATCAACGGAACAATGTCTACCGACTATTCCTTCAAGTTCGCAAAACGATTCTGGAACAACCGTGTCTCTGTCTCTATTGGTGGAAAAATTGCTACGGGAGCAAAGAATCCGGGAAGAAACCAGACGTTCTTCGACAATGTGGAAATGCAGTACCGTCTCTCTGACACTTCAAACCAGTATCTCCGTCTCTTCTATAAGCATGACGTCTATGACTATATTGAAGGCTACCTCGACCATTATGGTGCGGGATACATGTGGAAAAAGAAGATGCAACGACTCAGTGAGATATTCTCTCCTGCAAAACTTCTCACTCCCCAGAGACAGTCTTCTCTTTCAAAGGATAGCATAAAAAATGAACGTCCTGAAAAACCTTCAGAAAGCATTAAGAACTGATGAAAAAGAAATATATTGCCATACTTGCCTTTGCGGCTCCATTGCTGCTTTCCTGCTCCATGACCTCAGGACTTGGAGAGGATGAGCAACTGTATCGAGGCATAGAGAAAATATCATATTCCGACAATAATTCCTCTGAACACTATAACATGATGAGGGAGGAACTTGAAGCGGCTTTGGCATGTCAGCCAAACGGCTCTTTCTTTCAGTCGTCTTCTATAACAACTCCTATTCAGGCAAGACTATGGATATGGAATGCTTTCGCACATAAAAAAGGAGCGATACCAAAATGGTTCGCAAAGACTTTTGGAAAGGCACCAGTAACCATGGCTGACGCAAATCCCTCTCTGCGAGTGAATGTTGCAGAGAATGTGCTTCACAACAACGGCTTCTTGCGTGGTAACGTGAACTATCAGGTGATTGAGGGAAAGTTGGGCACCACAAGGAACGACTCTATTGAGCGTCCGCTGACAGCGAAAGTGAAGTATGACGTTGACCTCGGACCGCTCTTCACCATCGATTCTTTAGAATACATCGGATTTTCTAAAGAGGAGTCTGACATCTTCCGCCCAGAGGAGACCTTGCTTAAGAAGGGTACTCCGTTTTCTGCAGAGAACCTCGACAATGAGCGCACTCGAATTGTTGACTCTCTGAAGAACAACGGCTTCTATCTCTATAGAAACTCTTATCTAACATATCAGGCTGATACTATTCAACAACCAGGAAAGGTGATGCTAAGGCTTTGTAAGCTTGATTCGCTTCCTGAGGGTGTAGAAAAGCAGTGGTATATTGGAAAGACGGTGCTTAGAATAAGACGGGAGATGAGGGAGGCTATTACCGACACGTTCTCAAGAGGGCGTCTCGCTGTGGAATATGGTGGGAAGAAACCACCACTCCGACCAAGAATCCTTCTTCAAGACATAAAACTGCGACCAGGAAAGGTATACTCTCAGCAGATGATTGACGAGGCTGTTGGACAGCTTTCACAAAAGGGTATCTTCTCTTCTCTCGACTTGCAGGCAAAGCAATATGGCGACTCTCTGTCGCTCGTGCTCGACTGTATTCTCGATAAACCTTACGACCTCTCTCTGACGGCTTCCTACACGCAAAAGACATCGGGTAGGGGAGGACCAGGAGTGGGATTGGGCTTCACAAAGCGAAACGCATTCCGAAATGGGGAGATTCTCAGTCTTAACCTCAATGGCTCGCTCGACTTCACCATTGGAAAGACGGCAGGAGGAAAGGATTTAAACTACGATCTCTCAGGAGATGTCTCTCTTGAAATGCCGAAGATTCTGAAACCGAAGTTCCTGAAGATTAGGAGACGCTGGCAATATGCGCCTACAACCCTTTGGCGACTCTCTGCTCAAACCATAAACCGTAATGGCTATTTCAGAAGGAATATCTTCTCTGGGGAATTGTCTTACAACTTCTTCCCTACAAAGCATTCAAGGCACACCTTCTCTCCACTCATCATAGACTATAGCTTCATGGCGAGCATAGACCCTGCCTACGAGGAGATTATCGATAACTCGGTCTATCTCATGATGTCTCACAATGATGTTTTCATTCCAAAGATGAGGTATACATATGCCAATCAGAAGAAACACGACAATGGCTCTATCTCCGATTTCTCTATCTCAATCACTGAGGGCGGAAACTTGACAAACCTCATATACACACTCTCTGGAAAGGGATGGAACGAAAGAGAGAAAACAATTCTCAAGACTCCTTACTCGCAGTTCATAAAACTCGAGGCAGAGGGAAAGAAAGAATGGATGGCGGGATATATGTCGAAACTCGTGGGACATGCCTTTGCTGGGTATATACACCCGCTCGGAAACTCTACAATATCTCCATATTCGGAGATGTATTACATGGGTGGAGCAAACGACCTCCGTGGCTTTGCCACTCGCGGACTTGGACCTGGAGGTGAATATTTCGACGATCGAGATATGATGTATCTCCTGGCAAACGCCAATCTCAAGCTGAAGGCATCACTCGAATATCGCCATAGGTTCTTTGGCTCGTTCTATGGGGCTCTCTTCGTAGACGCAGGAAATATCTGGAACGTAAACGCAACAGAGGAATTGGGTGACTACGGTGAGTTCCGCTTTAAGTCGTTCTTGAAGGATATCGCTGTCTCTTCTGGCTTCGGAATAAGGTACGACCTCGACTTCTTTGTGATTCGTGTTGACTGGGGCTTCATAGTTCATGCTCCTTACGATACAGGCAGAGGAGGCTATTTCAATACTCCTCGTTTCTCTAAGGCGCAGTGTCTGAACTTTGCCATCGGCTATCCTTTCTAATGAGAAAACTGCTGGCAATCAAACAATAACCCTTAAAAGTAGGTGTAAAAAAAATCTGTTGAAGAAAACAAATAAATGACAAACGAAAGTTACAATCTTATATGCAAAGCACTTGCTGAGATAATCAAAGGCTCTGAATTTGAAGGACATGTCTTCCTTGTTGGAGGATGCGTCAGAGACGAGATTATGCATACAAAAATTCATGACATAGACATTGCGGTCACTTTGCCTAACGGTGGTGTGCGCTTTGCACTCTGGCTATACAAGAAAAGGCTGACGGCAGGGAAGAGACCTCCGCTCGTTTTTGAGCACTTCGCAACAGCAAAGGTAAGGTTAAAACAATTCCCAAAAGAGGTGATTGACTGCGTTCAAACAAGAAAAAACAGATATGTCTTTGAAGAAGACCCTAAACCAGAGGAGCATTTCGGAACAATAGAAGAAGATGCTCTCTGCCGAGACCTTACCATAAACAGTCTCTTCAAGAACATCTCTACAAACGAACTCCTCGACCCTACAGGACTCGCTCTCCACGATATTGAGAATCACATCATCCGCACTCCAAACATTCCAGATATCTCGTTGCGTGACAATGCCATGCACATTCTTCGTTGCATTCGCTTTGCTGTGAAATTCGAATGGGAGATTTCTCTCGAACTTCTTGAAAGCATGAAAAAGAACCTCGACATTATGTCTGAGGCAACGGTAAGGAGAATGACAAACGAACTCTTTTCCATTCTTCAGCTGAAGAAAAAAGAGCGCGCTTTTAAGCTTATAAAATCAATTGGTGCAATGCCTTATATTGAACCATATCTCAAAATGATTCAAGAGGGCACCGTCTCCATGAACATTTCTAAGGGGAAGAAACCTCAGAAAAAACGTAGGAAGAAGGGCGTTGAAAAGGAGGGGAGAAAAAAACACCGCTCCAGCAACTCTAACAAGAAGAAGAATCTGCAAGCAGAGTCTAATAACAAGTAGAATCTGCAAGTAGAGTCTAACCGTAAGAACAATCTGCAAGCAGAGTCTAACCACAAGAACAATCTGCAAGCAGAGACTAATAACAAAGTAGAATCTGCAAGCAGAGACTACACAAGATTGAGGTTGAGGTTCTTTTTCCTAATGAGCTTCCTGAGGTTCTGGAGTGCGTAATGCATTCTTCCAAGCGAGGTGTTTATGCTTACTCCAGTAATCTCTGCTATCTCCTTGAAAGGAAGATTCTGGAAGAATCGCATGTAGACAACCTCACGCTGAGTGGCAGGAAGAAGGTCCATAAGACTTTTCACTTCAAGAAGAGTCTGCTGGTTTATGAAGAGGGTCTCTATAGGCTCTATGGAGAAAGTGTCGCTATCCATATCCTCAAGTTTCTTGTCTTCAAGAAGATCAACAGAGTTCTTTTCCTTCGAATTGCGGAAACGGTCCATAATAACGTTATGGGCAATGCGCATAAGCCATGCAGAAATCTTACCCTTTGGGGCATATTCCTGCTGCTGCAACTTTACAATCGCTTTAACAAATGTGTCTTGGAAGATGTCTTCTGCCACCTCGTGGTTCCTTACGATAAAAAGGATATATGAAAACAGTCGTGTCTGCGAACGCTCCAAAAGCATGTCAAAAGCCTTATTGTCTCCTTGCATATACCTCACTGCCAACTCCTCGTCACTAAGGGCATTAAAATCCTTCGCAACGATTTCGACTGCTGAAACTGATGCAACATTCACTGTCTGCATCAAGCTAACATGATGGTTTGTCATTCTTCTTAAAATTTATAATTTAAGTAGAAATGTGTCGATAGGCAATTCTCTTTTAACTCTTTTGAAAAATTTAAAAATAATAGGGTGGGGTGGAAATCATTTACAGTTTCAAGATGCAAAATTAATGATAATATTTCTAATGTGCAAAAAATATTGTATAGAAATAATTAAATAATGTTAATCTAACTCATTTTCTCGTATTATGCTCAAAATAAGAAAAAAAAATTATAACTTTGCATATTGATAAATTCTTAACAATCAAAACCAAAAATCTAAAGATTCTTCAATTCAACATACGCCTATGACACTTATTAAGAAACTGCTCGTATTCATTGCTCTTGCTATCGCCTTCACTGGTTGCACAAGCGTTAAAAACATTCCTTATATGCAGAATGCGGAAGAAATAAACCTTTCGGCTTCAAAATTGCTTTATGAAGCGAAAATAATGCCGAAAGACCAACTTACAATCTATATAAACACCACAGACCCAGACGCCTCAAAACCGTTTAACCTTTCTGTGCAGGCAGAGAATTCAAGCTCGCAGGGTGTCATTCCATACCTCGTTGAAAATGATGGCACCATAAACTTTCCCGTGCTGGGAAAGCTCTATGTAGCAGGACTCACAAAGCCTGAACTGCAAGATCTTATTGCAAGACGACTGAAACAATATCTCGTGGAAAGTGAGATTCCTATCGTTACGGTGCAGATGTCGAGCTATAGGGTTACGGTTATGGGAGAAGTGGCAAGTCCGAGTGTCATACCAGTCTCCACAGGTAAAATATCTATTCTCGAAGCTATTGCAACTGCAGGCGACCTCACAATCTACGGTCACAGAGAAAATGTCTTGCTCATTCGTGAAGATGCTAACGGTGAGAAATCTGTTCACCGAATAAATCTCAACGATGCAAATCTTCTCACATCACCGTATTACTATCTCCAGCAGAATGATATCGTCTACGTGACTCCTCATAAAATCAAAGCACGTAACTCGTTCTTCAACCAATACACTTCTTTGTATTTCTCCATAACGAGTATTCTCATGACTGCTGCTACATTGATTTATCAAGTAACAAACTAAAATCCACACACCTTATTATATAATATATATATAAATAAG
>CALZTP010000048.1 GCA_945829115.1 uncultured bacterium | reverse complement strand
TGCGCAGTAGGCGATGCAAGGATTATAAAAATAATTTTGCACACCTACTTATAGTATAACAGTTCTACAAAGGTAGGCATAATATTTCGGAACAACAAATTTATTGTGAAGAAAATTCTTATAATCACTATTTTTTATATTTGTTTCGTATTTTTGGAGGAAAAATCGAGATAAAGGGAAGAAAATAGAGTTTTTTTTTGTAACTTTGCACCTTCTATTGTGTATCATAATAAAGTCATAGCAATCGAGTAGCATAACAGCCCTCATTCCTATCACAAGCTGATACCACCTTTACCAGAAGCAGGCAGCATCATTTCATAGCCTAAAAAATCAATCAATAATAAAGATACAATTATGTATACATACTTCACGATAAGGAAAATATTTCTTGCAACGATAGGATTATTAGCCTTTACATCATGCAACGGAATCTTGGAAGACATATATGATGAACCACAAGAGGTTGTTCCCGTTGAAGGGCAATTGATTATTGACGCCACCGACTGGGAGAACTGGTATTACATAGATCTTCCAAAGCTCCATGAGCTATCGGAGAGCGGGGATAAGGAAGGACTGATGATAGCCCAGACCACACACACGCCCTACCCTATTCCGATGACTCTCACTGGTGCTCACGACGGAAAGTCTGGACAGTATCTCTACTGGTTTGACGTATGGGGTGAAGGATTGAAGAACAACAAGTTTCAGGAGTTCACGCCTTGTGATGCCCAGCCAGAGCCAGAGAGTTGGTCGTTTGCCGTTCATAGGAATAACGTTAGAACAAATGGCGGTGGTGTCTACGAGACAGAGTACACCTCTATGTCAGAGCTTCCCGAGAGCAGTTCTGCTTTTGAGAAAGCCCGTTTCACAGAGGATGAATGGTCGGAGAATGAAGTCTGGGACAGTCAGGAGAAAATGCTTCTCTCTCTTGTTCCCTCACAAGGAATAGAGATCAACAAAGTGCTCTCCTCATGGTTGGCTATGAGTATTCCCCCTGTTCCTCCTGCCTTTCACCATAATTCTCATATTTTCATTTTGAGAATGCGAGACGGCACCTATGCCGCCCTTCAGTTGGCAGATTACATCTCCAGTGAAGGAACGAAATGCTGGCTTACAATCAACTACAAGTACCCGTATTAACAAAGGCAAATGAGAATATTTTCAACTATAGTAGCACTCCTTTCTTTTACAACCGCCTATTCACAAACCATTCAAGAGACAGATTCTACCTACAGGCAGTTTGACCTTAATGAAGTGGTTGTGACTGGAACCCGAACCCCACGTTTTCTTAAGGACACCCCTATTCAGACACGAGTGATCTCAGCAAGAGACATTGCTGCCCACGATGCCACAAACGTTCAAGACCTCCTGCAAGCAGAGTTGCCAGGAGTGGAGTTTTCGTATGCGATGAACCAGCAGACACATTTGAACTTTTCTGGCTTTAGTGGTCAGAGTATGCTCTTTCTCGTTGATGGAGAGCGTCTTGCAGGAGAGACAATGGACGATATCGACTTCTCCCGCCTTACCACAGAGAATATAGAAAGAATAGAGATTGTGAAAGGTGCCGCCTCAGCCCTTTACGGTAGCAGTGCTTCGGGAGGTGTTGTAAACATCATCACGAAGAAGAGTACGAAGCCTTTGTCTGTAAGTGTGAATGGAAGATTAGGAAAGCATAACAGTCAGAGATATGGTGGCACGATAGGTGCCAAAGGCACTCACTGGGACAACACCCTTTCTATTGCCTATAATAGCATAGACAACTACTCTGTGAATAGCGCCAACGACCCTGTCACGAGAGTGATTACCGATATCTACGGAGAAAAGACTTACAATGTTAAAGAGCAAGTGACATGGACACCGAGGAAAGATTTCTCTCTTACTGGACGAGCAGGCTATTTCTTCCGTGAGACAGCGAGACAAGTAGATATCCCAGAGCGATACCGTGATTTCTCGGGTGGGTTGAAAATGAAATGGGATATCAGTCCCGATGACATTCTTCAGGCGAGCTATGCCTTTGATCAATACGACAAGTCTGATTACTACACTACAAAAGGTCTTGACATTCGCGACTACAGCAACGTTCAGAACACCCTCCGCTTGCTTTTCTACCACAGTTCAGAAGAAGGACATACCTGCACCATGGGAGCAGAGATGACCCACGACTATCTCTACAACACAAAACTTTTAGAGAAGACGAAGAGTCAAGATTGCTTTGATGTCTTTGTGCAGTACGACTGGCAGATTACAGACCGCTTAGAGATGGTTGCAGCATTGCGTTACGACTATTTCTCAGAGAACAAAGACTCCCACGTTACTCCGAAAGTGAATTTCTGCTATAAGCCACTGCAGGGCCTTGCCATCCGCGGAGGATACGGAATGGGATTCCGCTCCCCTACCCTCAAGGAGCGTTATTACAATTTCGACATGTCTGGAATCTGGATTGTTGAAGGCACAGAGTCATTGAAGTCTGAAACCAGTCATAACTTCAACCTTTCTGCAGAATACACCAAGAATATCTTTAACCTCACGGCATCGCTTTATTATAATAAGGTAAAAGATAAGATCTCCACATCTGCACCTTACTTCAAGAGCGTAACAGACCAGATTCCTTATCTGCCTTATTCAAATCTTGAGGATTACAGTGTTTATGGTGGAGAGATTGCCCTTCAGGCACGTTTGAAGAACGGTTTGTCTGCAAAGTTCACATACGCCTATACAAAAGAGCAGACGCCAGAAGACAACGACGGCAATAAAATAAATACGCAATACATCCCTTCTCGTCCCCATTCCCTAAATTTCAGGAGCGAATACGAGAAGCGTCTCTCAAAGGACTACGCTTTCAACATCTCCCTCAACGGCAGATTCCTATCGTCTACGGAGAATGTGGAGTATAAGAACTACTACAACATCTCAGAAGGCACAATAACGGTTTCTTATCCAGCATACACACTGTGGAAGCTATCCTTTGTGCAGAGGTTTGGAGAGCATATTAAGCTAACAGCTGCAATAGACAATATGTTCAACTACAAGCCGAAGTATTACTATCTCAACAGTCCGCTAACAGACGGCGCAAACGTGATGATCGGACTTGGGGTGGATTTTTAGTCGAAAGAGGGCACTTTTCCCCTACTCCTTGCGAAACCGCTTTGTAACAGCAGCATAACCACAACGGCGACAAAGCGGCTCCACAGCTTTATGGCGTGAGAAGCCATTGAACATAGCAACAGCACGAGGAGAGGAGAGAATTTCAGACAGCGTATTGGTGAAGATATTCCCCAGCGGAATATTCCCTGCGCTGTCGAGACAGCACGGCACCACAGTACCGTCAACAAGTATTCCTATTTGATTTCTCAGAGCATAGCAGAAGACCTCCTCTTCTCTATGCTCTTCTTTTTCTCCATCGGGCCATTCAAACATATTATCGTATTCGAGATAGACATTCTCCGCAAGCTTCCATCCGTCATATCTTTTTGTCCAAGGCTGTGGAATATATTCTGCAGCAAGACGTAGAATCTCTTCATTGCCACTATCATATCCCCCCTGATTCCATAATCTCAGCACAATGATTATTCCCTTCTCTGCAGCTTTCTTTGAAAAAGTCATGACGTCGTGCATATACTTTTCAGGATTCTCCTTTCCATTCCCCTCATGAGAATGCAGAGAGATTTGCACTTTATGCGGCAAAGCATCAATGATAGGTTCTGCTTTTTCGAGCAAGGTGCCGTTAGTAGTCAAAATGGGAATGAATCCCTTTCCCCGCGCTTTCTCTATGAATTCTGGTAGGAGAGGATGGAGCAAAGGCTCCCCCATAAGATGGAAATAGAGGAACTTCACCTCTCCCGAGATTTTCTTTAGGATAGCGTCATATTGTTCTGCTGTCAGTTTCCCTAACTTTCTCTCTGTTTTTGGGCAGAAGAGGCAGTCGAGGTTGCAAATGTTAGTAATCTCAAGATAGCAACGGGTAATCATATTCTTTTTCTTTATATAAAAAAACTACGGGCGACAGCAGAAAAGACACTATCGCCCGTTATTTGTCACTTACAGTATTCGAAGCATAAGAAGGTATGAAGAACTATTGAAAATAACTTTCACACCTATCTAATACCGAAAGAAGTCTTATTCATGAACATAGAGTTCCCAACCGAGGTATGTCTCAATAGCCTCACGGAGAATGTCCACGACATCAGTACGCACCATTGCAACATGATGTTCGAAGCCGTTCTTACAGATGAACTTCATGAGATGCTGGAGGTTAGGCACCTTGGTAACCGCAATACAACCATCCATTCCGTAAGGATCGTTCGTCATATCGCCCTTTCCGAGATAAGCCTTTATGCAGCCAATAGTATCATCGGTAGAGATTCGGAAGTATGTGAACTCACCCTCTGTACACTTTCCGTATACAGCACCGAAGGTGCGCACCTTACCGAGTGTACGACCGAGCACACCGAGAGGTCCGAGCTTGATATCGTTGCGAACGAAAGACTTCGGGAAGTTTCCGCAGTGAGTAACAACACATTTGTTGCGGTCTTCAGCAAAGTTATTGTTCCAGTCAGCAAGGGCAGGAGCATTCTCTGCTGCGAGACGAAGAGCATACATTGACACAGCACCAGCAAGGTCAGCCTCACAAGCACAAGGGATTCCCTTCTCACCAAGCATAGACATTGTCACGCAAGCGGCACAACCGTAGTTCTGCTCGAGAGAGTCCCAGCACTGAATCGCACAACAGTCAACCTCGTTCTCCTCTATCCATGTCTCTACGGCAACGCCAAACTTCGCCTGCACCTTCACCTTATCGTCGTAAGCCTCTGGAACAGTTGCATATCCACGAATGGAGTTCATCTTCTCAACGAGACGAGGGTCATCGTCAGCAACACGCTCAGCATTGTAGAGAATCTCAGAAAGGTCAACAGGAACGACTGTTATTCCAGATGCCTGTAGGAGTTTCTCTGAAGCTCGACAAGTGTTGAAGCCGAGAGGTCGAGTACCGATTTGTCCGACACGGCAGTGAGTAAGCTTCTTTACCACACGGCAGATAGCAGCAAAGCGGTTCACATCCTGCATGAAGAGTGGAGACAGGATGCTATATGTGTGGAGAGTGGTGTCTGTGAAAGGAATACCATACTGGTAGAGGTTGTTGCATACAGAGATTTTTCCGCAGAAAGCGTCACGGCGGGAGTCGAGGTCAACCTTGTCGTTCTCATCATCGCAAGCCTGCACCATCACTGGCACATTCAGTTCTGCACGAGAGATAGCATTGATAATTCCGATTTCAAATCCGAAGTTCGGGAGAGAAACAATAATACCGTCAATCTCGTCACGATGCTTACGGAACAGTTCTGCACATTTCTTTCCGTCAGTAATGGTCTCCATGGAGCCACCTGTAGGAGTATCTTCCTCATCGAGAATCACATATCCGTATCCAGCCTCTGCAAGGTTGTCAAGGATTGTTTTGCGTACATCAATGGCAAGGTCGGCATTGAAATATGCACGTGTACCGATAATAATACCAAAGGTCTCTTTTCCTGGTTTTGCTGTTAGGTTCATAGTATTTTTATTTGAATGTTAATAATTTTTAAGTAGGTGTGCACAATTATTTTTATAATGATTGTATTGATTGGTGATGCAGAATCAGTATGTGACATAAAGGAGTGTAGCGACTCCTACTCGACTGTTGTCACTTGCTGATAATGCGCAGTAGGCGATGCAAGGATTATAAAAATAATTTTGCACACCTACTTATATAAAGGATTTTCCACAAAAAATGGGAAAAGAAGAAGAAGAAGTGAGAAAAAATCTCTCTTGAAAGGAGAAACACCCTTCTTCTTTTATGCAACTCCGCTTACGAGGTGAAGACTACAAGAGTGAGCTTACAGCCTTTTTCCAACCGTTGTAAACATCCTGCATGTCTTCCTGCGAATGCTTTGGCATGGTTTTTCCGAGACATTCCCAAACGCTTTCCGCCTCTTCGAACGATTTCCATGCTCCAAGTGCGAAGCGATTCATGACGACAGCCCCGAATGCAGAAGCATCTTCCACCTCAGAGCGGACTACTGGCACTTGCAGGAGATCGCTCTGCATCTGCATGAGGAATGCGTTCTTTGTAGGTCCACCGTCAACACGAATCTCACAAAGGTTTATTCCCGCCTTCTCAGTCATTGTGCGGATAAGGTCTGTTACCTGATAAGCGATGCTCTCCAAGGCAGCTCTCACGACATGCGCCTTTGTTGTGGCGAGAGTCATTCCGGAAATGGCAGCCTTTGCATCACCCTTCCACCAAGGAGCTCCTAACCCAGAGAATGCAGGCACGAAGTACACGCCTCCATTGTCTGGAATGGACGTTGCTATCTCCTCCACCTCCTGCGGACCGTTTATAAGCTGCAACTGGTCGCGAAGCCAGTTGAGCGTAGCACCTGTGCAATGTATATTTCCTTCGAAGGCATAGAAAGTCTTTCCCAAAGCAGAAAATCCGACACTCGTTACGAGACCGTCAGGAGCAGGAGCATAGCGTTCACCGATATTCACCATCACGCTCGAACCCGTTCCGTAAGTAGCCTTTCCGTATCCTTCTCCGAAGCACATCTGTCCCGAGAGTGCACCATGACTGTCTCCCAAGACGCCTGCTATCTTCACCTCTTCTGGCAGATGAAGTTGTGTGGTGAGCTCTTTTGACAATTCTCCATAGACAGCATCACACGGCAGCGGTGTTGGCATCATGCTACGAGGAATATTGAGCATTTCCAGCAAGTCATCATCCCAGTCGAGCGTATGCACATTGAAGAGCATTGTTCTCGAAGCATTGGTATAGTCAGTGGCATGCACCTTTCCTCCTGTAAGTTTGAATACGAGCCAAGAGTCTATTGTGCCAAAGCACAGTCTCCCTTCCTCAGCCTTCTTCCTTGCTCCTGGTACATTATCTAAAATCCATCGTGCTCCAGAACCAGCGAAATATGGGTCTATGAGCAGTCCAGACTTCTCCTTCACCATAGCGCCATAGCCCTTTGCCTTCAGCTCATCGCATATTTCCTGACCGCGGAGGCACTGCCAAACGACTGCGTTATAGATAGGCTTTCCCGTCTCACGATCCCAAACAACAACAGTCTCTCGCTGATTGGTTATTGCCACCGACACCTCCCCCTTGATTGTTTCGAGAGGAAGTTCAGAGATTGCCTTTAGCGTATTGTTGAAAATCTCCTCAGCATTGTGTTCCACCCATCCCGGTTTCGGATAATACTGCTTATGGGGCACATCCACTTGCTTTATGAGTTTGCAATTGTCATCGAACAGCAAAGCCTTTGTTGCCGATGTACTCTGGTCTATTGCTATAATCATACCGAAAAGGGATTTAGATTATTTCTTTACAGCATTGTAGATGCCCTCGGCATCGAGACCGTAGTAATGGCGTATTTCCTTGTCTGTGCCATGAACGGCATTCTCGTCAGGAATACCAAGAATAGTGACCTTCGTACCAGGCACCTCCTCGCAGACAATCTCAGCCACCATGCCACCGAGACCTCCGAATCGTGAATGTTCCTCAACAGTTATGATGCGTCCTGTTTCCTTTGCCGCCTTTACGACAGCCTCACGGTCGCAAGGCTTAATGGCAAGCGACATATCGAGAACACGCACATTGATTCCCTCTTCTGCAAGCTTCTTAGCAGCTTCCAGAGCATGCCATACTGGTTCTCCGCATGCGATCACGGTAAGGTCGTTACCGTCATGAATCTGAATTGCCTTTCCAATCTCGAAGTCAGTCTTTGTCTCTGGGTATACTTCTGGTACAGCAGCACGTCCAACACGCACGTAAGCCGCCTGCTGATAGTCCACAAGTTTTCCTACGAGCACCTTTGTCTGCTGACCGTCAGCAGGAATAAAGACAGACATTCCAGGGAAAGTGCGAAGAACAGCGATATCATGGAGAGAGTGATGAGTGGCACCTAATGCGCCATAAGCGATTCCGCCACTAACACCAAGTATGGTTACTGGATTCTCGGAATATGCGAGGTCTACCTTCACCTGCTCTAAAGAGCGAGCGACATAGAAGCAAGCAGGACCACAAGCAAACACCTTCTTTCCAGAGTGAGCCAATCCGGCAGAGATTCCCACAGCATCCTGCTCAGCAATACCACATTCCACGAACTGTTCTGGCAATTCCTTTGCAAAATCTCCGAGAGTTACCGAGCCGCGTGCGTCACTTGTCACCGCAATAATATCTTTGTCTTTCTTTGCCAGAGCGAGCAGTTCGTCTGTAAAGCTTTTTCTACATGCAATCATAGTAAAATTTTTTGTTTTGGGAGGAAGTGCCCTCCCCATTAATTATAATGTTCTCAGACGGGGATTCATAGACATTATGCTTTATAAATATCAGCTAATGCCATTCCGCCATAGTTTTAAGGTTTTTATTGTTCGCCTCTTGAGAAGAGGGTTTTCATAAGACCTCGAGGCATTATGCCTAACCCTTGAGGTTTTCTATTCGGGCTGTAATTTCCTCTATAGCCTGCTGATACTGTTCAGCGTTTGGCATTCCATGATGCCACTTTGCGAGATTCTCCATGTAAGAGATGCCATATCCCTTTGTTGTGTGTGAAACAATAAGGTGAGGTTTACCATTTGTGTAGTCAATATTCTGGAAGGCATTGAGAATTTCGTCCATGCAGTCACCGTTGATCTCCTTTACATCCCATCCGAAGGCAGTCCAGCGGTCATAAACAGATTCTATCTTCATCACGTCCTCGGTATCTCCCGAGATCTGCAAGTGGTTTCTATCGATGATAGCCACGAGATTGTCTAACTGATAGTTAGATCCAGCCATGGCAGCCTCATAGATAGAGCCTTCTCCCTGTTCTCCGTCGCCCATCATCACGAATGTTCGCCAAGCCTTCTTGTCCATCTTAGCCGCAAGCGCCATGCCAACGCCAATAGGGAGTCCGTGTCCCAATGCGCCAGAGTTCACCTCTATTCCAGGCACCTCGATGGTAGGATGTCCAGAGAGAACTGATTTGAACTGTCCGAGTGTGTCTACAAGTTCTTTCTTAATGAATCCCTTTGCCTCAAGCACAGCATAGAGTGCCTCCACGCAATGTCCCTTTGAGAGCACGAATCGGTCACGGTCTGCCATTTTCGGATTCTGAGGGTCCACGTTCATTATTTCGAAATAGAGAGCAGTCATGACGTTAAGGCATGACAGGTCGCCACCGATATGTCCGGCGCCACCGTTGTAGACAATCTCAACCAAACGTTTACGGTTGGTTTCAGCCTGCAAAGTAAGTTCTTTCGCGTTCATTGTCATTAATATTTAAGGTTGTTGTAATGTTTCAAAAATTAGTTTAATCTTGTTTGCTATTTTCTTTATTGCTCCTCAGACTATTTTATCAAGTCCATAAACTCCTGTCGTGTCTCCTTTGCTTTGAAGACACCAGAGAACGCACTTGTAGTGGTTACAGAGTTTGGTTTCTCCACCCCTCTCATCTGCATGCACATATGTGCCGCCTCAATCACCACCATCACCCCCATTGGTTTCAGTGTTTCCTCTATGCACTCCATGATTTGGTGGGTCATTCGCTCCTGCACCTGCAGTCGTCTTGCGAAGACCTCCACAACACGTGCAATCTTTGAGAGTCCTGTTATTGTTCCGTTAGGGATATATGCTATATGCGCCTTTCCATAGAACGGAAGCATGTGGTGCTCGCAGAGGGAATAGAAGTTTATGTCTTTCACAATCACCATGTGGCTGTACTCCTCATGAAAGAGCGCCTTCTCGAGAATTGCCTTTGGGTCTTGTGAATATCCTTTCGTGAGAAACTGCATTGCCTTTGCCACCCTCATAGGAGTTTTCTGGAGTCCCTCGCGGTCTTTATCTTCTCCGAGCAATGTGAGAATCTCACTGTAATGGTCTGCCAGTTTTTCGAGTCCTGGTCTAAGGTATGTTTCTTCTTCTGTCATTCTATTTCAAGAGTATGTTTCTATCAGCAGGAATTATTCTGCATCCTCCTTCTGCACCATGATAGTACCTTTCACGATACAAGCATTGGTAAATCCAATTCCCTTCAGCTCCTTCAGCATCTCCTTTGCCTCGTTATAGTCAGGGAAGTTTCCCACTCGGCATTTCCAGCTCGGAGAGTAGAAATGAACGTATACTGGAAGTTCTGGGAAGCTTTTCTTCACCTTTGCTGCCATTTGTTCACATTTCTGGCGGTCTGTCTTTCTGTTTCCTCCAGAATATATCTGAATGCGGTAGCCAGTTACCTTCTGAGCGTTACGCATGATTTTTCTGACTGTTTGTCCACCGATGGAGTCTTCATATGTCTTTGCCATCTTCCGGGCTCCAGTGGTTGCGGCAGGAGATTTCAAGTGTCCAGAAGGCGTAGTGCCAGTTTCTGTTTTTCCTTCTGCCTTTGGTGATGTTGCTTTTTCAGGACTTTTCAGGTTGTGTTCCGCGGCAGGATTCTTTGCGTTCGCCTGCTTCTCCCCCACTTCATTTTTCTTCTCCTCTTTCGCCTTTGGGACTTTGTTTACCAACAGTTCTATCTCCGCACTCTGCTTCACCTCCACCTTTCCCTGCCCCGCCTGTTCTTTGCGGAGGTTTTCTGTGAAGGTCTGACAGTCTGCAGACTGTGAGCAGAACAGTATACATATTATAATAAGGACTATCCTCATAACAGAAAGTTTATAATCGCTGCCCAAAACCTGTTGGCATGGGCAGCGAGAGATTTTTTCTTCGTTGTTTCAAAGGAGACAAGCCCCCAAGAAACAGCGTTTTCTTCTTGTAGAAATTATCCCCAAGCGTCGATGATGCCCTTGAAGTCAGCAGCCTTGAGAGAAGCGCCACCGATAAGTCCACCGTCGATGTCTGGCTTTGCGAAGAGTTCAGGAGCGTTAGAAGCCTTGCAAGAGCCACCATAGAGAATAGTTGTCTCAGCCGCAGCCTCAGCACCGTAGACCTCAGCAACGCAAGAGCGTATATAAGCGTGAATTTCCTCTGCCTGCTCAGCAGTAGCTGTCTTTCCTGTTCCGATAGCCCAAATTGGCTCGTAAGCGATCACGATATTCTTCCACTGCTCAGCAGAGAGGTGGAACACAGAACCAGCGAGCTCAGCCTTGCAAACCTCCTCCTGCTTGTTTGCCTCACGCTCTTCGAGAGACTCACCGATACAGAAGATCACCTTCAACCCGTTAGCGAGTGCGAGCTCAACCTTCTCCTTGAGAATCTCTGGAGTCTCGTTGTAGTACTCACGACGCTCAGAGTGACCGAGAATAACATACTCTGCACCAGTAGACTTTACCATCTCGGCAGAAACCTCACCAGTATAAGCACCAGAAGCCTTGTTAGCACAGTTCTCTGCACTGAGCTTGATACAGCTGTCCTTGATAACCTCTGCTACGCTTGCGAGGTGAATGAATGGAGTACCGATGATAACCTCACAGTTAGGGTTCTTAACAATCTCTGTCAATTCCTTTGCGAGAGCGATGCCCTCCTGCAGGTTCTTGTTCATCTTCCAGTTTCCTGCAACAATTTTTTTTGCCATAATCTTTGTAAAAATAGTTTTTTTATAATAAAAAATAAAAGTTAATACATTTTTTCTGCCTCCTCCTTTTTTCCTCCTTTGGCTCTGCATCCTCCTTCACATGTCTCCTTCACATGTCTTCTTCACCTGCCTTCAGCATTCCTTCCACCAAATGTTCCTTCCTCCTCCATCAGACCTCCTTTTTCACTAACTTTTTTTCTTGAGAAGAAGTTTTCTTCACCATTTTCTCAAGAGTCTCTGGGTTAGGAAGACGATTGTGACTCCATTTTCCAACCACCACTCCGTTTTTCAGCATCACGAGCCCTGGATTACTTCTAACAATGGTTTTCAGTGTGGTGGCATCGGTAAAGAAGAACGGATACTCCGCACCAGTGAGGTTCTGCCAGTTGAGTATATCCTCCTCCGTACTGGCGGTAAGGCAACGGAACGGGAGGTTGCGGTCGTTGCAAAATTCATAGATGCGGTCTATATCTCCGAAATTCTGGTCGTCAGCATATTTCAAGTTCGGCGAGACAAGGAGGAAGGAATAATCCTTCTCGTTAAGCACCGACTCTGTGATATCCTCGCCATCGGGAGAGAGAATCTCGAAATCATGAATAGGAGGTACATACCCCTCTTTCACCGTCACCGTCTTACTATCTATGAACGTCCATGTGGAGTCAGGATAGTTCTCAAGAGTGAATTCTTTTCTCTCGCCCCCCTTTTCGAGAATGAACGTTGTTTCAAATTCTGGCTGCTCAGCATTGTCTGGAACAAGCATTCCTGCTTTGATATCAGCACCTATATGGTAAGGGCGGAAATCAATTAGCGGAAGGTCATAAAGGCACCACAAGCTGAGCAACACCGAAGCTGCCACTGTTCCTTGAAACACAAACCACTGGTTGCTCTTCGACAAGCATCTCTGAATCTGCATTGGGTGCCAAGCGAGGAAGACAGCAACTGCCAAGAGAAGAATATTCTTTGCGAGCGTCTCTCCGTTTGTCAGTATAAACGCCTCTCCGAAACATCCGCAGTCCTGCACTGGATTCTCAAAGAATATCCAAACCGTCAGCAGTGTCATCACCGTCATGAATGCAACGAGAAGACGTGTGGAAAGCCTTCGAGCAATAGCAAGCAGTAGACAAACGCCAAGCGTCAGTTCGAAAGTGCTGAGAAGCACAGCAGCAATTAGCGTGAGCCATTCAAACGCTGTGTTTGAGAGTCCCATTGCTGCAAGATAGTCCTGAAACTTATATTGACTACCAAGTGGGTCTATTGCCTTCACAAAGCCCGAGACCACGAGAGTGACACCTGTGAACACTCTTGCCGTTGCAATCAATACAGTCTTTATTCCTGGCATCTTTCAGTGAGTTTTATTACTCCGAATGCAGCGTAGTTGATGATGTCCATATAATTGGCATCAATGCCCTCAGAGACGAGCGTTTCCCCATCGTGGTTCTCAATCTCTTTGACTCTTTCAATCTTTGTGAGAATAAAGTCAGTGTAACTGCTTACCCTCATTCCTCGCCATGCCTCGTCGTAATCGTGGTTCTTTTTCAGCATAAGGTCAAGGCACATCTTCGAGAACTCATCGTAGAGAGCCATCGCCTCGTCGTTGGTCATGTCTATCTCGTCAACAAATCCTTTGCGAAGCTGAATAAGTCCAACAATGCCGTAGTTAATCAGAGCCATAAATTCTGGGAGTATTCCCTCCCCCACTTTCGACTCTTTTTTTATCTCTAACGAACGTATGCGTTTTGCCTTTATGAAGAGTTGGTCGGTAAGCGATGATGGGCGGAGCATTCTCCACGACGGCTTATAGTCGTAGAGTTTCTTCTGGAAGATGTCCCGACATGCCTTCATAGCTTCCCGAAACTGCCGTTCTGTCTTTTGTGGTTCTTTTGACATTCTGTTTCTTATATATATTTTTTTAGTGGAATTTTTTTGCCCACTAAAATTACGCTACAAAGTTAAGAAGAATAGTTGAGATATGCAAGAATCCTGAACGTTATTTAATAAAAAATAGGTGAATATTAGGAGAATAATTGCCTTTCGTCACATTCTTCAAGCTTTGGTAACGTTCACTTCGCATTTATTGCTTTCTCATAGCACTCACGGCAGAGGGGCTCATACTCACCCGTCTCACCGAGCAAGACCCTTCGGTCTCCCTCCACGATACGGTGACTGACATAGGCAAGGGCTCCACAGCGCACACAAATAGCATGCACCTTCGTGACATCATCGGCAATAGCCATCAAGGCTGGCATCGGACCAAACGGAATGCCTTTGAAATCCATGTCCAGTCCGGCGCATATCACTCGTATTCCTCTGTTCGCCAAAATGTTGCACACCTCAACAATTCCCTGATCGAAGAACTGTGCTTCATCGATGCCCACAACGTCTATATCGTCTGAAAGGAGGAGTATGGAAGAGGACGACTCTACTGGAGTGGAATAGATTGAAGTATGGTCGTGACTCACCACCTCTTCTTCCGAATAGCGGGTATCTATTGCCGGCTTGAAGATCTCCACCTTTTGGCGAGCAAACTTCGCACGTTTCAATCGTCTGATGAGTTCCTCCGTTTTTCCTGAGAACATAGAGCCGCAGACAACCTCCACTCTTCCCTGCCGCCGCTTTTCTCCTTGTATCATTGTTGTCATTATTATGGTAATAAATATTTTTCGAAATTATTTTGCAGACAAAATTACAAAGAAAATTTAAAAAAGCAAAGAAGACGCTGATTTTTTTTGCCTATATCAGAAATTAAAAGTATTTTTGTAGGCGATTAACGAAGAAAAGGAGGGTATAATCGTTTGGCTCATCACGGTTTCAAAGAAAAAGCGACCGAGAGAAACTGAGAAAGGATTCATTATTTTCATAGAAAGAAAAAATCATGGGAACGCTATATCTTGTACCTACTCCGGTAGGGAATATGGAAGACATGACCTTCCGAGCGGTACGACTGCTGAAAGAGGCTGACCTCATTCTGGCGGAGGACACAAGAACCTCGGGAGTGCTTCTGAAACATTACGATATCCATAAACCACTGATGTCTCACCATAAGTTCAACGAGCACGCCACTTCGGCAAACATCGTGGAGAGGCTGAAGGCAGGACAAACAATCTGCCTCGTCACCGATGCTGGCACACCAGGGATCTCCGACCCTGGGTTCTTCCTCGTCAGAGAGGCAGTGGCAGCGGGAATAGAAGTGCAGACATTGCCAGGGGCAACGGCTTTCGTACCAGCACTCGTAAGCTCTGGACTCCCATGCGATAAATTCTGCTTCGAGGGCTTCCTTCCTCAGAAGAAGGGTCGGCAGACACGTCTTGAGCAACTAAAAGACGAGCAGCGCACCATGATCTTCTACGAATCTCCCCACCGTCTTCTAAAGACTCTCCAGCAGTTCTCTGAATTCTACGGAGCCGACCGTCAGGTTAGTGTCTGTCGAGAAATCAGTAAAGTGCATGAAGAATCGGTAAGGGGCTCTTTAGAAGACGTTATAGCACATTTCACAGAGAAAGAGCCAAAGGGCGAGATTGTCATTGTGCTTGCAGGCTGCCCTGCTGTGAAAGGCAAGAACTCTTCAAGAGAGAAAAGATCCTCTCACCATCACGATTCATCATTAGAAGAAGAATGAATAAAAACCAAAACAATATAATTATGAAGAAACTATTTTTCCTTGCACTCTGTATGCTTTGCCTTACAGCCTGCGAAAACGGTCAGAAGAACGCGAAAAACGCCGATCAAGAACGTAACGACTCTCTCATGCGTGTGATTAGAGAGAAAGACAATGAGATAAACGATATGCTCTCCACCCTCAACGAGATTCAAGACGGATTCCGACAGATCACAGCAGCAGAGAACCGTGTCACCATTGCAAAGGATGCTGAGAACACCAACCAAAACCAGCAGATCAGAAACGACATGGCGTTTATTGCTCAGACAATGAAACACAACCGTGAACTGATTGCGAAACTCCAGCAGCAGGCAAGACAGGGAAGCATCGCTGCCGAGCAGTTGAAAATGACTATCGAGAGTCTTACCGCAGAACTGGAAGACAAGACACAGCAGTTGGAGGCTCTCCGTCAGGAACTTGCGCAGCGTGACGTGCGCATCAACGAGCTCGACCAGACCGTCTCTACTCTCACCGAAGATGTTGCTCAGTTGAAGACAGAGACTTTGGAGAAGAGTAACACCATTGACACTCAAGACCGCCAGCTACACACTGCTTGGTATGCCTTTGGAACAAAGAAGGAGCTTTCTGAGAATGGTGTGCTCGTAAAGGGAAAAGTGTTACAATCTAATTTCAACCGTGAGTACTTCACAAAGATTGATATCCGTATCGAGAAGGAAATCAAGCTTTATTCTAAATATGCAAAGATTCTCACTACTCACCCTTCTTCCAGCTACACACTCCAGCAGAACGCATCAAAGCAATATATCCTTCGCATAAATAACCCAGAGGTCTTCTGGTCAACCAGTAAGTACCTTGTTGTTCAGGTAAAGAAGTAGTAAGTAGGTGTGAATAGAAAAGAAAATGTTCAAAAACGAAATAACCTTCGATAGGTTCATGAGATGGGTCATAGTGGCGGTAATCGTCTTTGCCGTTCTCTATGGCCTTAATTATCTCAGTGCGGCATTGTTACCGTTCTTCATTGCGTGGTTCTTAGCCTATCTGCTCTTCCCTATGGTGAAATTCATGGAAAGAGTATTGCATATAAAGGTAAGAACAGTCTCCATCTTACTTACCCTCACCATCGTGATTACTGTCGTGACGGCTGTCGGAATGCTTATAATTCCTCCTATGATAGAGCAGTTCCAGAAGCTTGGAACCATCGTCACAAAGTATATCCATCAGACGGCGAACATCACCGACATTCCAGAGGCGCTAAACACGGTCATTCAAGAAAACAAAGCGAGTATAGAACGTTTCTTCCGTTCTAAGGACTTCTCGGAACTCATAAAGCATGTGGCACCAAGTCTTTTGAACGTGGTCACTGAAACGTTTACGGTGATATACAGTGTCATAGCATCGTGTATCGTGTTGCTCTATCTCTTCTTTATCCTCCTCGACTACGAGTATCTTGCAAAAAACTGGGTGAGGATATTCCCAGAGGAGAACAGGGCGTTCTGGCAGTCTGTTATGAAGGATGTTGAGCATGCCATGAACAACTACGTTCGCGGACAGTCACTTGTCTCGCTCATCATGGCAATCATGTTCGCCATACTGTTCACAATCATTGACTTCCCTATGGCAATTGGTCTTGGAATACTCATCGGCATCATGAACCTCGTGCCGTATCTCCACACCTTCGCACTCATTCCTACTTGCATTCTCGCCTTGCTGAAAGCCGCTGATACTGGCGAGAATTTCTGGATCATCTTCCTCTCTGCCTTCATCGTGTTCTGCATCGTGCAGGTGATAAACGATATGTTCGTGGTGCCGAAGGTGATGGGAAAGGCTATGGGAATGAACCCTGCCATACTCCTGCTCTCGCTCTCTGTCTGGGGCTCTCTACTCGGCTTTATCGGTCTCCTCATCGCCCTTCCCCTCACCACACTGATAATGTCTTACTGGCAGAGGTATATCACGAAAGAAAAGGGAATAAAACCAATTGCTATTCCTGAAGGCAAAAAGGCATCAGAAGAAGACGAAACAGAAGAGAAATAGTTGCGAAGGGAATGACCTTATGTTAATATGTATTAAAATAACATCATTCTTAGCACGTATTTCAAAAAAAAGTCGTACCTTTGCACCCGCTTTCAAGATAAGCGTTACGGAGATCCGCTAGCTCAGCTGGTAGAGCACAACACTTTTAATGTTGGGGTCATGGGTTCGAGCCCCATGCGGATCACCACACGAGAGGTCAACACAATGTTGACCTCTCTTTTTTATTACTTTCAAAACACTATCACTTTTACTATTACAAAAACAAATTCACTTTTATGAAAAAACTATTAACAACAGTCTTGATGCTACTGACAGTGGTTACTGTTGTAGCAACAGAGAGGAACAAGGTGGAAATCTCAGCTGGAGGAAAGAACGTGAAGGTGACGTTCTTCTCACCGACAATCGTAAGGGTGCAGAAAAGCCCTGAGGGAAAGAGCATGCCGGAAACAGAAAGCGAGGTTGTCACAATGACTCCAAAGACAGATTTTGAGACAAGGGTGAAGGAAGGGGGAACTGCCATTACAATGACCTCCACTGAACTTACCGTCACCCTCGATAAGCGTAGCGGTCTCTTGCAGTTCTCCAGCAAGGGGAAGAACCTTCTGAAGGAGAAAGAAACAGGCTTTGAGGAAAGAACAGAAGGAACAGACAAAGGGCGCTATATCGTCTCTCAGACCTACCTCCTCGACAAAGACGAAGCCATCTATGGTCTCGGCACTGTGCAGGATGGGAAGCTGAACAGGCGCGGACTCTCAAAGCTCGTTGAACAGAACAACCTTGAGGACTTCCAGAACGTCATTCAGTCCATTAAAGGCTGGGGAATATACTGGGACAACTACTCTCGTGCACATTTCGAAGACAATGCCAATGGCATGACCTTCCGAGCGGAGGTTGGCGACTGTGCCGATTATTACTTCATGTATGGAAAGAGCGCAGACGGAGTGAATGCATGCATGCGTGAGCTCTCTGGAGCAGTGCCTATGTTCCCTCTGTGGACGTTTGGATACTGGCAGTGCCGCGAGCGCTATAAGTCTTCAAAGGAACTCCTTGAGGTTGTTGACAACTACCGAAAGCTGCAAGTCCCTCTCGACGGAATTATTCAAGACTGGCAGTATTGGGGTAGCAACTACACATGGAATGCCATGGACTTTATTGGCGAGACATTCACAGACGGCAAGGAGATGATAGACCGTGTTCACAAACAGAATGCGCACATCATGATCTCAATATGGGCAAGCTTTGGTCCGCAGACAATTCAGTTTAGAAAGCTGAAGGAGAAAGGACTCCTCTTCGACTTTGAGACATGGCCACAAAGCGGACTGTCACACCTCTGGCCTCCTCGCATGGACTACCCCTCTGGCGTGAAGGTATACGACGCCTTCAGTCCTATTGCTCGCCAGATTTACTGGGACCATCTGAAGACCCTCTTCGACTATGGCATGGATGCCTGGTGGATGGATTCCACCGACCCTGACTTTTTCAATCCTCGGGAGTGCGACTACAACCAAAAGGGAAGCATGGGCTCTTGGCGAAGCGTGAGAAACCTCTTCCCATTAGCCTCTGTGAAAGGCATTTACGCGAATCAGCGCAAGGCATCAGAAGAGAAGCGAGTGTTCATCATGACACGCTCTGCCTTTGCTGGTCAGCAGCACTACGGAGCAGGACTCTGGAGTGGTGATGTTGCCTCCACATGGGATATGCTCCGCAAGCAGGTTCCTGCTGGTCTTAACTACACCATGACGGGCTGCCCGAATTTCAACACCGACATCGGTGGCTTCTTCTGTAGCTCATACAACACCGCTGGTCCTGGCTCAGCGCCAAAGAACAGTCAGTATCAGGAGTTGTATGTGAGATGGATGCAATACGGGCTCTTCTGCCCTGTGTTCAGAAGTCATGGTGCTGATGCTCCTCGTGAGATCTATCAGTTCGGAAAGAAGGGTGAGCCTGTCTATGATGCCATAGAGAAAACCATCCGTCTCCGCTACCAGCTGCTTCCTTACCTCTACTCTACCGCATGGCAGGTGACATCAAACAACGAGAGTTACCTCCGTGCTCTTCACTACGACTTCCCTTCCGACAAGAAGACATGGAATTGCAACGATGAATTTATGTTCGGGCGCTCCATCCTCGCCACACCTGTTCTTCACCCTCAATATACCGAGGAGAAGATTTTGAAGGAGGACGCTATGAGCGGTTGGGATAAGAAAGAGGCGAAGGAGAGTGGAAAAGCAGCTGTTGACTTCACTGTAGAGAAGTCGGTTACGAAGTATCTGCCAAAGGGAGCCGACTGGTATGACTTCCACTGCGAGAAGAGATACTCTGGCGGTAGAGAAATCACCGTTCCTACTGCCTTTGACCGCCCAGTGATGTTCGTAAAGGCAGGAACAATCCTTCCTCTCGCCCCAGTCATGCAGTACGCTCAAGAAAAGCCTTGGGATAATCTCGACATAATTGTCTACCCTGGCAAGAATGCATCGTTCACGCTTTATGAAGATGAGGGCGACAACTACAACTACGAAAAGGGCATCTACTCCACAATCACCATGACTTGGAACGACCGTAGCCGTACGCTTACCATAGGCAGTGTAAAGGGTCAGTTCCCTGGTATGCCCTCCTCAAGAACTTTCAACATCCGCATTGCTGGTTCACAGAAGGTTAAGACAGTTCAGTATACTGGCTCTGAGCAGTCTGTGGCTGTAACGGAATAATGCCGAAAAAATTTCAACAATAGAAATAGCTTTCTTTCTGTGGTATAGGCTTCCAACCAGAACGAATACACGAAGGGAGAAGAGTAAATACTGGTATTCGCTAAGGATTAGGTTAGAAGCCTATACTTTGAATAGCTGGGCACGAAGTCTACGGATATAGACAAATGCAAAAAACAACTGGCTGGAAGCCAGTACCTTTACTCTTTATATTTTTAGTAAGGTACTGATTTCCAGCCAGAACAGTTTTCTGCAACCAATTATTTCCCATTTCTCACCTTCACCCTCTTCACCGTACCGTCAGCAAAACGGATTGATTTTATAATGATGGCAGAAGGAGAAGAAGGACTGCAAACATAGCAAGAGGATAACTTCCTACCAGAAAGGTCGTAGTAGTCTTCGCAAACGAGCTCCGACTCCTCTCCTGCCACCGTTTCTATTCCCGACGACTGTGAAGAAAGAATCTCTAACATCTTCTCCGCATAACGCTTACCAAGAATGCGGTATCCCTCAGCAGTGAAATGGAGTCCGTCACCAGCACATGTGCACCCTTTTGAAGAGATGACATGCGAGGTAGGTATCACGTTCGGCATGTTCGCTATATTCACGTTCTGTCCCCAGCAGTAACCTCCCTCGTCTTGCTGCACCATCTCACCAATGAGCAACGGAACATTCTCTGCCTTGAGGTTCAGCTCGTTGAGAATGCGTTCATAAACCGTCTTCACCATCTTTGGCCATTCACCATTGCCATTGTCTGTCTCGCCCTGATGCATGAGAATGCCCTTTATCATTCCGAAATTCTGCGCCCTGCGTGCCGTTTCCACCAGCCTGCGGAATGGGTTGTTGTCGTAGGCTGCCATGTAGTTCTTAAACCAGTCTGCCTCACCAGCAACATATTCCTCGACATACTCCTCCATAAAGCCCTTTATGCTTGTGCCACCAACAGCAACATGAACAACACCAACCGTGATCTCCTCACCTTGACGCTCAACCATTGTCCTACCAAAATAGTCGGCTGGAGAGAGTCCAGTGCCTTGTCGGCAGAGAGGAGGGATTGCCTTATACCACTCTCCTTGCTGGCGCTTTGGGTCGGTCATGTTAACGGCAGCCATCACCTTAAAGCGCTCCGGAACATTCTCGTAGTCTTGCTGCTCTGGGCGTGCATTGCCCTCCATGTTCGACTGCCCGAAGCAGAGGAATATCTGGAAATTAGGGTCGGCAGAGTCAGGGACTCCTATCCACTGCGACAGCTCTGCAGCCGCCTTCTTAACCTTCTCTGCCTCAACGAGGTAGTCGGCATCGTTCTCAGAAGAGAAAGCCTCTGCCTCACGGATTGCAGTCTCGAGAGCCTCACGAGCTGCCACCGCCTCTTTCCTTGTTAGTCCGGCAGCCTCCTCCAGCACTTTCTTTGCCTGCGAGATAGCGTCTGCGAGGTCGGTTTTGAATGATGTAGAGACAATCTTAAAGCTGATGTTTTGGTAAGAGATTTTCTCCCAATGAGGAGTCAGAGCACTCTCGAAATCGGCATTCACAATGAGGTTTTCCGTAGACCCTGCCACTGTCAGTGAGAGGTCGTCAAAGAGAAGCTCGCCACCATATTTTCCGAACACAAAGTCCAGCTCGTTGAGAGGAAATTCCGCCTGGAACTCCCATGTGTATGTCTTCCAAGAAGTGGAGAAATCGTAAGCAGCGAGATACTGCAAGTCGTTGCTTCCTCCCCACTGGTTTTTATTGCTTGAAGCAGTGTCTATTGGCCATAGTGCTAACGTACCATCACCAGAGCCTTTTATCCTCATGGTGAGCTTATAGGTACTTCCTTTTGTCATTGGCGCATCAAGCTTGTAGTGCATCTGCCAGTCCCAAATATTCTCCTGCGGCTGTGGTGTGACAATCTGCAGAGCGTGGTTTCCCTCGTCAGTCACTGCCCTTGTTGCAATGCCCTTTGTTTGTTGTTCCCCAGCGAAAGTCGTTTGTGCTGAGAAGAGCATGATGAATAGCATCATGATTCCTGTTGTGGTCATTGTCCATGCCCAGTTTTTTTCTTTTCTGTTTGTTTTCTTCTTCATGATTAGTTAGTGAAAGTGAATATTTTGTTGAAATGTCTATAGTTAGTTCTTTTTCGGCTGCAAAAGTACTGCAATTCTCTCGAAAACGTTGTATGTTTTGTAACACAAACGAGCGAATATGTTACATTTTATTCCATCTTCCTTTCAAGTAGTAAGAATACGCTCTTCATCTTTTGACCGATATCTTTAGTTCCCATTTTTATGCTAAGCATCTGCATTCAACCTCCATTTTATTGAGTAGCGGCATATCCCGGAGCTACACTTTCCTTCGCACGTCTACGTGTCTCTCGTATCTGTTCAATGTCTTGAGCTGTCATGTCAAAGATAATCTTCTGTTTTCATCACTTATTTTTGTTAGCTTGATTGATTTATTTTTATTTCTTATACACAATAACACTAAATAAAAATAAGATTTTATTGTGTATAGAGAACAAAAATTTATCATCATCATAGATTAAGCAACTTCTGTTTTCCGAAAAGGAAAGACATCAGTAGTCGTTGTTACATCCTATGTCGTTTGCCACGAGGGCTGCAATGAGGTCGGTTGTCCACCACTGCGGTATTGCACTCTTTGATTGCATTGGTCTTGATTGCCATAATGATTTGGAACACTTTTCGGTTGTGGGTGATGGTGATGGTGTTTAAAAACACCCCTACACCCCTGCTAACACCCCTGCACCCCTACACCCCTGCCCTGCAGGTAGTTCCTACTCCTGTTTTGAATGGTTAATGATAAATTACTGATTGAACACCATGTATTCTCTGCTTGAAATTTTGTTGAATCAACACAGAGTTAGACTAACAAGCGGCTAACAAGCGGCTAACAAGCGTTGAATAGAGTTCTCTTTGGATAGCTATCTGATTCTTCTGATTTTCAAATGCGAAGGTACTCCATTATTTTTGGCGAATACAAGAAATGCGAGTTATTGCGAGTTATTGCGAGTTAGTAACGAAAAATTAAAAGACGTTAACATTAATTTATGTTAGTTTGCGAAAAACGAGAATTTTTTGCCTTCGGTGAACGTGAATTTCCGTGACTGCGTAGCTGATGAGCACCTATGTAAATATGCAATGAGCGAACTAATTTTCCGTGAATTACCGTGAATATTTTATATCAAATTATTAGCTCAAATCACTTGCATATCTCGATTTTTTTTTGCTAACTTTGTACACACAATTAACACGACAACTAAGACAACCAAGAC
>CALZTP010000047.1 GCA_945829115.1 uncultured bacterium | reverse complement strand
ACATATATAAATATTTTTTTATGACATTTGGAATCTTCTTTCAGATTATTGGCTCGTTAGCTCTTCTTATCTACGGAATGAAGATAATGAGCGAAGCATTGCAGAAAATGGCAGGTTCGCAGTTGCGACATATTCTTGGAGCGATGACAACAAATCGCTTCACTGGAATGCTCACGGGTATGTTTGTAACCTGCTCCGTGCAGTCGTCGTCTGCCACCACCGTGATGACCGTATCGTTCGTGAACGCCGGACTCCTTACTCTGGCACAAGCCATCTCTGTTATCATGGGTGCAAACATCGGTACTACGCTGACGGCATGGATCATGTCGTTGGGATATAATGTAGACCTCACGAGTGTGGTTTATCCCGCATTCTTCGTTGGAGTGATCCTTCTTTACTCCAGACGATTTAAATACGTAGGAGACTTCCTCTTCGGAATTGCTTTCCTCTTCTTCTCGCTTGTTATGCTCAGCACAGCAGGAAAGGCGCTCGACCTTGCCCATAACGCTGAAGCAATCGCTTTCTTCTCTTCTTTCGACACAAGTAGTCATTGGTCGATAATTGTTTTCCTCACCATTGGTACCATTATCACTTGCATCGTGCAGTCATCTGCTGCCGTGATGGCAATCACCATTCTTCTCTGCTCTACTGGAGTGTTGCCAATATACCTTGGCATAGCACTTGTGATGGGTGAGAACGTGGGAACAACAGCAACGGCAAACCTTGCTGCACTTGGCGCAAACAGTCAAGCGAGAAGGGCTGCGCTGGCACACCTCGTGTTCAACCTCTTTGGTGTTGTTTGGGTGCTCTGCTTGTTCTATCCTTTCGTGAACATGGTGTGCAACCTTGCTGGCTATGACCCGGCAGACACTTCTCTCTCTCAGCAGGCGCTTGCACTGAAATTGCCTATTGTGCTCGCTATGTTCCATACTTGCTTTAACATCAGCAATACCTTCCTCCTTATGTGGTTCATTCCTCAGATAGAGAAGGTGGTGTGCATGATTATCAAGCCAACAACAAAGAGTGACGAAGAAGACTTCCGTCTACTCTACATCGGTGGAAACACCATTATGGAGACTCCAGAGCTCTCTTTGCTTGAGGCGCAGAAAGAGATCATCTCTTATGCGGAGCGCATACATCGTATGTTCGGATTCGTTCGTGAACTCCTCACCATAACCGAAGGAGCTGCATTCTCAAAGCTCTATTCGCGCATAGAGAAATATGAGAGCATCTGCGACAATATGGAGATAGAGATTGCGAAATATCTCGATGGTGTCAGCGATGCCCATCTTAGTGATGTTTCTAAGGCGAAGATTCGTGCTATGCTCCGTGAGATTTCAGAGATTGAGAGTATCGGTGACAGTTGCTACAATATGGCAAACACCATCAATCGCAAGATGAATGGCAAGGAAGATTTCACCGATCAGCAGTATGAGCACATATCACAGATGATGCAGCTGGCAGACAATGCGCTCATGCAGATGTATAACCTCATGCTCGGCAAAAAAGAGAACTACGATGCGAATCTTTCTTTCAACCTTGAGAATGAAATCAACAACTATCGCAACCAGCTTCGCAGTCAGAACATCAATGATGTCAACAACCATGTCTACAACTACGCTATGGGTACAATGTACATGGACATCATAAATGAATGCGAGAAACTTGGCGACTATGTTGTAAATGTTGTGGAGGCACGAATGGGCACTCGTCAGCGTTCTGCATAAACCGTATTTGTTGTGTAATCGTGAGTATGAAAAGTGTAACTGTAGGAAATCTTGATTTCCTGTCAGAAAGATGATTTTATTAGTTATAAAAATAAGGGTGTGTCAATCTCTTTGACACACCCTTATAAGTAAAAAAAGAACAGTATCTCTATAAGCCGGGTTCTGTGCTCTATAGCAGTAACCTTTCGGTCACGAAATGGAGCGTCTGTCATTTATCTACTCTGCACGTCACCATGCAGCTCAAGCGTTCTACCCTCTGCCTCGGGCGGGCAACCCTCAGTCGGCAGTATACATGAACTTGCAGCCCCCAGGACGCACAGCCACGATGTCACCATCATGCTGGTAGGCTCTTACCCTACCTTCTCACCCTTACCCTGCACAAAGGCAGGGCGGTTCTTTTCTTCTACGTTACCTAACTCTTGCGAACTACTACTATATTAGGTAGTGAGGCACCCTATGCTGCCCGGACTTTCCTCTTTCATTATTTCTAATGCCAGCGACAGACCGAGATACTGTTGTTATGGTTTGTTTCTGTTTCCTTGTGAAAAACATTATGTTTCCTTGTGAAAAACAATCTGTTTCCTTGTGAAAAACAATCTGTTTCCTTGTGAAAAACATTATGTTTCCTTATGAAAAACAATCTGTTTCCTTGTGAAAAACATTCTGTTCCCTTATGACAAACTGTTTGTTTTTCAGAATGAACTATTCTGTCATGTTTCCTTTTATGGAGAGTCTCAGCACGGTTGGCCGAAGGTTAGTGCGGATGGTGACTGTCTTCTTGAAGTTTCCGAGGAACTTTCCAGTACCGTTGTATTTTACCGTTATCACTCCCGACTCTCCTGGCTTTATTGGCTCCTTGCTATATGTTGGAACTGTACAACCACATGTTGCGACAGCCTGAGTGATGACGAGAGGTTTTTCGCTGACGTTTGTGATGGTGAAGGTGCAAGTCTGCACGCCATCTTTCTCAGAGAATGTTCCGTAGTCGTGCTCAAGCTTGTCGAGATGATACTCTGCTTTTGTTTGTGCTGACATTGAGAGGGAGAAGGTCAGCAAGGTGATGAATAAGAATATAAACTTCTTCATGGCTCGTTGTTTTATTGTTGTAAGAAAAGGGAGACAGGTGCCTCCCTTTATTTGTTATTGTCGCATATTTTGAAGTGGCGGTTATCCGAGATACTTCATAAGAATCTTCGCATTTCCACTCTCGCGAAGCTTAGCGATTGACTTCTCGCGAATCTGACGAACACGCTCACGAGTGAGACCGAGCTGGTCGCCAATTTCCTCAAGACCCTTTTCGTGACACCCAATTCCGTAGCATTCGCGAATGATGGTTATCTCGCGCTCTTTGAGAACCTTTGAGAGCACGTTGTTCAGTTCCATAGACATGGAGTCGTGGTCTACCTTCTTGTCGGTACGAGAGTCGTCGCCAGAAGCCATCACGTCAAGCATACAGTTGTCTTCACCATCCTGGAAAGGTGCGTCGATAGAAACGTGATGACCGTCTGCCATAAGGCTCTGTCCGATTTTTTCTTCGTCAATCTGAGTCACCTCAGCAAGCTCTGAAACAGAAGGGTGGCGCTGGTTTTCTTGCTCGAACTTATTGATTTCGTGGTTGATCTTGTTGAGAGAGCCAACCTGATTTAGTGGCAGGCGAACAATACGACTCTGTTCTGCAATAGCCTGAAGAATAGACTGTCTAATCCACCATACGGCATACGAAATGAACTTAAAGCCTCGTGTTTCGTCGAATTTCTGTGCAGCCTTAATAAGACCGATATTTCCTTCGTCAATAAGGTCGGTAAGCGTGAGGCCCTGATGCTGGTATTGCTTCGCTACTGAAACCACGAAACGGAGGTTAGCAGTGACGAGTTTCTCTTTTGCACGTTCTCCTGCAGGACCGCCTTTACGTATCTTTTGTGCGAGCTCAATCTCCTCGTCGATAGAGATTAGTGGAGCACGACCAATTTCAACAAGATACTTGTCAAGTGCTTCGCTGGAACGGTTTGTAATACTTTTCTGAATCTTTAGTTGTCTCATCTTATTTTTATTACCTTATTTTATTATACTAATATATATAGGAAAAAACTATGCAAAGTTACAATAAAAAATAGAGAAAACATCATGTATGTGTGAATGGTTAACGATATTTAATGAATGTTTTGATACTTTTGCGAGATCTCGTTTGCGTAAAACTGTGGTGAATTTTCATAAAACGAAAGTATTTTCAATTGTTGCAAAAAAAAAATCTTTATTATTGCGATATTTTAAAAAATTAATTGTACCTTTGCAACAAAGTAGGTGTGCTTAATTATTTTCATAATACTTTCACTACCTACTGCACATTAAAATTCATTGTAAAAAGAATTCTGTACACCTACTTATGAAAGAATTTGTAATATCAGAGACGAAAACAGAATGTGCCGTGCTGGTGGGGTTGATAACTCCTCAGCAGGGTGAGGCGAAGACAAAAGAGTATCTTGATGAGCTCGAATTCCTTGCCGATACAGCTGGTGCTGTTACGGTGAAAAGATTCACGCAGAGGGTGAATGGCCCGTCGAGTGTGACATATGTAGGCAAAGGAAAGCTCGAGGAGATTAGGGCATATATAGAAGACTGTGAGGAAAGGGCAGAACGTGGAGAAGTGTATTTTCCAGAAACGGAATTCACTAACGACGGTGAGCTGCCAGAACCTATTCCCTACCAGCCCGTGGGAATGGTTATTTTCGATGATGAGCTCTCTGCTAAGCAGATAAGAAACATCGAGCAGGAGTTGAAGGTGAAGATTCTCGACAGAACAAGTCTTATTCTCGATATTTTCGCCATGAGGGCACAAACGGCTAATGCGAAGACACAGGTGGAGTTAGCACAATATAGATATATGTTGCCACGATTGCAGAGACTGTGGACGCACCTTGAACGACAGGGTGGTGGCTCTGGTTCTGGAGGAGGAAAGGGTTCTGTGGGATTGCGTGGTCCAGGTGAGACTCAGTTGGAAATGGACCGCCGAATCATTCTCAACCGTATGTCTCTTTTGAAGGAACGCCTTGAGGAGATAGATCGCCAGAAGACCACACAGAGGAAGAACCGCGGACGCATGGTTCGTGTTGCTCTTGTGGGTTATACCAATGTTGGGAAATCGACTATTATGAACCTCCTTGCCAAGAGTGAGGTGTTTGCTGAGAATAAGCTCTTTGCCACTCTTGACACCACGGTGAGAAAGGTTGTTATAGAGAATCTTCCTTTTCTCCTTGCCGACACCGTGGGGTTCATCAGAAAACTGCCTACCGACCTTGTTGACTCTTTTAAATCAACACTCGACGAGACACGCGAAGCAGACCTCCTTCTTCACGTCATAGACATCTCTCACCCAGACTTTGAAGAGCAGATAACGGTTGTTGAGAAGACGCTCTCCGACCTTGGATGTGCCGATAAGCCATCAATGTATATCTTCAACAAAATAGACGCATATACCTGGACGGAGCATGAGGAAGATGACCTCACTCCTATTCGCAAGAGTGAGATTCCACTCGATGACTTGAAGCGGACATGGATGGCAAAGTTGAACGACAACTGCCTTTTCATCTCCGCAAAGAAGAAAGAAAACATAGAAGAGTTTAAAAATACCATTTATAAGAAAATCAGGGAGCTTCATGTACAGAAATATCCGTATAACGACTTCCTTTATACAGACTATAGCGAATGAACTATCGTGAACTGAGTGCCCAGGAACGGACACAATTAGAAAAACAAGGTTGCAGATGTAGCGACTGGTCGGGAATAGAGGTGACAGACGATTTCTCGGCTTCTGAAATCAGCAATACTGCTTTTGAGGGAAGAGTGCGCATTGGAGCTAACTGCCGTATCTCGAATGTCAGTATGCTTCGCACTACAGACGATGCTACCTTCGGAGAAGGGAACGTGATTAGTGTGCTCAACGAGGCAGGCGATGGAAATATCATCTTGTTCAGTAAGTTGACATCACAGTTGGCTGCCCTTATGGTGAGAAATAGCAGCGACAAGGCTGTATGGAGCAATTTGCAAGAGATGGTGCGTCAGGAGGTGGAGCGCACAAAGGTTCCTTGCACTACAATTGGGAATGGTGTTAGCATCTCTGACACTCGTGAGGTAACGAATGTTGTGATTGGTGACGACTGTGAGGTTACTGGTGCTGCCCGACTTGTTGAATGTACGCTGAAAAGCACTTCTGATGCAAGCATACTTGTTTCAGACGGAGTGATATGCGACAACTGCATCATTCAGGCAGGTGCTTCGGTTACAGATGCTGCTCGTCTCTACAATACCTTCGTAGGAGAAGCATGTCACGTGGGACGTGGATTTACTTCTGAAAATAGCGTCTTCTTTGCAAACTCACACATGGACAATGGAGAGTCGTGTGCCGCACTCTGTGGCCCGTTCTCTGTCTCGCATCATAAGTCAACCCTTCTTATCGGAGGAGAATATTCTTTCTATAATGCTGGTTCAAACACAAACTTCTCTAATCATGCATATAAGATGGGACCAATTCACTGGGGAACACTTATGAGGGGAAGCAAGACAGCCAGTGGCGCACATATTCTCTGGCCAGCGCAGATAGGAACATTCTCAATGGTTATGGGAAAGGTGCAGACACATCCTGACACAAGCTCATTACCGTTCTCATATGTCATTGCTGGTCCGGAATACACCGTTCTTGTACCAGGAAGAAATATTAATACTGTAGGCACATACCGAGATATAGAGAAATGGCCAAAGCGAGACAGAAGACCACGCTCAGGAAGGATGTCGCTCGTGCAGTATGACTGGTTGAACCCACTCGTTATAAACCAATGTGTGGAAGGAAAGAAAGTGCTTGAGCTTCTCCTTGCAGAACAAGGAGAGGGGCTTGCTTCTTACACTTATAAAGGTGTTATAATAAAGAATGAATCACTGAAGAAAGGCATAAGATGCTATAAGCTTGCCATTCGTCTTGCTCTTCTATCAGCACTCGAAAACCATGAGGCTTCACTGCCGGAATCTACGGATGGGGCAGGGGAGTGGACCGACCTTCTTGGAATGATTGCACCAAAGTCGGTTGTTGAGGCTCTAGTAGAAGAAATTAGGAATGAAGTATTGACAGACATCAATGATGTGGCAGCCGTTCTGTCTGATATCCATAACGCATATGCCAACTATAAATGGACGTGGGCTTATAAACTTATAACAGACTTCTGCTCGCTTGATAGCATTACGGAGACTGACCGCGAGACGCTTCTCCAGTCGCTGAAGGAGTCGCGCCACGAATGGCTTGCTGCAATAAAGATGGATGCAGAGAAAGAATTCCAGATGGGAGATGTGGAAGAAGATGAACTGAAGGGATTCGTAAAGAAACTGCCGAAAGAATAATCGGTTCTTGAAGCATAATCTATCGAAAGAAAACTCTTTTAGGCAAAGGCATCTCCTTGATAATAGATAGAATACCTACAAAAATATAATAACAAAAAAAATCGATATTACAAAATGGCAAATCCAGAATTCAAGTATGCGCCAATGTTTCAGCTTGGCGAAGACACAACAGAATATCGTCTGTTGTCAAAAGAAGGCATCTCTGTAAGTGAGTTTGAGGGCAATCCGATTCTCAAGGTTTCTAAGGAGGCTCTTGAGCTGATGGCAACGCAGGCTTTCCACGATGTGAACTTCATGCTTCGCAGGGAGCATAACGAAAAGGTTGCGGCTATTCTCAACGACCCAGAGGCTTCTGACAATGATAAATATGTTGCGCTCACCATGCTCCGCAATGCGGAAGTGGCATGCAAGGGACAACTGCCGTTCTGTCAAGATACTGGTACGGCAATCATTCACGGTGAGAAGGGACAGCAGGTGTGGACTGGCTTTGAAGATGAGGAACCACTCGCTAAAGGTGTGTACAATACCTACACAACCGATAATCTCCGCTACTCCCAGAATGCTGCGCTGAATATGTACGACGAGGTGAACACTCGTTGCAACCTTCCAGCACAGATAGACATCGAGGCTACACACGGCATGGAGTATAAGTTCCTCTGCGTTGTAAAGGGTGGTGGCTCTGCCAACAAGACTTACCTCTATCAGGAGACAAAGGCTCGTATTCAGAACCCAGGAACTCTCGTTCCTTTCTTGGTTGAGAAGATAAAGACTCTTGGCACTGCTGCTTGTCCTCCTTATCATATTGCCATTGTTGTTGGTGGTACATCGGCAGAGAAGAACCTTCTGACCGTTAAACTTGCTTCTACAAAGTATTATGACAACCTCCCTACTACTGGTGATGAGACAGGACGCGCCTTCCGCGACCTTGAACTCGAAAAGCAACTCTTGGAGGAAACACGCAAGATTGGTTTTGGAGCTCAGTTTGGAGGAAAGGCTTATGCTCACGATGTACGTGTGGTACGCCTTCCTCGTCATGGCGCTTCTTGCCCTATCGGACTTGGCGTTTCTTGCTCTGCCGACCGAAATATCAAGGCGAAGATCAATAAGGATGGTATCTGGATTGAGAAGATGGACGATAAACCTTACGAGCTCATACCAGAGGCATTGCGTCAGGCTGGTGAGGGAGATGCAATCTCTATTAACCTTGATCAGCCAATCGCTGAGGTTTGCAAGGAACTTTCTAAGTACCCAGTATCTACTCGTGTCTCTCTGAACGGAACAATCATTGTCGCTCGCGATATCGCTCACGCAAAGATCAAGGCGCGCCTGGATGCCGGAGAGGGAATGCCACAGTATTTCAAGGATCATCCTGTGCTCTATGCAGGACCAGCAAAGACTCCTGCAGGAATGCCTTGCGGCTCTATGGGACCAACCACAGCGGGACGTATGGACCCTTACGTATATGAATTCCAGGATAATGGTGGCTCGCTCGTGATGATTGCAAAGGGTAACCGCTCACAGATTGTTACAGATGCCTGCCGCGACCATAAGGGCTTCTATCTCGGAAGTATCGGTGGACCAGCTGCCTTCCTCTCAAGCTCAAACATCAAGTCTATTGAGTGCGTAGAGTATCCAGAGTTAGGTATGGAGGCTATCTGGAAGATTCACGTAGAGAACTTCCCTGCTTTCATACTTGTAGACGATAAGGGCAACGACTTCTTTAAGCAGTTCTAATGCCCCTTCTGTCTTCAAAAAACAGTGAAATAAAAATGTTCTTGAAGGTTCTATCTGTTCTTTCAATTCTCATGGGGGAGAATAGATAGCGCCTTCATATATGTGTAAAGTATTCGTGCTAAATATATATTATTGCTGATGAATCAAAATTCTGCACCGATATATGAAGCTCTTGTGGAGTTTTCAAGAAACCACGTCGTTCCCTTTGATGTCCCTGGACATAAAAGAGGAAGGGGAAATCCAGAGATGGTGAAACTGCTTGGAAAACAATGCGTTGAACTTGACGTAAACTCCATGAAACCGCTCGACAATCTATGCCATCCTATTTCTGTGATAAAAGATGCGGAGGAATTGTGTGCTGAGGCTTTTGGCGCTACACATGCCTTTCTCATGGTTGGGGGCACCACCTCTGCTGTTCAGACCATGGTGTTGACGGCATCTAAGAAAGGTGAGAAAATAATTCTTCCTCGCAATGTGCATCGTTCGGTGATTAATGCTCTCGTTGTGAATGGTGCAACGCCTATTTATGTAAATCCTGATACCGATAAACGTCTCGGTATTGCGCTCGGAATGAAAATCTCGCAGATAGAGAAGGCGATAGAGGAAAATCCAGATGCTGTTGCCATTCTTGTGAATAATCCAACATACTACGGTATCTGCTCTAATCTGAAGAAGATTGTGGAACTGGCTCACGAGCATAATATGATGGTGCTCGTTGACGAAGCACATGGTACACACTTCTATTTCGGAGAGAATATGCCTATTTCTGCCATGGCGGCAGGAGCTGATATGTCGTGTGTCTCCATGCATAAGAGTGGCGGCTCGCTGACCCAGAGCTCAATTCTCCTAACCGGACCAAATGTGTCGAGAGGATATGTGCGACAGGTCATAAACCTCACACAGACAACCTCTGCGTCTTATCTACTTCTCGCCTCTCTTGATATCTCTCGTAGAAACCTTGCTCTGAGAGGAAAGGAGGCATTTGCAAATGTGGTGGAAATGGCGGAATATGCAAGAAAGGAGATAAACAAAATTGGTGGCTATTATGCCTATGGCTCGGAGCTTATTAACGGTGACTCCATCTTTGATTTCGACAAGACAAAACTGACGGTGTTTACACTTGATATCGGACTGGCGGGCATTGAGGTCTACGACCTGCTAAGAGATGAGTATGACATTCAGATGGAGCTTGGTGATATCGGAAATACTCTCGCTTATATCTCCATTGGCGACCGCATGCGTGAGATAGAACGACTCGTTTCTGCTCTCTATGACATACGCAGAAGGTACGAGAAAGACCGTACAGGACTTTTCGACCATGAGTATATCAATCCTTCTGTCGTCATGACACCGCAGGAAGCTTTCTATGCCCCAAAAGAGGAGATGCTGCCAATCAGGGAGTGCAACGGACGTATCTGTACGGAGTTCGTGATGTGCTACCCTCCTGGAATTCCTATCCTCGCTCCAGGGGAGCGTATCACGCAGGAGATAATAGACTATATTCTCTATGCAAAAGAGAAGGGATGCTCTATGACGGGGCCTGAGGATGAGAAGATTGAACGCCTGAACGTTATTCGTGAGGCAACAATCTATTAGTATGAATTGTGCAGAGCTACATCCTACTATTAGTATGCATTATGCAGGTTCTTGCTATTAGTATGCATTATACAGGTTACATCCTAACTGAGGAGACCGTAAGAACACCCCTCCCTATCTGTTGAACAAAAACAATAATAAATAACGTTAAGAAATGAATTTTTGGTTTTCTGAGCAACACACTGAAAATGTTAAGTTCTCGATAAGAGTAGACAAACACATCTTCTCTGAGGAAAACGACCATAACCGTATTGATATCTTCGAGACTCAGGAGTATGGAAGAGTGCTGACAGCTGATGGATATATCGTCATGACTGAAAAAGATGAGTTCATATACCACGAGATGATGACGCATATTCCTATGGCTGTGCATCCTAACCCGCAGAAAATTCTCGTCTTTGGTGCTGGAGACGGTGGAGTGGTGAGAGAATTGTTGAAATATCCCGATGTGGAGAGAATAGACATGGTGGAGGTGAACGTAGGTGTTGTAGAGGCGGCGAAGAAATATCTGCCGTTCTCTGCTAGCGGACTGGACAATCCGAAGGTCACCATCTATTCACAGAATGCGCTGAGGTTCATTAGGCATATCGTTGGAGAGTATGATGTCATTATCGTTGACTCTGCCGGATTCTATGGACCGGGAGAGTCTTTGCTCTCATTAGAGTTCTACGGCTCTTGCTTTAAGGCTCTAAAGGAAGATGGCATTATGGTGAACCAGCATCAGTCGCCTTTCTACGATGAGGACAGAGTGGAGACACAGAAGGCGCATAAGAGGATTGTGAACTCTTTCCCTATAAGTCGTGTATATCAGGCTCATATCCCATCATACCCTTCTGGCTATTGGCTCTTTGGCTTTGCGTCAAAGAAATATCATCCTGTCGAGGATATTGATGCTGAGAGATGGAAGGCGCTGGGTATTGAGACGCGTTATTACACCACAAACCTCCATCGTGGCTGCTTCGCCCTTCCTGCTTACGTAGAGCACATGCTTGAGAAGGTAGAGGATAACGGATGATGCAGATTGTGTGAAAGAACGTTATTAAAAGTTATGTCGCAGCTATCAGGAATGAATGCTATTCAAGGTTGTGCTGTAGATTATAGGAATGATCGTTATTCCAAGTTACGATGTTTCATTTTTCTCAAAAACAAAACTTATAATGAAAAAAAACATAGAAACATTCATAGGTTGTGATGCTGAGTATGATGAGTCAAAGGTGGTGCTATTTGGCGCACCGTTTGACAGTACTACCAGCTATCGCCCAGGAGCAAGATTTGGTTCTGCTGCCATACGTCATGAATCGTATGGACTGGAGACTTACTCTCCTTACCTCGATAGAGACCTTGAAGATATCTGCGTCTTCGACTCTGGGGATATCGAACTGCCGATGGGATCATCAGAGATGGCACTTGCTGCTATCAGCGAGAGAACTGCAGAGATTCTAAATGATGGAAAGATTCCTTTTATGATAGGTGGAGAACATCTTGTCACGCTCGGTGCTTTCCGTGAGGTGGCAAAGCGTTATCCTGATGTTCATATTATACACATGGATGCTCATGCCGACCTTCGACACGACTATCTTGATGTGCAGTTGAGTCATGCCTGCGTATTGCGTAGATGTCATGATATCATTGGCGATGGAAGAATTCATCAGTATGGCATTCGCTCTGGAGAAAGGGCTGAGTGGCTTTTCTCAAGAGAGGGGCATACAGAGATGCATCCTTTCGACCTTGCTCCTCTCACATCGCTCTCAAAGCCATTGACAAATTCTCCTGTTTATCTTACAGTAGATCTTGATGTTATGGACCCTTCTATTTTCTCTGGCACGGGAACTCCAGAGGCAGGAGGAGTTTCGTTTAATGAACTTCGAGAAGCAATTCACCGTGTCTGCATGTTCCATAATATTGTTGGTCTTGACATCAATGAGCTTGCTCCAACACTTGATATCTCTGGTGCTTCTACCGCTGTGGCATGTAAGATAGTGAGAGAAATGCTATTGTCGTTATACAAGTAATAATATAAGTAGTTTTTTTTTTTACTACTACTTTACAAATCGAAAAAAGTACTTACAAAAGCATGGGAAAGACATGCTGATGTAAGTACTTTTTGTTTTGGTGGGTAGACTCCCACATTTATGAGAGTTTCAAACGATTTTTTTATCCGTAGATGATATTGCCGTTTTCGTCCATATACTCCTCAAGACCCTTTTGATAAGTAGCCATTGCACGGAGACTCATACCCATGCTGCTGAAACCGCCATCATGGTAGAGATTCTGCATAGTAACCTTACGTGTGAGGTCAGAGAACATCATTATACAATAGTCGGCACATTCCTCTGCACTCGCATTTCCGAGTGGTGACATACGGTTAGCAAAGTCAAAGAGTTTATCCATACCCTTTACACCGCTACCGGCAGTAGTCATTGTTGGAGACTGAGAGATGGTGTTTACGCGCACGTTGTGCTCACGACCGTAGATATAACCAAAACTGCGTGCGATAGACTCAAGAAGTGCCTTTGCATCTGCCATGTCGTTGTATCCAAACATCGTACGCTGCGCTGCCATGTAAGAGAGAGCAACGATAGAGCCGTACTCAGCAATAGCGTCCATCTTCTTTGCTGTCTGAATCATCTTGTGGAAAGAGATGGCAGAGATGTCAAGGGTCTTGTCAAGCATAGAATAGTCAAGATCGTCGTAAGTACGCTTCTTACGTACGTTTGGAGACATACCGATAGAATGAAGCACGAAGTCTATCTTTCCACCAAGAACCTCCTGAGAGCGGCTGAACACCTCTGCAAGGTCTTCTACACTTGTGGCATCAGCTGGAATAACCTCGCACTTAAGCTGTTCAGCAAGTGCATCCACCTGCCCCATGCGAATAGCCATTGGGGTGTTTGACAATGTGATTGTAGCACCTTCCTCTACAGCTCTTACTGCTACTTTCCATGCGATTGACTGCTCGTTGAGAGCACCAAAGATAATACCTCTTTTTCCTTTTAGAAGATTGTAACTCATATACCTATTGAATGATTGTTTTGTTTTGTCAGGCGAAAAAGTGATTCGCCTGACCATTATTTTTTTTGATTGTTTAAGTAGGTGTGCAACATTATATATAACTCTTGCACTGTCTTCCGCACATTATCACCAAGTGATAACATTCGGTTATCCTTACTGTTTTTATTGATACATTGCTATTTTCGGGTGCAAAGGTACATATATTTTTCCAAAACACCAACAAATATGTCCAAAAAACACTCTTTTTTACTTCAAAGCATCAAGAAAATGTTGTGAGACTTGACGTAGAAGATGATTTCGGGTGTTTTTCCCGAAGATACTGTGGTTGCGGTTTGTATAGAATAGCTCACGGAAATCTTTGTCTGCCTGCACAAGAGCTTCTGAATATTCAAACGTATTCTGTGGGTGCACATTATCGTCGGCTGTTCCGTGGCAGAGGAGCAATTTTCCATGAAGTTTCCCAGCACGAGAGATTGGACATTCGAGATAGCCGTCTGGATTTTCTTTTGGTGTGAGCATGTAGCGCTCAGTGTAGATAGTGTCATAATACTTCCAGGAAGTAGGAGGAGCGATTGCCACTCCTGCATAGAACACCTCGCGTCCTTCGCTCATAGACATCAGGGTATTGAAACCGCCATACGACCATCCCCAGATTCCGATATGATTCTTGTCTACATAGCTTTGCTTTCCGAGCCAGAGTGCTGTCTCTACTTGATCTTTTGCTTCCAGAACTCCCAGGTTGAGATATGTACACTTCTCAAATTCTGCTCCTCGGCATCCTGTTCCTCTTCCGTCAACGGTCACTACGATAAATCCGAGCGAGCAGAGATAAGCATCGTAAGAGGCTCCCTCACCACATGCTCCCATGCGCCAGGAATCTATTACCTGTTGTGAACCAGGTCCGCTATACTGATGCATGATAACTGGGTATTTCTTTTCAGTAGAGAATCCCACAGGTTTCATCATATATCCGTTAAGTGTTATGCCCTCGCTTGTTGTAAAGGAGAACAGTTCTTTTTCTGGAATCTTGTAGCCCTTTAGGCTCTGGCATAGTTTCTTGTTGTCAACGAGTGTAGAGAGGAGTTTTCCCTGGCTGGTATGTGATGTACACACATATGGTGTGTTACGGTCTGACCATGTGTTGAAAAAATATGTCATTCGGGAAGAGAAGCTTGCCTCGTTTGTCCCCTCCTTTGTCGATAGTTTTCTAATTCCCTTTCGGTCGGAGACATAGATATGCCTTGTCTGAGGTGTCGGAGCAGCCTGATAGAATATTTCTCCTGTTGCGGCATTATATCCATACACCCTTGTTATGTCTATTTTCTCTGGACATACCGATCGCTGTAAGGTTCCTGTCATGGAATAGAGATAGAGGTGCTTATAGCCGTCACGGTCGGAAAGGAGAAGGATATTATTGTCTGTGATGTGGATGTTGCTATATTCCGCCTCTGGAATATATTTCTTTGCATCTTCCTTCACGATGAGTTTAGAGAGAGTAGAGCGAGGGTTGGTGGCATATATGCACATCTGGTTCTGCTGCCTGTTGAGTGTAATGAATATCACCTTCTGAGGATCTTTTGTTGGGAACAGACGACAGATATATCCATCTTTTTCGAGCGGCAGCTGAAGTTCTGTACTCTTCTTAGCCTTGATGTCAAAGCTCCATGCAGACACTTTAGCATTGCGCTCTCCTGCTTTCGGATATTTGTAAGAATACACTCCTGGATATGTTTTGTATTCTGCCTTCTCTGGTTCCTGTCCCTTATAAAGCTGAAGGTCATAGACTGGAACTTCTTCTTCGTTGTATTTTATCCAGCAGATCTGTGAGCCGTCAGCAGTGAAGCAAAGGGATGTGGCGAGTGCAAATTCCTCTTCGTTCACCCAGTCAGGAATGCCGTTTATGATGCTATTTCTTTTTCCGTCTTTTGTTACCTGACTTTCTGCATTGTCGTACAGCAATTTTATCAAGAAGATATTATTGTCCCTAACAAAGGCTATCTGTGTTCCGTCATTGCTCCAAACGGGAGACTGCTGAGGTCCATAGTCGGAGAGTCTTGACAGTACCTTTGACTCAATATTATAGATATACCATTCTGCAGAGAAAGAGTGGCGGTAAATAGTCTTTTTATTTGTAGCAATGAGCAGTTGACGCCCATCGGGAGAAAGAATGAAACCTTCCGCTGCCTTGATTTTCTCACCAGCTGCTTTGCTTGCATCGAAGAGAATGGCTGTCTCCTTTCCGTTTTTGTAGCTGAAGGTTTTTATTTTTCCGTCAGAAAGGCATGCATAATATTCACCGTCAGGCATTGGTGTTACAGACACATGGCGTTCTGCTCTAAAAGTTCCGTTTACGACATCTGATATCGTTACGTCTTTTTGTGCTGATGATGTTAGTGACAGCATCATGATGATTGTTAGAAATATTTGTCTCATGGGTAAGTAGGTGTGCAGAATTACTTATATTAAATTTTTGCATTCAGGAGTTGAGGGATTGTCATCTTGTAGTGTTTCTTCATATATCTATCTACCTTTGAAACCTCTGGAGTATCAAAGAATTTCTCTTCAAGAGCTTTATTCACAACCCAGAAAATCTTACCGATATGTGCATCGCGATCTTGTTGGGTGACGTTCTCGAAATCTTCAAGAGGGTAGAGGTAAATGAGGTAGAAGGTAAGGCAGTCAGGGATGATGTTCTCCCGTGTCATGCTCTCTATCTGGTGACCGTAGTAGTAGCGGGAGTATGTTGGGTAGTTGCGACCAAGATATTTATCGAGACAGATTCCCACCTTGCCGTTTCCAACGATAATGCTCTGACTGAGAGCGCCTATCTGAGTATAGAAGACAGGAACTGGCATTTCTGGTATTTCTTTCTTAAGAATATTAAACGCAGAGGTAAGTTTCTCACTAAGGTCGTCGGTGTTTGCATATTGCATCTCTGCCTCTGCTATTATTTCCTGCAATGTGGTGTCTTGATAGAATTTCAGCATCGTTTCGTTGATGTTCGGCTGGTCAACAGTTCCTATCTGCAGGATGTTCTCAATGAGTGTGCGTGTTTCCATTGGATATGAGGTGTTCATGCTTTGCAGTGCAGAAAAGTCGCCTGTGGTAAGATATCTGGCTTGAAGTCGGTCGTAGCGTTCAATTTTTATTTTATCATCCTCGTTCTTTTCCTGCCATAGCGAAAGGTTACACGAACTGACCACCATAATACTCAATATTATGGCAGCAATTCTTATGATGTGTTGTATGTAAGAATGAATTATTTGCATATTTTTATAAAAGAAGGATAGATGTTTTAACATGTTTACTCTATTTCTTTTGCAAATTTACAAATTTTTTAGAATAAAACCAAATAAAAGGATAATATTCTTTAATTTTTTCTAAACATTTTATAAAATTTTGCGCAAATGCTATAATCTTTTGCACGTTTTCGCTCTTTTGAGCAATGTTTTTTTTGAGGAGTGAGTGATGTGTAATGTGTAATGAGTAAAGAGTAATGAGTGTTGCTAAATATGTTTTGAGCAGTGTGTTTTTTATGTTATTCCTTTTCTTTTATGTTTCTTCATAAAAATGGTCGTAGCGAAAAACCACTTCCCACTACGACCCCGAATGATTATGAAAAAAGATTATGTATTGAAGCTATTTCACATGAGAGTAGCCATCATCACTGTTTTCCAAATGCGGGAATCTGTTTTAGTTAGGAATCTATTCCTTTCAAAAGTGTTGAATATCCTGCAGCATGGAAAGAGTGAAGATTTGTTTCCCTCGCTGAGGAATTATTCCGCTGTCAGTTCCACAACCTCATCTCCAACACGAGCAGGCTCATGGTTCTTTATGAAGTCCAGTAGAAGGAGCATGGCGCTATGAACAGCCTGATTGACATTCTTCTCTCTGCCCTCGTCTAAAGAAAGCATGGTGGAAGTCTGTTCTTCCTTGTTTCCGCAAGCAATCCAGATAGTGCCGACAGAGACTCCACCTTCTGCTCCTGGTCCAGCAAATCCTGTTGCAGAGACAGCGTAGTCGACGTTGAGGGCTTCAATGGCTCCTTTTACCATTTGTATTGCCACTTCTTCGCAAACGGCGGTTTTTTCTTTAATTACTTCTTCGTCAACCTTGAGGAGGTTAATCTTTATCTCGTCTGAATAACTTACAATGCCCCCCTTGAAATAGTCGGAAGAGCCTGGTATGGCTGTTATCACTGATGCTATCAAACCAGAAGTGCAGCTTTCAGCTGTTCCTACGGTTTTGTTTGACTCGTATAATAATGCAAGAAGTTCCTTGCTTAACACTTTGTTTTCGAAATCCATAATTCTTTTGGTTTTTTTGATAGGGTTATTGGACACGTTTATTTGAATGTCACTTTTGAGAAAGCAGGTGCATCAATAGGGCAGAAGTCCTTATCGCAGAATTTGTATTGCCCCACGATGCCAATCATTGCTGCATTGTCTGTTGTGTATCCGAACTTTGGTATGTAGATTGTCCAGTGGAATCGTCGCGCATGATCGTGGAATGCATTTCTCAACCCGTTGTTTGCACTAACGCCTCCTGCCACTGCAACATGGGTGATGCCAGTTTCCTTAACAGCCTTTTTCAATTTTTTCATAAGAATGTCTACGATGGTCCATTCTAAAGAAGCAGCAATATCCTCCTTGTGATGTTCCACAAAATCTGGGTCGTCTGCCGTCCATTTTCTTAGGTTGTAAAGAAATGAGGTCTTCAATCCAGAGAACGAATAGTCAAGACCCGGGATGTTTGGCTCTGCAAACTGGAAAGCTTTTGGATTTCCCTTTCGGGCGAGACGGTCTATGATTGGACCGCCTGGATATCCTAATCCCATTACTTTTGAACATTTGTCGATAGCTTCTCCAGCAGCATCATCAATGGTCTGTCCCAAGACCTCCATGTCGTTATATGCATTCACTTTCACAATCTGAGAGTTTCCTCCACTAACGAGCAGGCAAAGGAATGGGAAAGGCGGTTCGTGATGGTCGTCGTTGTTCTCTTTTATGAAGTGCGCCATGACATGTCCCTGAAGATGGTTCACATCAATCAAAGGAATACCCAATGCGCGCGCCATGCCTTTTGCAAAGTTCACACCAACGAGTAGAGAGCCCATGAGTCCTGGTCCGCGGGTGAAAGCGATTGCCGAGAGCTGCTCCTTTTCTATTCTGGCACGTTTTAATGCTGCATCCACAACAGGCACGATATTCTGTTGGTGCGCCCTGCTTGCGAGTTCTGGCACCACTCCTCCATATTCCTCGTGAACAGCTTGTGATGCTGTCACGTTGCTGAGAAGAACGTTGTCGCACAGAACGGCAGCCGAGGTGTCGTCGCACGATGATTCTATTGCAAGGATATATGTCATAAATGATTTCTTAAGATAGGTGTGCGTGATTACGTTATTTAGAGAATAATGCAGGTGAAGGCGGATGTTTGCCAAAAGCAGGTTAGAAATCCTAATAGGTCAGTACCTCAACTCCATTCTCTGTCATGAGAAGAGTGTGCTCCCACTGTGCGGAAGGCAGTTCGTCTTCTGTGATCACCTCCCAGCCGTATGGGTCGTCGGCATCTATAAATACCTTCCAAGTGCCCATGTTTATCATTGGCTCTATTGTGAACACCATACCAGGAACAAGGAGCATGCCTGTTCCCTTCTTTCCATAGTGGGTGATCTCTGGGTCTTCATGGAATTTAAGTCCCACACCGTGGCCACAGAGATCGCGAACAACACCATATCCGAATTTGTGGGCATGTTTCTGAATGGCATTTCCGATATCCCCAACGAAGCAATATGGTTTTGCAGCCTGCATACCAATTTCGAGACATTCCCTTGCCACTCTCACAAGCTGTTCCTTCTCAGGAGTTGTTCTGCCTCCTACGATGAACATTCTTGATGCATCAGCATAGTAGCCGTCAAGGATTGTGGTGAAGTCTACATTCACGATGTCACCCTCCTCGAGGAACTGTGTAGGCTTCGGAATACCGTGGCAGACACATTCGTTTATGCTTACGCAGACAGATTTTGGAAAGCCTTCGTAGTTTAGGCAGGCAGGAGTAGCATTATGCTCTCGGCAGACAGCCATACAGATATCGTCTATCTCCTGTGTAGAGATGCCTGGTCTAATGGCGGCAGCCACAGCGTCGAGAACAGCAGTGTTCACTTTCCCAGAACGTCTAATTCCCTCTATCTGCTCCGGAGTTTTTATCAGTTCTCTGCTTGGCACACTCTTGCTTCTATTTTGCCAAAAGAGTATTTCCTTGTCCATCTCTGTGAGCTCCTGGCCGGGCAGAATGGTCCAACGATGTTTTTTCTTTTTCTGTACCATGAGTTTTTTGTGTTCGGGATGATAGTGTAAACCGATTTGCCGGTATTTCTTGTTAGATTTCTAATTGCCCTAAATCCAATTATGTTCTGTGGGGGGGTAGGGCGGTGAAGAGGTGTTATGTTTGGTGAGGGGGTGTTGTTTATGGTATTGTGATATGAAAAAACGAGAGCACTCTTCTGTACCCTCGTTATTTCTGTCGGGGTACCAGGATTCGAACCTGGGACCCCCTGCTCCCAAAGCAGGTGCGCTAACCGGACTGCGCTACACCCCGTAGTTTCTTTTTTTCTAACCTTCATTTTGTCGGGGTACCAGGATTCGAACCTGGGACCCCCTGCTCCCAAAGCAGGTGCGCTAACCGGACTGCGCTACACCCCGAGAAGGTAATTGCATGATTCAGAGTCTTGCGAATTGCTCTGTTTCTTAATTGCGGGTGCAAAGGTACTCACTTTTTCTGAATCATGCAACTTTTTTAGGTATATTTTTCTCTTTTCCCGCGATTTTTTTTATTTCTTCAAGGAAAAGGAGTGTTACACCTTATTATATATTATATTTTTATGCTCATTCTTTTGATAAGAGAGACAGGAAATGTTCCTGCTTCTCTTTTCTCTGGAATAAAACCGATATAATCTTTTATTTTACTTGATGATTCCCTGCTCAACGAAGATATGCTTAAGGATTTCGACACTCTTGTCAACCTGCTCCTTAGTGTGTGTCGCCATGAGGGCGTAGCGAACGAGTGTATCTTGCGGAGCGCAAGCAGGAGGAACTACTGGGTTTATGAATACGCCATGTTCAAAGGCGAGTGCGGTGATGAGGAAGGTTTTGTCAACATCTCTAATGTAAAGAGGTATAATAGGCGACTCTGTATCACCAATTTCAAATCCTTCTTCCTTGAATCTTTTGAGAGCATATTTTGTTACATCCCAAAGGTTCTCGATGATCTGAGGTTCTGCCTTGAGAATATCGAGTGCCTTCTGTGCTGCTGCTGTTGCTGCAGGAGTGTTTGATGCTGAGAAGATATATGTACGTGCATTGTGACGAAGGAAATTGATTGTATCCCAATCGCCAGCAATGAATCCGCCAATAGAAGCGAGTGACTTAGAGAATGTTCCCATGATGAGGTCTACCTCGTCTGTTAGTCCGAAATGGTCGCAGACACCACGTCCGTTTCTTCCGAACACACCTAATCCGTGTGCTTCATCAACCATGATAGAACAGTTGTACTTATGCTTCAACTCCACGATTTCAGGAAGTTTAGCAAGGTCGCCCTCCATAGAGAACACACCGTCTACAACGATCAACTTTACAGCTTCGTAAGGCAGTTTCTTGAGAATGTTCTCAAGATCCTCCATATCGTTGTGCTTGTATTTCAACTGTCTGGCAAAAGAGAGGCGTCGCCCGTCTACGATGGAAGCGTGGTCACGGTCATCGCAGATGATATAGTCTTCACGACCACAAACCATTGCCACTACACCAGCATTTACAGAAAAACCGGTTGAGAAGCAGAGAGCCTCGTCTTTTCCAACGAATTCTGCAAGGTCTTTCTCCAATTTCACATGGATATCGAGTGTACCGTTGAGAAATCGGCTTCCTGCACAACCAGTGCCATATTGGTCTATGGCTTGCTTTGCTGCCTCACAGATTCTTTCGTCTCCTACGAGACCAGTGTAGGCGTTTGAGCCGAACATAAGAACCTTATGTCCTCCCATGTCTACTTCAGTTCCTTGCTTGCCAGTTATTTCGCGGAAGTAAGGATATACTCCTGCTTCCATGAACTTCTGAGGTAAGCGGTAACTTTCAAATTTCTTTTGTAATTGTCCCATATTTAGGTGAATTCTATTAATTCTTTTCGTGTATTTTTTATCACAGCAGTAGAGTACTCCTTGTTTACATACGGTCCACTTCCTATACAGAATTGCCAAGCAGGAATATGTCTTCTTTTTTTCTTGCTTTTTCTGTATCGAGACAGTACTTTATATATACGAACATAGATTTGGGTGCAAAGTTACAAAAAAAGTTGAATATAAGGCACAATAATTCTAAAAAAGTGATGTTTTTAATAGAAAATACCTATACTATGCCTTTTATTAGAAGTTTTTTTTGTAAATTTGCAGTCTCTACATCACCAAATGTATCATTGTGAGAAGAAAATGAATATGCAAAAGAAAAAGATTGTCTTTATACTGAATCCTATTTCTGGTGTTGCCAATAAGGCAGGCATTCCTCATGTCATCGATACTGTTCTCGACAAAGAGAAATTCGAGTATAGTATTGTGAAGACAGAGCGTGCTGGTCATGCTTCAGAGCTTGCGAGGGCGGCTGCGGCTGATGGTGCAGATATTGTTGTTGCTGTAGGAGGCGATGGAACGGTCAATGAGGTTGCTCGCGCCATTTGTGATACAGACACTGCATTGGGCATTGTTCCTTGTGGTTCTGGAAATGGTCTTGCTCGTCATCTCATGCTCCCTCTCAGTGTGAAAGGTGCCATAGAACTCTTGAATACCTGTGAGATTCACGATTTGGACTATGGTTGCATCAACGGCATGCCGTTTTTTTGTACCTGCGGAATGGGTTTCGATGCTTTTATCTCCATGAAGTTTGCTCATGCAGGGAAGCGCGGTCCTATAACCTATGTTGAGAATGTTCTTCGTGAGGGTCTTAAGTATAAGCCAGAGACATATACCATAGAAGATGAGACTGGAACTCGAGAATACAAAGCATTCCTAATTTCCATTGCTAATGCTTCTCAGTATGGCAATGATGCTTATATAGCTCCCCAGGCTTCTATGCGTGATGGTTTGATGGATGTTATCATTATGGAGCCTTTTGATGTTCTTGAAGCGGCTCAAGTTTCTTTGGATATGTTCAACAAGACCTTAGATAAGAATTCAAAGATCAAGACTTTCCGTTCAAAGCATATCCATGTCCACCGTTCTCAGCCGGGAGTGATTCATTACGATGGTGATCCGATAATGGCTGATGCCGACCTGGATATAATTATCAGAGAGAAAGGCATAAAGGTTGTTGTGAATCCTTTTGCCGACAAGAAGAAGCGTCGTCCAACGAAGATGCAATCTGTTTTCAGTGAGATTCTTTCTACTGTTCATGATGCCCGAGTGGAGGTTTTAGATGCTGTAAAGGAAACAGGTGAGGCGGTTGCTGCCGATATTTCAGCACAGACGAAGAAAGTGCAGAAAATTAGTCGTCAGATACAAGAGAAGTTGAACTTTTAGGCTCTTTAATAGTTTTTCTGCTTTTTCTGTTGAGAAAGAAATAACGGATTCTTCTGAGAATTTTGATATGTTCTGAATATTTCAGTGGAATCCGTTTTTTTGATTTTTCTGTTCCTTCTTTTATTATCTCTCGTTCTCGAAAACTCTCTCTCGTTCTCGAAAACTCTCAATCGTCCTCTTTTATCCTCAAAAATCCTCTATCGTCCTCTTGTTTCCTCTAAGAATCCTCTTGCTTTCTCTTATTTCTCTTCAAAACAAAAAAGAGTCTTCGTTATGAAGACCCTTTTCGTTTGCGGTGTGTACGGGGCTCGAACCCGTGACCTCCAGCGTGACAGGCTGGCATTC
>CALZTP010000046.1 GCA_945829115.1 uncultured bacterium | reverse complement strand
CTCGACACACGCACCTGAAACGTGCGCGTCTACCAATTCCGCCACCTGGGCATTTCATGTTGTTTATAAAACAAACAAGAGCGGAAAACGAGACTCGAACTCGCGACCCCAACCTTGGCAAGGTTGTGCTCTACCAACTGAGCTATTTCCGCATTTTCTTGATTTCTCAAGTGCTTTTCTCTAAAAGCGAGTGCAAAGGTAGGCATTTTTTTTTATTCCACCAAACGTTTTCTGGATTTTTTTTCGCTTTTATCGAGTTTTTTTCGATGTTAAGGAATATATCTTCTGTCACACCTTATTATATATTTATATATAGCACCATGAAATAATTATATCTTATATCTTGATATATTAATATCTGGTATCTATAATCATTTACATATAACACCACGAGGGAACTACCATCCGAATGCCAACTCCGTATTCAGCCAAAGCCCTTTTGCACGCAGAATCTGCTCGAGAATGTCTCTTGCGCATCCCTTTCCACCTTTCTTCGGACTCACATACCTACTTATTCGTTTAATATCTTCACAAGCATCTTTTGGACAACATGCGCACCCCACCCTGAGCATTATCTCATAGTCAGGAATATCGTCGCCAACATAAATCACTTCCTCGTCTTTCAGTCCTTTTTTGGCTATATAGTCCTCATAGGTTTTTATCTTCACCCCACACGACATGAAAATATCTTTCACACCAAGGCTCTCATAACGTTTGCGTATTGAGTCGCCTTTTCCGCCAGTAATAATAGCTATCTCGAGTCCGTGTTTTACGGCAAGCTGTATGGCATATCCATCTTTTATGTTCATCGTGCGCTGAGGTTGCCCTTCAGCGTCCATTGAGATTGTTCCTGCACTAAGCACTCCATCAACGTCAAAGATAACGGCACGCACTTTCTTGAGATCGTAGTTAATCATCTTTCTTTATTGAGTTTTCACAATATTTGCCATATTCACTGCCACCAAGCCAGCCGTTTCTGTTCTCAATCGACTATTGCCAAGACTGACAGAAAGGTATCTGCTCTCTATAGCCATTCGAACCTCATCAATGCTAAAGTCGCCCTCGGGGCCGATGAGTACCGTTACATCGTCCTCAGAATTATTCTGCAACTCATTGAAGAGCATGCTCTTTTCAAATTCCTCATAGCAATGGCATATGAATTTCTTCCCTCCTCGCTCAGAACTTACAAAGTCACGAAAAGAAACCATTTCGTTCACTTTGGGCATCCATGCTTTCCTGCTCTGTTTCACTGCAGAAACAACAATCTTCTCCACCCTATCAACACGCACCTTCTCACGCTCAGAGAAACGACAGGAAAGGAACGAGAGTTCATCGAAGCCAATCTCAGTGGCTTTCTCGACAAGCCATTCCATTCGCTCCATCATCTTCGTTGGTGCTATGGCAAGGTGAATCTTTCCCTTCCACATTTTTTCCTGTGGAAGCTTATTAAGAATATTGTACATGCATTTCTTATTCGTGACAAGGGAAATCTCAGCCTCGTAGAACGTTCCCTCTCCATCCATAAGCATTATGCCATCTCCGGCCTGTAGACGCAAGGCACGTATTGCGTGTGTTGCCTCGTCTTGCGGGAGTTCTGTGTTCTCCGCAGCCCTCGGAACATAGAAATATCTCACTTCTTTCATTTTTCAGAACTATTGTGCATTGTCGTTCAAGAGTGGATGCCTACCAAGGTGTTTCCTTCTGTCGAGTTCGAATTTCAACACTTGTGCCGTTTCGTAACGCTCGTCGTCAATTGCCTTCGTATATGCCTCCTCAAGCATATCGTTAGAAAGAACAGTGTAAGGAAGAGCAATCAGAGGAACCCCTGGCGACACTTTTATTGCCTGTGCCTTTAGCAACGAGTGTGACATATAAAGTGGCATTTTTGCCACGTGAGAGATGATTATGGCATCTTCAATGCGAATCATGTCGTCGTTGATTAAATCAGGAAGTTCATTTCCTTTTCTGCAGAGGCAGGCAAGGTATCTACCGATGATTAGCTTCACCACAACAAGGTCGTAATCTTTTTTGAGCGTTGGCACGATCATTTTCAGGAATGCTCTAAAGCCACTGAAGCGGTTGTCGATAGAGATCGCATTATCGGTCAGAAAAGCATTTATTCTATCTTTTTCTTTTATATCGCAGACAACAGGAACGAAACGATTCCCGTCTTTTTCTTTCAGCGTGATTATTCCTTTATGATATTTCCCGACTATTTCAGAAAAGGAATACACCTCCATATGTACAAATTCTTCTTTCATCTCATTTTCTTTTGTTGTAACAGACAGAACCGTTTATACAGTCCACAATCCTCGATTCACGTTAAGAGCAAAACTGTCAAGCCTTTGACTTCTCTACCTTAAAGAGAAGAGCAAAGAGAACAGCCACGACAAGGGCATAGCCAGCAAAGATAAACCAGCATGTTGACCATTCGCCTAAGGTATACACATTTTCTCCTATCTTCTCGCTATGGGTGTACATGTTTATTATCTTCTGTGCTCCGAGTGTACCGAATGTTGCTCCTATTCCGTTGGTCATAAGCATAAACAATCCCTGTGCACTGGAACGAATGCCTTCGTCTGTGGCTTGGTCGACATAGAGAGAGCCAGAGACATTAAAGAAGTCGAACGCAACACCATAGACAATCATTGACACAACAAACATCCATACCCCACTACCTGGATTGCCCAGTCCGAACAGTCCGAATCGCAACACCCATGCTAACATCGCAATGATCATCACGTTCTTTATTCCGAAGCGTTTCATGAAGAACGGAATCAAGAGAATACAGCACGTCTCACTAATCTGAGAGAGCGAGATAAGGATATTGGCATGCTGCACTCCGAAAGTGTCGGCATATGCTGCATCGGCAGCAAAGCTACTGATGAACGGATTGGCAAAACCATTCGTGATCTGCAGACTCACTCCGAGGAGCATGGAGAACACAAAGAACAATGCCATGCGTTTCTCCTTGAAGAGTGTGAAAGCTTTTAGTCCGAAGGCATCAACGAAACTCTTCTTCTCTGTGCTCGTTGCCACCGGACACTCAGGAAGTGTGAACGAGTAGAGGAAGAGCAAAAGGCTCACTGCACCAGAGGTTGCGAACTGTAGCTCGTTTGCCTGGAAGCCCATAATGTCTACAAACCACATGGTTAGAATGAATCCTATCGTACCAAAGACACGAATTGCAGGAAAGTCCTTCACGGTGTCCATTCCAGCTCTCGTCAATGCACTGTAAGCCACAGAGTTGGAAAGTGCGAGCGTAGGCATATAGAATGCTACACTGAGGCTGTAAAGCGTGAAGAGAGTAGAGAACTCCACATCTGTTCCTGCAGATGCGCCATACCAAGTCACTGCCATCATAAACACTCCGGCAAGCAAATGGCAGAGACCAAGAACCTTCTGGGCTGGCAACCAACGGTCGGCAATAATACCCATTATGGCAGGCATAAAGATGGAGACAATTCCTTGCATGGAGTAAAACCATCCTATCTCCGTACCAAGTCCGGCATTGCCAAGGTATCTGCCCATACATGTTAAGTATGCTCCCCAAGCAGCGAACTCAAGAAAGTTCATAATCGTAAGGCGTATCTTCAGATTCATTGTCTTTTGAAAATTTTTTATTGATTGAAATTTTTTTCCTTTTATATTTTTCTCTCACATTGTTCTATTTTATAGGATTAAAAGTCACACCTCTGTGCAGGATGACCTCTTGACCTATATTAGAATCACAGAGCGCGAAGTTGCTTGATGGTTTCGTAAGGATTCTCTGCCTTAAAGATATAAGAGCCAGAAACGAGGACATCACAGCCAGCCTCTACAAGAACAGGAGCTGTGGTCTTGTCGACACCACCGTCTACTTCAATAAGCACATTCCTACCAGATGCTTTTATCATCGCCTTCAGCTCACGAACACGATCTACTGTGGCAGGAATGAACTTCTGACCGCCAAAGCCAGGATGAACACCCATCACTAACACCATCTCCACAACGTCAAGGTAAGGCTCAACAGCCTTTACTGGAGTGTCTGGACTGATGGTCACTGCCGCTTTCATTCCTGCGGCATGTATTCGTTCGAGTATCTCTCTGGTGCGTTCTCCGCATGCCTCCACATGCACGTTCATAGACATTGCGCCTATTCTCGCTGTCCGTTCAATATAGTCTTCTGGATGCATTATCATGTAATGTACATCCATTGGTTTTCTCAATTCCTTCGGAAGAGCTTCGAGCACGGAGAATCCGAAAGAGATGTTTGGCACGAACATACCGTCCATTATGTCGAGGTGCAGCCAGTCTGCATCACTGTTGTTTATCATTGCCACATCCTTGCTGAGATTCAGAAAGTCTGCAGAGAGCAGGGATGGTGAAACCATTGTTGCCATAATTGTTCTTGTTGCTTGTTTTAATTTGATTTAGATTAGTATATGAAAGAAGTAAATGCCTCTTTGAGAAGATGGAAGTCGAATGGTGTCCGACATAATCCGTACAAAATTATAAAATAATTTTCTTATAATGCGAGTTTTTATGTAATACTTAACATTTATTTTAAAGTTGCAGGATTTCTATAAGCTCAAAAACTACATTTTTTTATTGAAGAGACACACTGAAAAAAAGACGCAATCAATGCTTTGCGTGAAATAAAAGTTAAATTGTTGGAGCCAACGACAAGGAGTATGATTTTTTTTCGTAACTTTGTAGGTAGTAATAATATTCATACATTCTCATGAATGGATTTCTGGTGGTTTGACATGCAGAATTTCCAGTATCCTCATGACTTTCAAAAATATTTTTTATATGATAGAAAACCCGATGAAACCGATATTTATTGCAGGTCCTTGCGTGATTGAATCGCAGGAATTGCTTGAAACCGTTGCTGAGAAAATCGTAGACATAAACAGTAGGCTCGGCACGGAGATTATTTTCAAAGCCTCTTTCGATAAGGCAAACAGAACATCAATACATTCCTTCCGCGGACCAGGCTTAGAGCGTGGACTAAAGATGCTTGGCGAGATAAAGTCTCGATATGGTTTGAAAATTCTTACCGATATTCACGAAAGCTGGCAGGCGAAAGCAGTTGCTGAGGTGTGTGACGTTCTGCAGATTCCTGCTTTCCTCTGTCGTCAAACAGACCTTCTCGTGGCAGCAGCAAAGACGGGAAGAATTGTGAACATAAAGAAAGCGCAATTTCTCTCAGGAAGGGATATGAGGTATCCGCTGCAGAAGGTCATAGACACTTTCCAAGACATGGGCATCTCTCAGGAATGCTGGCTGACAGAACGTGGTAACTCCTTCGGTTACAACAACCTTGTGGTTGACTTTAGGAATATTCCTGACATGCTGGAATATACGCCTCGTGTCATTATGGACTGCACACATTCTGTTCAACGACCAGGCGGAGGAGAGGGAAAGACAAGTGGCGACCGCCGTTTTGTTCCGCAGATGGCTCTTGCTGCCAAAGCATTTGGCGCCACGGGATTTTTCTTTGAAGTGCATCCTGACCCCGACCGCGGTCTTTCTGATGCAGCAAACATGCTTTTCCTTGACGATTTAGAACCTCTAATTAAGAGGCTTTTAAAATAGTTTCCTGCTGCATAGTTTTTTTATGATGTGCATCATTTATATAATGCAATCTTTTATGCACACATATTTACAACAGCCATCACATAAAACTCTGATTATCATGAATAAAGAAATAGAATCCTACGGAAAGCAATGCCTTCAAGACGAGGCTGACGCTCTACTCTCTCTTATTCCGCTCATAGACAGTAACTTCTCGGAGGCTGTGAAGATGATGAGGGCATGCAAAGGGAAGGTGATTGTTACAGGAGTGGGGAAAAGCGGACATATCGGGGCAAAGATAGCTGCAACACTCTCGTCAACAGGCACTCCCTCGTTCTTTGTGAACCCTCTCGATATCTACCATGGCGACCTCGGAGTGATCACTCACGAAGATATCGTACTCGCCATCTCTAACTCTGGGAACACCGATGAACTCTTGCGCTTCATACCTATTCTTCATCATCTCAACGTCCCAATCATTGGAATGAGCGGAAACGAGAAGTCATTGCTCGCGAAGCACGCTACTGTGCATATAAAAGTATGGGTAGAGAGGGAGGCATGCCCACTGAACCTCGCTCCTACTTCATCGACAACGGCTGCCCTCGCCATGGGAGATGCTCTCGCTGTGGCTCTTATGAAGTTGAGAAACTTCAAACCGAGAGATTTCGCACAATTTCATCCTGGTGGCGAACTGGGACGGAGACTACTCACCACGGCAGAGGATATCATGTTCCGAGACAACCTGCCAGTGATTCCGGAGGAGATGCGTCTCGGAGATGCCATCATTCATGTCAGCAAGGGAAAACTCGGAATGGGCATCACGCTCGACTCTCATGGTGCTATCACCGGACTTATTACAGATGGCGACATTCGTCGTGCTATGGAGAGATGGCAGGAACATTTCTTCAACCATACCGTAAGCGACATCATGACGCGCACGCCAAAGACCGTTCTCCCGACAACAAAAATCACAGAGATTCAAGATGTTATGCAGCGCTTTAAGGTGCATAGCGTACTTGTGGCTGACAAAGAGAACAGACTCCTCGGAATTGTTGACCATTATGCCTGCATGATGAACACAAACTAAGATAACCACTGATTGTTTCTTGATTAACGATTTGTTGAAACAATACAAAATCCAGCTGTATTCCATCAATATACCGACTGTATATCATTGGCATATCTGATGTATATCATTGGCATATCTGATGTATATCATTGGCATATCTGATATATATCATTGGCATATCTGATATATATCATTGGCATATCAATGATATGACTTACATATGACTTACATATGACCAACATATGACCAACATATATCATCGATATAACGGCTAAATAGCATTGAAATACATCGATAAGGGTTCAAAAGACTCAGGGCTGACTCCATGAAGGAATCAGCCCTTATCTATTTAACATTGTGTTGTTCTTACAAGATTACTTGTTAATGAACTTCTTGCCAGACTTGATAACAAGTCCCTTAGTGTTCTCTGAAACCTTCTGACCAGCTACGTTGTAAGTAGTGTTGTCAGCAGCATTTTCAACCTCGAGATTGCTGATGCCAGAAGTAATCTCAAACTTGAAACCGTAGAAACCGAGCTTTGAACCAGCGCAGTAAACAGCATATTTCTTGCCCTTAGCAACAGCGAAAGTAGAAAGACCGCCAGTCAGCTTTTCGGCAAGTGTACCGCCACATGCCAACTCAACAGCTGAACCTTCTGAATCAACAGTTGTGAAAGTAACATCCTGTGGTTTCTCGCCAGAACACTCCTGAATGTAGAATTTCTTGTTGGCATTAAGAACCCAACCTACAGTAAGCTTACCGTCAAGTGCAGGTTCGAAGAAATAAACTGTGCCTGTATAAACACAGCCTTCTGTTAACTTACCGTTTGCGCCATTACCTTCGCAATAAGCGGTAGCACCAAGCTGCTCGTTCAGAACCTCGCTCTTCTTGTTTCCGCCCTTGAAGTCAGCACCTCCAGCAACACCCCAGGTCATGGTGATGTTTGCTACAGACTTTTCCTGAGTACCAGATTCAACACCTGCATCTCCGTTCTGAAGACCGTAAGTTCCCTGTGCATTTGCACATACTGCCATCATAGCGACAGCGATAAGAGTAAAGAATTTCTTCATAAAAAAATAAGTTTTGAGTTAATGAATAGTTAAGAATTTTATGAATGGTTATTTTTAGTAATGTTTTCTGACAGTATGAAGTTTTAGGCTAACTGTTTTTCTACATTTTGTTATCACAAGACATGGGGTAAAAGCGTCTGTGAAAAATTTCAATGCAAAGGTAATACATTTTTCTAAGTGTTGAAAATTTTCAATTGACTTTTTTTCAAAAGAACGAAAAATCACCCGTTTTTTACCAAAAAAACGCCCCTCTTTTGTGGTAAGGATTACAATTTTCATTTTTTTCGTGAATATTCGTGTAACATTTTTGCGTATTTCGGTAAAAATATCTAACTTTGCATACGATTGTAAGAAAGAACAGAAGAAAAGATGAATAAATACGTAAAAATCGTGAAAGAGTCGCTGGCGAGTTTCAATAAATTTGAAACCCTCCTCCTGCTCTCCATACTCTCTCTGACAATAGCCAATTTCGTCATAAAAGGAGAGGTGACACTAAACTCTGCCATCGCTGCCATCGGAGCAATTCTCGGAGTCTTCTGTGTGGTGCTTGGAGCAAAGGGTTCCATGGCAAACTGGATATTTGGAACAATAGAGGCATTCCTACATATTTATATATGTTTCTGCACTCATATCTATGGCGATATGCTCCAGCGTCTCGTATATAATCTTCCGATGCAGTTTGTGGGATGGTCGAAGTGGAAAAAGCGTGTGCGTAACGATGGTACGCAGACCATACACACCCGATACATGACATGGAAGCAGCGATTCATAACAATCTTTGCCGTAGCACTCGGAACGGTCTCGTTAGGGGTTTTCCTCATACACTTCGGACCGTGGTTCATAGACATCTTGCAGAGCGTGTTCTCTGACATTGAGTTTAAGACGCTGAAGAAAGCCTATGACTCGCCTGTGCAGCTGTGGCTCGACTCTTTCACCACCGTTCTCTCCATCGTCACGATGTATGTCTCTGTAAAGGCATTCGTTGAGCAGTGGTATATGTGGCTCATCATAAACGTGGCTTATATCTGGCTCTGGCTACTCAGCGACTCTGACTTCTCATTCATGACCGTGGCAAAATATTCCGTATATTTCATAAACTCCATCTACGGAATCTATTCATGGCATAAACTCAGCAAAGACTGATTCTTCTGACTTTCAAACAACTCAAGGCAAGCATTCATCTCAAGGGCAAGCATTCATCTCAAGGCAAGCATTCAGACAGGAGCTTTCCTGAATGGTGCAGCTTTCACGGAACATAACAAAGAATTTTATGAACGACAGCATAATAATTATACCAACATACAACGAGAAAGAGAATATCGAGAAAATAATCTCTGCAATATTCTCACTCGAAAAGGCATTCGATATACTCGTTATCGACGATGGCTCTCCTGACGGTACGGGGGCTATCGTGAAGAACCTCATAGAGAAGAAGCACTCTGGACGTCTCTTCATAATCGAACGCTCGGGAAAGCTTGGTCTCGGAACGGCATATATCACGGGATTCAAATGGGCTCTCGAAAAGGGATATGAGTACATATTCGAAATGGATGCTGACTTCTCTCACGACCCTAACGATCTCCCTCGACTCTATTCCGCATGTCACGATGAGGGATATGACGTTGCCATCGGTTCACGTTATGTTTCTGGGGTGAACGTTGTAAATTGGCCTATCGGGAGGGTGCTCATGTCTTACTTCGCTTCGAAATACGTGCGCTTTGTCACTGGTTTTAAGGTTCACGACACCACAGCGGGATTTAAATGTTACAAGCGTAGGGTGCTGAAGACCATGGAGCTTGACAAGATAAAGTTCAAGGGGTATGCCTTCCAGATAGAGATGAAGTTCACGGCTTACAAGATTGGCTTTAAGATAAAGGAGGTGCCGGTGATCTTCGTAAACCGTCGCGAGGGAACAAGCAAGATGTCGGGAGGAATCTTCGGAGAAGCCTTCTTCGGGGTGATGAGACTTCGCTGGGATGGATGGTTCAGGAAATACCCTGCCATCGTTGGGTAAAAAAACTCATTCTCTCTCCAACGCTATACATAATAAGGAAAAGAATTACAATGAACGTAGCAATAGTAAAATACAACGCAGGAAACATCTATTCTGTTGTCAACGCTCTGAAACGGTTGGGAATAGAGCCTTCTATTACCGACTGTCCGGAAGAACTGATGAAGGCAGACAAGGTGCTCTTCCCAGGGCAGGGTGAGGCAAAGACTGCTATGGAATACCTTCGGGAGCATAACCTCGACAACGTGATCAGAGACCTTCAGCAACCAGTGCTCGGAATTTGTGTGGGGCAGCAACTTCTATGCAGACATTCAGAAGAGGGTGACACGGACTGCATCGGAATATTCCCTATGGACGTGCGTCGTTTCTCGCCTACTTGTCACGAAGACAAGATACCACAGATGGGATGGAATAAGATTTTCAATCTGAAATCGCCCCTGTTCCTAACTCCGGGAGACTCTCTCGTAAAGGAGAATAGCTACGTGTACTTCGTGCATAGCTATTACGTTCCTCTTCACGAGGAATACACCATTGCTACGGCAGACTTCACTCTCCCCTACTCTGCTGCCATTCACAAAGACAATTTCTATGCAACGCAATTCCACCCAGAGAAAAGCGGAGACATAGGAGCAAGAATTCTTAAGAACTTCATAGACTTAAAATGATAGAACTAATTCCTGCCATAGACATCATCGGCGGTCAGTGTGTTCGTCTCACAAAAGGCGACTACAACCAAAAGACCGTCTACGGAGAAGACCCTGCCTTGATAGCAAAAGACTTTGAAGCAATGGGCTTTAAACGTCTGCATGTCGTTGACCTTGATGGGGCTAAGTCAAAACACATCGTGAACGATGAGGTGCTTCGAAGAATCACTTCTGCCACTGCTCTCACTGTTGACTTCGGAGGGGGAATAAAGACTGATGAAGATATAGAAAAGGCATTTGCTGCTGGGGCTGCCATGGTTACTGTGGGCTCTATTGCAGTTACATGTCCTGAGCTGTGTGAAAGATGGATTAAAGAATATGGAGCTGAGAAGATCATACTTGGAGCTGACGTGAGAAATGGTAAGATTTCCATAAATGGATGGAAAGAGGACTCAACAGAAGATCTCGTTCCTTTCCTCGGAAAATACGTGGAGATGGGAGTGAAAAATGTTCTCTGCACGGAGATTTCGAAAGATGGTACGCTTGGCGGACCAGCCATAGAGCTCTACAAAACCGTCATGGACGTATTCCCAGAGATGCATCTCATAGCCTCGGGAGGCGTTTCCTCAAATGAGGATATCTATCGTCTGGAAGAATCCGGCGTTCCTGCCGTAGTGTTCGGAAAGGCGATGTATGAAGGAAAGATAGATGTAGAAAAACTCTTAGCGTGGGCAAAAAAATAAGTCTCCCACAGAAAGAGCAACTTTTATTACTCACCCAAAACAAAACAACACGAACCATGCCAGTAGCAAAAAGAATAATCCCCTGCCTTGACGTAAAAAACGGTGAAACGGTAAAGGGAACAAACTTCGTAAATCTCCGCTCTGCCGGCGACCCGGTGGCTCTCGGGAAAGCATACTCTGAATGTGGTGCCGACGAACTGGTGTTTCTTGATATCACGGCGAGTCACGAAGGTCGAAAAACCTTTACAGAAATGGTGACAAGAGTGGCTCAGGAGATAAACATCCCGTTTACCGTGGGTGGCGGAATAAACCAACTCGAAGACGTGACACGTCTCCTAAACGCTGGTGCCGACAAGGTAAGCATAAACTCTGCCGCAATACGAAATCCGCAACTCATAAACGAGATAACATCACAATATGGTTCGCAGGTATGCGTATGTGCAATAGATGCTCGTTGGGATGGGGAGGAATGGTATTGCTATCTCAACGGAGGAAGGGTGAAGACAGAGAAAAAGCTATTCGAATGGGCAAAAGAGGTGGAGGAGCGTGGAGCTGGCGAAATTCTCTTCACGTCAATGAACCACGATGGCACAAAGAACGGATATGCAAACGATGCGCTCGCATTGCTCTCCGATTCTCTCTGCATTCCTATTATCGCTTCTGGAGGAGCGGGAAAAAAGGAGCATTTCAAGGATGTCTTCACAAAGGGAAAGGCTGATGCTGCATTAGCTGCTTCTGTGTTCCACTTCGGGGAGATTCCTGTTCCAGAACTGAAGGCTTATCTTTCACAAAATGGCATAAACGTAAGAATATAGCATTCAAAAAAAATCAACAAACATAAACAAAAGCAATAAAAAACTTCTCGATTCTGGGAACACACAAACAACAAGAAAACTATGAACATAGACTTCAGCAAAGGCAACGGATTAGTGCCTGCCATTATCCAGGATGCAGTAACGAAAAATGTACTCATGCTCGGATACATGAACGAAGAGTCATTAAAGAAGACTCTCGAAACAAAGAAGGTGACCTTCTGGAGTCGCTCCCGCAACGAACTGTGGACAAAGGGCGAAACATCTGGAAACTTCTTAGATCTCGTAGATATAAAAGTCGATTGCGACAACGACACGCTCCTCGTGAAAGTACATCCTCACGGTCCTACATGCCATAAGGGTACAGACACTTGCTGGGGCGAGGAAAACAAATAAGACGAAAGAATAGTTTTTCTCTACATCTGTAAAAGAAATTCAATTAAACTATGTAGATATACATATTTATATTTATATAGACATAAAACAGAATATGGGCAATTTAGAGAAAACTGTCTTTGGAAAATATCACAATATAATATTCAAAAATATCATTAAGCAGAAAATAAACAAACAAAATATTCAAAGAAAATGAGCAACGAGAAAAATCCACTCTTGTTTCTCTCTGAACTACAAGACTTCATTGAGAAACGCCATGAGGAAATGCCAGAAGGTTCATACACCACTTCACTCTTCAAGGATGGGCTGAACAGAATGGCGCAAAAAGTTGGGGAAGAGGCACTTGAACTCGTGATAGAGGCTACGAACGGCACAAATGACCGACTTGTCTATGAGGGGTCAGACATGCTCTACCATCTCATCGTTCTCCTAACAAGCAAAGGACTGAGAATCGAAGACCTTGCAAAAGAGCTGCAGGTTAGACACGACCCTAACTGGCATAAACATTAATGCGAAAAAGGTCACTATGAAAATGCCTGTCATAGGCGTAAGCAGTGAAATAGATTTTTATCGTTACATTAGATTTTTACCCCGGTAGAAAATGATTATCGACTACAGTAAAGTAACCGTATTCCATGACGAGGACTGCATCTTGAAAGATGTTGACTTCCATCTCGATGAAGGTGAGTTTGTATATATTATTGGAAAGGTGGGAGCAGGAAAAAGCTCTCTGCTGAAAACTTTCTATTGCGAACTCGACATAGAAGAGGCGGAAAAAGCTGACGTTTTAGGAAGGGACGTAAAGAAAATTAAAAGGAAACACGTGCCTGCTCTCAGAAGGGAGATGGGAATAATCTTCCAGGACTTCCAACTTCTTCACGACCGCACTGTCTATAAAAACCTCTCTTTCGTACTAAAGGCAACAGGATGGAAAAAGCGTGAGGAGATAAACACCAGAATAAACGAGGTGCTAAATGATGTGGGAATGCTCGAAGCAAAGGAGAAAATGCCGCATGAACTCTCGGGGGGAGAGCAGCAACGCATCTCTATCGCTCGTGCTTTGCTGAATAAGCCGAAGGTTATCATTGCCGATGAGCCCACTGGGAATCTTGATCCTGAAACAGCAGAGAATATCGTGATGCTGCTGAAAGATATCACTCGCACGGGCACTGCCGTCGTCATGTCAACACATAACCTTCTCATGCTCGACAAGATTCCGGGAATTGTCTATAAATGCGAGAACGGTACTCTCATTGAGGTTAGATAGCTCTTTCTCTCCCCTCTCTCGAGATACATTCTCTTGCATCTTTATCAAAAAAAATAATCGTTGTAAAAGAAAATTTACACTCATAATTAACACAATAATAAAAGAATAAGTTGATATGAAAGTAATGAAGTTTGGTGGAACCTCAGTAGGTTCTCCTGAAAGAATGAAGAATGTATGCCAGCTAATCACAAAGTCTGGTAAACAAACATTTGTTGTTCTATCTGCAATGTCTGGAACAACAAACTCACTCGTGGAAATCTCCAACTATTTCTACAAGAAGAATCCTGACGGAGCACACGATATCATTAACCAACTTGAACGCAAATACATGGGACATGTCGAGGAACTCTACACCGACCCTGAGATAAAGAAAGAGATAACCGACTTCCTCAACGACCGCTTCATGTACCTGCGCTCTTTCTCTAAGGATACTTTCACAAGTTTCGAAGAGCGTGCAGTAGTGGCGCAGGGAGAGCTGCTATCAACAAATATGGTCACTGCTTACCTGAAGCAGATAGGCATTAAGGCAATACTCATTCCTGCTCTTGACTTCATGAAAACCGATAAAAATCAGGAGCCGGACATGAACTTCATAAAGGCAAATATCAACGAGATTCTTGAAAAAGAAACCGACCACCAGATTTATATCACTCAGGGATTCATCTGTAGAAACGCATACGGAGAAATAGACAACCTCCAGCGTGGTGGCTCTGACTACACTGCATCTATCATCGGTGCAGCAATAAAGTCTGAGGAAATTCAGATATGGACAGATATTGATGGTATGCACAACAACGACCCTCGAATCGTTGACAACACAGAGCCTGTTCATCAGCTGAACTTCGAAGAGGCTGCTGAGCTCGCTTACTTCGGAGCAAAGATTCTTCACCCAACATGCGTACAGCCTGCAAAGAATGCGGGTATTCCTGTCGCACTGAAGAACACCATGGACCCTGACGCTCCTGGAACAATCATAAACAATAGCATTGAGCGAGGAACAATTAAGGCGGTGGCGGCAAAAGACAATATCACTGCTATCAAGATAAAGTCTTCACGAATGCTACTCGCTTCGGGATTCCTACGCAAAATCTTCGACACATTCGAGGAATTCAATACCTCCATCGATATGGTCTGCACTTCTGAGGTGGGAGTGTCTATGTCTATCGATAATCCTCGAAATCTTGATGCCATCGTTGACAAACTGAAGAAATACGGAACAATCACTGTCGATCGTAACATGTGCATCATATGTGTCGTTGGAGACCTCGACTGGGAGAACCTCGGTTTCGAGTCAAAGGTGACTCAGGCTATGAAAGATATCCCTGTCCGCATGATCTCCTACGGCGGTTCTAACTTCAACATCTCTTACCTCATTAAGGAAGAAGACAAGAAGAGGGCTCTCCAGAACCTTTCTGCTGCACTATTCTCAAAATAAACCTTAAAGGATTCTGTCATTGGCTTTTTCATTCCAAAAGGAACGCGAAAAAGTCAGTGGCAGAAATCAACGTATAATAAAGGCATATCATTCGGGGCTAAAGAAGAGGTCTTAACCTCGCCCTATAACACAAACCAAAAAAACAGTAAAACAGAGAAAATGAAAACCTTTCCAATAAAACAGTTCTCACAGCGTGAGACTCCATTCTACTATTACGACACCGAGCTTCTCGCACAGACTCTCGACACAATCAACACAGAAGCAAAGAAACACGAAGGGTTCTGCGTTCACTATGCAGTAAAAGCAAATGCTAATCCACGCATTCTGCAGATAATAGCAAAAAGCGGACTCGGAGCAGACTGTGTAAGCGGAAATGAGGTGCAGGCGGCTCTTGAGGCTGGGTTCCCTGCTGAGAAGATTGTCTATGCTGGTGTGGCAAAAAAAGATAAGGAGATTCTACTGGGTATCGACAAAGGCATCTTCTGCTTCAATTGCGAGAGTGTAGAGGAACTGATGGTTATCCAGCAACTGGCAGCGTCAAGAAAGAAGGTTGCTCGAGTGGCTTTCAGAATTAATCCGAACGTAGGTGCACACACCCATGCTAACATCACTACTGGTCTTGCAGAGAATAAGTTCGGCATTCCAATGGAGGATATGGAGAAGGTCATTATGCTGTCAAGAGACATGCCAAACATCGAATGTGTCGGACTGCATTTCCATATTGGTAGTCAGATACTTGAGATGGACGACTTCAAGGCTCTCTCAAACCGCATAAACGAGCTTCAAGACCGTCTCGAAGAGCAAGGCATCTCTCTCCAGAACATAAACGTAGGTGGTGGATTAGGCATCGACTATAACAACCCTGACGAAAACCCCATTCCGAACTTCAAAGACTATTTCGCAACTTATGCGGAATGTCTCAACCTCAGAAAGGGTCAGAAGCTGCACTTCGAACTGGGACGTGCCGTAGTAGGACAAATGGGCTCACTCATCGCAACTACCATATACATCAAAAAAGGCACACACAAGGAGTTCTGCATCATAGACGCAGGAATGTCTGACCTTATTCGACCTGCTCTCTACGATGCCCACCACGAGATAAACAATATCTCCAACCCTGAGGGTGAGAAAAAGGTATACGATGTGGTAGGACCAATATGTGAGTCCAGTGATGTCTTCGCAAAAGAATACAAAATGGCGGAGACAAAACGTGGAGACCTCATCGCTATTCGATCTGCTGGAGCATACGGGGAAATAATGGCTTCTCAGTACAACTGTCGTAACCTCCCAGTCGGTCTCCTTACTGAGGATTTTCGTGATTAAAAGAAATAAATAACACCTTAATTTTTATGGACAGAAATATTTCCATAATTATTACCACTACTGATAAGGACAGTATTCTGCGGGATTCTCTCCCGCAGATACTCTCCCAAGAATACGATGCAGACTACGAGGTTATCGTTGTCAGGGAAACAAGGCTTGGAACGGTAAAAGATATTCTTGAACCACTCAAGACAAACCATCCTAACCTACGTACCACCTTCCTTCCCGACAAACCTCAGTATGTCAGCGACGACGACATAGAGATTATGCTCGCTGTGAAGGCATCACGATACGAGAACATCATTCTCGTTCCACCTTTCGTAGTCCCTGATTCAGAGAAGTGGCTACAGAACCTTGCCGATTGTCTCTTCTCCACAGAGAACTCATGCAGTCTCTACACTCCATCTGCAGTCCTTTTCGGTGATGCTCATTACAGAAAAAAATTAGGCTTACTGAAAAGATTCCGTCACAAGAAGAAAGTCCAGAAGGTTCTAAAAGAATGGTGCGAGGAGAATGCGCTCTCTAAAAATGATCTCTTCACACATGCTCCCGAGAAGCATTCCTTCTCAATCGCCTTCCATCACTCGGAATACATCGAGAACTTCCTCCTTCGAGATATCATCAGCAACCACGTCAGAATTTTCTGATCACACCCCAACCCTCCAACACCCCAACCCTTGACCCTCCAACACCCCAACCCTTGACCCTCCAACACCCCAACCTTGACCCTCCAACACCCCAACCCTCATATTGCAACGTCATTTCAATTCCACTTCCCCTACCCCGCAAGTTGCTATGCCGTTAATAATTCGGGCATCGAATGCCCGCAAAAAAACCTGCCCCAGCTCACCCCCAGCCTCTTCTATCTTTAAAAAAGTCAAAGCCCATGATCGTACTTCATTACATACCAACCCTCACAAAACGGTTAGAGCAAGCGTCAGCGTTTGCCCAGCTGCTTCATGAGTCACAGGTAAAGACAATGGAGACACATCTCTTCTCTGGAAAGGTGAACCGGAGGGAGTTCGTAGAAAAGCTAACCACGGTAAACCCAGACATCGTTCATATTCACGGCTGCTGGTATTACGACATTGCTTGCGTGGAGAGATGGGCTTTATCACGAGGCTATCCCGTGCTCCTCTCACTCAGCAATGGTATGGACGAAAGAATGATGCGGGAAGACTTTTGGAAGAAACGCCTCCCACAGATTTTCGCCTTTCAGTTCAAAACCATACGCAAAGCCACTGCCCTCCATGCTATCTCTGAGAAGGAATTCAACGACTTAAAAGCCCTTGGATGGAGGAAGCGCATAGTACTCGTTCCTAAGGCAGAAAACAAAGAGAGCATTAGTTTAATGTGTGACTCTTTCCACGCTTTGTATCAAAAAGTTATAGACACAGTAAAAATAAATTCCTTAAACAACAAACAGAAGCGCTGGCTCTGGACAATCATACAAGTGGCAATAACTCCAGCAACCGATTCTCCTGACAACGACACCCTCGCAAAGCGAAGAACTCTTGCTGAAAACATCAAAACAGAACTTACTGCAAGTGATTGGAGAACAATTCAAATCTTCACCATCGACCACAGTCTTCAGCAGATGTTCCTAAAAGGGTTAAAGGACTTGAAAGTAGAGTTGACAGAGGTCATGACGCAACTGCCTCCACGCTTCTCTGTGAAAAAAAACATCAAAGAGTTTAACGACAGAAAGAAAGAAAAACTTTTCAAGGATTACGTGGAACATCCTGTAGAGAAAGCTCTTGCAGAGAACATCTACCGTCTAAAGAAAATCCTCTGCGAGAGGAAAATCGACAAGGAATGGCAAAAGCCTTACCTCCTCCTCCTTGAAGTATATTCCGTCATACGCTGGCAGTACTACGATGAAGGACTCCTACTCTCCATCTTAAAACGTTGGCACCTTCTCGAGTTTTCTGGTCGACTATTCTCTGTCATCTCCAGTCTCCTCGACCTTCCACTTGGTTTCATGCCGCTTGACCCCATAAACGACCCTGAGACCGAAGAAATGAAAAAGAACCTTCAAAACAATCTATAAATCCCTTATACCCCCAACCCCATAAAAATTCCTATCTATGCTGAACAATAACGATATTGAGAAAGACATGCGCTACCTTCAACTGCTTTCCAACAGCTTTCCGACGGTAGCGGCGGCAGCAACAGAGATCATAAACCTCTCTGCCATTCTTCATCTGCCAAAGAGCACAGAGCACTTCCTTGCCGACATACACGGTGAGCATCAGGCGTTCCTTCACGTTCTGAAAAACGCTTCGGGAAACATAAAGAGAAAGGTGAACGAAATATTCGGAAACACTCTCCGAGAGGCTGACACAAAAGAAATCTGCACCCTTATCTATTATCCTGAGCAGAAGTTAGAAATCATAAAGTCTAAAGAGGAAGACCTCAACGACTGGTATCATATCACACTCCATCAGCTTGTGGCTGTTCTCCGTGACGTCTGTTCAAAATACACTCGCTCAAAGGTTCAGAAATCACTGCCTGCAGAGTTCTCCTACATCATTCAGGAACTTCTCCATGAGCGAACAGAAGACAACAACAAGACGGCTTACGTAAACGGAATCATCGATTCCATCATAGCAACACAACGGGCAGACAACTTCATAATTGCCATCTGCAACGTCATACAACGACTCTCCATCGACCAACTGCATATTCTTGGAGACATCTTTGACCGTGGTCCTGGTGCACACATCATTATGGACACACTGAAGAACTATCACTCCTGGGATATACAATGGGGAAATCATGATATCCTTTGGATGGGTGCTACGGCAGGCAATAAAGCATGTATCTGTCATGTCATACGCATCTGTCTCCGCTACGCAAACCTCACCACACTTGAGGAAGGATACGGAATAAACCTCGTGCCACTTGCAACATTCGCCATGGAGCACTATAAGGACGACCCTTGTACGGGCTTTGAACCTATCCTCCTCGATGGTTCTGCAACTCCTCTCGACGAGAAGCAGAAAAGGCTCACTGCCATGATGCACAAGGCAATCTCCGTTATTCAATTTAAAGAAGAGGCTATGCTTTTCCATAAGTATCCTACATGGAATATGGAGAACCGAGACATCATCTCTACCGTCGATACAGAGAAAAATATCTGCTTGATTGACGGAAAGGAGTACACCATGCAGCATGCCACCTTCCCAACAGGCATCACGCTTACAGAAGAAGAAGATCTTCTCATGTCTCGGCTCAGACATTCATTCCTCGTTTCTGAGAAACTCCAGAAACATATCCGAGAGATTCTCTCACACGGTTGCATGTATGCCATCTGCAACGGAAATCTCCTCTTCCATGCCTCTGTTCCTTTGAACGAAGATGGTTCTCTCAAGGATGTGGAGATGATTCCAGGTAAATGGTACAAAGGAAAAGACCTCCTTCACAATATCGGCATGCTCGTGCGCTCTGCCTTCCAGCAAGACTCTGACCCAAAGGTTCGTGAATATGCCCGAGACTATTTCCTTTACCTCTGGTGCGGAAAAGACTCTCCTCTCTTCGATAAATCTAAGATGTCTACATTCGAACGTTATTTCATTGCCGACAAGGCTACCCACAAGGAGGAGAAAGGCAATTATTTCAAGCTCCGCGAGCGAGAGGATGTCATAGACGGTATCATGGATAGCTTTGGACTTACAGGAACAAACCGGCACATCATCAACGGTCATGTCCCAGTTCATGTGGCAAGCGGAGAAAACCCTATCAAGGCAAACGGAAAGCTAATGGTTATTGACGGTGGATTCTCTGTTCCTTACCATAAGGAGACGGGAATTGCTGGATATACTCTCGTTTACCACAGTCGTGGCTTCCAGCTCGTACAACATGAGCCATTTACCTCAACAGAAGATGCTGTTGTGAGGGGAACGGACATAAAGTCCACTATCCAAATCATTGAAATGGCTAACAGAAGAATGCTCGTGGCTGATACCGACAAGGGAAAAGAACTGCGTCAGCAGATTGCCGACCTTAACAAGCTGCTCTATGCATACCGTCATGGCTATATAAAGGAGCGTGAGTCGAAAGACGCATTCACAAAGGGGAAATAATCAGCAATAACAGATAGCGAAAAAAATTATTCTTCAAGCATGAACATCTTGATTCTTGCAGCGGGAATGGGCACACGCCTGAAACCGCTCACCGAATATATTCCAAAGGCTCTCGTTCCAATCAAGGGCATTCCGCTTATTCAAAGAATTGCGAAACGTCTGCTATTCTCGAATGCCGAGCGAAGGAACGTCACCTTGACAGTGAATGTGCACCACCATGCCGACCAGATGGAGAACTTCCTATCCCTGCTCTCAAAAGCGTGGCAAACAGAAATCACCATCTCTTCCGAACGCAACCGACTACTAAACACGGGAGGTGCAGTGAAAAAAGCTTTGCAGAGTTTGGAAAAAGCAGGGAAGGTTGCTTACTCTGAACCGCTCTTTGTTCACAACGTGGACATATTGTCAAACCTCAACATCGATGCTTTTTGCAAAGGAACAGCAGATGCTGCTGCCACTCTCTTGGTGTCTAAGAGAAAGACAAAGCGATACCTTGTGTTCAACAAAGATATGGTGCTCGTGGGATGGACAAACGTAGACAACAAGGAGGTAAAGTCTCCTTTCCCAGAGGTTCTCGCACTTGCAGGAAAGGAAGAAAAGGCGTTTGAAGAAAAAGGGCTTTCTCTTTTTGCCTTCTCTGGAATACATCTCTTGAATCCAGTGCTCTTCCCAGAGTTTCAGTCATGGCCCGAGGCATTCTCCATAATCGATTTCTATCTCGCTTCTTGTGAGAAACACCGAATCTTAGGAAGGGTAATGCCAGAAACGAAAATACTCGATGTGGGGAAGCTCGATACACTCTCTACGGCAGAGGCTTTCCTCTCCGAGATAGAGTAGTCTTCTTCTCTGTTCTTTGCCCTACCCGAGCATTGAATAAATCAAAATTCTTTGCCACACCCGCATTGAAAAAAAATAATAACATCTCTGTCTAAGAAGAAAAAATCTTAATTAAATACATAATTCCATTATTATGCAAAAAATTATCATTCTTGATTTTGGCAGTCAGACAACACAGCTCATCGGACGAAGAGTTCGTGAGCTCGACACGTTCTGTGAAATCATGCCTTACAACAAATATCCGGAAGACGACAAGGACGTCATCGGAGTGATTCTCAGCGGGTCGCCGTTCTCCGTACACGATCCAGAGGGCTTTAAGCCCGACCTCTCACGCTTTGTAGGTAGATTGCCTGTTCTCGGTATTTGCTACGGTGCACAGTATTACTCCTACGCAAACGGTGGAAAGGTAGAGAAAACAAACACCCGTGAGTACGGACGTGCTAACCTGCAGTGGATAAACCGTAACGACCAACTCTTCCATGGCTTTGAAGAAAACTCTCAAGTGTGGATGAGTCATGGCGACTCCATCACAGCAATCCCAACCGACTGCGAGTGCATCGCTTCTACTGCTGATGTGAAGTACGCTGCTTACAAAAGCAATACAAAGCCAGTGTGGGCAGTACAGTTCCATCCAGAGGTGTTCCACACCGTACAGGGCACTCAACTACTTCGCAACTTCGTTGTAGATATCTGTGGCTCTCAGCAGAATTGGAGTGCAGACAGCTTCGTGGAGACTACCGTTGCGCAACTTCGTGAGCAGATTGGTGAAGATAGGGTCATTCTCGGACTCTCTGGTGGCGTTGATTCCAGTGTTGCTGCCGTTCTTCTGAATAAGGCAATCGGAGATCATCTCACTTGTATCTTCGTAGACCATGGTATGCTTCGCAAGAATGAGTTTACAGACGTCATGCACGACTATGAGTGCCTTGGACTGAACGTAATCGGTGTAGATGCTTCTGAGAAGTTTTTCAGCGACCTTGCAGGCGTTTCTGACCCAGAGCAGAAGAGAAAGATCATTGGTCGTGACTTCGTGGAGGTTTTCAATGCTGAGGCAAAGAAGATTAAAGATGCGAAATGGCTTGCACAAGGCACTATCTACCCTGACCGCATAGAGTCTCTGAACATCACGGGAAAGGTAATTAAATCACACCATAACGTAGGTGGACTACCGAAGGAGATGAACCTCTCACTCTGCGAACCTCTACAGTGGCTCTTCAAAGATGAGGTGCGTCGTGTGGGACGTTCTATGGGTATGCCAGAGCATCTCATCACACGTCATCCTTTCCCTGGACCGGGTCTCGCCGTACGCATCCTTGGCGACATCACTCCAGAGAAGGTTCGCATTCTCCAGGACGCTGACGATATCTATATCCGCGGACTCCGCGAGTTCAAGACAAAGCTCTCTGGCGAGGAGGCTCGCAAGGTGCTTGCAGCTGGTGTACCAGCAGATATGAAAGACGGTGAGATAGAAGTTTCTCTCTACGACCAGATTTGGCAGGCAGGAACAATCCTTCTCTCTACCGTACGCAGTGTTGGTGTCATGGGCGATGAGCGCACTTATGAGCATCCTGTCGCTCTCCGTGCCGTTACCTCCACTGATGCCATGACTGCCGACTGGGCTCATCTTCCATACGAATTCATGGCGAAGGTCAGCAACGAGATCATCAACAAGGTGAAGGGTGTCAACCGCGTTTGCTACGACATCTCTTCAAAACCACCTGCAACAATCGAGTGGGAATAATAATCATGACCTAACACATGATACTCAATAGTGCAATAAATATAGAAAAAAATCTGAAGGGGCATCAACTCCCTTCGGATTTTTTTTATTGCTATTCGCTAAAATCTCTTTTCTTCAAGATGATTACTTTAGGGCTGAAAGGCTTCACCTCAGCAAGTGAGTTTGTGAAGAGTCAGTCCATAAAGTGTGTGAACAAAAAGATTAATTGTGATTCAAGACAAGTATATAGATAAAAAAACTAAATCATCGTTTAGTAGTTCCAATATATTTGTTCACTCTTCGATAGATGTTCGATAGATGTTCGATAGGTCTTCGATAGATCTTCGATAGATCTTCGCTTTGTCTTCGATAGAACTTCGCTTTGTCTTCGATAGAACTTCGCTTTGT
>CALZTP010000045.1 GCA_945829115.1 uncultured bacterium | reverse complement strand
TCTACATCACCAATCAATACAATCATTATAAAAATAATTTTGCACACCTACTTAGAGTTTCACAGTTGTCTTCTTTCCGTTGTATTTCACCATCTTTCCCTCTGCGTCAGCATCAAGAGCCTTTGCATTCTCAGGAGACACGAGAACAAGGGTGAAGGTGCGCTTGTTGAGCATACCAGGGAACGAGCCCTCACGGTCTGAAATGGTTAGAGAGCGAGAGGAGTCGTTGTAGGTGAAGCGGATGCGTGAGAAACGCCCTGCCTCGTAACCGTAGTTTGTGCCCTCGTCTTCGTAGAGAGTGAACTCACCATCTTTTCCTGCATAGACAAAGAGGCGAATGTTCTCTGCTGGTTTCTGCTGCGTGTACTCAATCTGTGGTCCGAGAGGAATTATGGAGCCAGCCCTTACAAAGAGCGGGATGCTCTCGTAAGGAGCTGCGATGAGCTTCTTCTCTCCTCCGTTTGATGCGATCACGCCAGTGTGCATATCATACCAGATATTGTTCTTTGGGAAGTAGACCTCACGTTCACGCGCTTTGTAGGAATAGACTGGGTTGATCAGGAATGCAGGTCCGAACATGAACTGATAAGCGATGTTGGTAACTTCTTTGTCGTGGGCGAAGTCCATGATGAGAGGTCGCATGATGGTATAGTCGTTGAAATGAACATCGGCAGCGAGAGAGTAGATGTAAGGCATGAGGCGGTATCTGAGGTTCAGACAGTTCTTTATGACGTTATAGGCAGGATGGTTTTCTGGAGCTATATGCCATGGCTCACGGAATGGGAACTGTCCGTGTGTGCGATATATTGGTGCCCACATGCCCACCTGATGCCAGCGCACGTTCAGCTCTCTCCATTCCTTCAGGTCTTCGTTCTCCTGTCCAGAAGCGTCAAATTCCATTTGTGCTGCTTGGAAACGTTTCTCAACAGAGAATCCGCCGATATCCTGCGACCAGTATGGCACTCCAGAGATTGAGAAGTTCAAACCTGCTGTTATCTGCGTTTTCAGATCTTCCCATCTTGTGCCGATATCTCCCGACCATGTTGCGGTAGAGAACCTCTGTTCTCCAGCGAACCCATTTCTTGTGAGGAGGAAGACGCGTGAGTTCTCTGGAGAGAAGGTGTTGCTATGACCATCTTGATTCCATGTGGCATTGTCGTAAAGAGCTTTGCTATCTGTAGGGTTGATGCCCTTTTTCTCCACAGCAGTTTCATAGCCTCGCTGTCCGTCGTAGATAGCCTCTGCGTTCACGATGGAATAGGCATTGAAGAACTCGTCTGAGGAGCCGTATTTTGTTGGTCCGCAGAGAAGTTTCCGGTAGTTCATGTCTGTGCAGTCGCGCACGTTTGGTTCAGAGGCGTCCATCCACCATGCGTCCATGCCTATTGTTCCAAGGTTTTCGTAGAGCTGTCGCCAGAAGATTTTCCTTGCCGTTTCATCGTAAGCGTCATAGAAAGCGTACTTATACCCCAGCCAGTCGTAGAGAGAGTCTTTCACCGACTGCTGATAGATCATTCCTTTTTCGTTCAGTTCCTTGAAGTTGTCTACGGTGAGATAATATTTCGGCCAGCATGAAATCATTATCTTTGCGTTCATGGCGTGGATATCGTCAATCATTTTCTTTGGAGAAGAGAATCGTGTAGGGTCGAAGGTGAATGCGCCCCAGGAGTCTGGAGTCCAATAGTTCCAGTCCATCACGATATTGTCGATTGGTAACTTCCTGTCACGGAAGCCCTTGAGAGCACCAAGAATCTCATCTTGAGTCTTGTAGCGTTCCCTACTCTGCCAGAATCCGAGAAGCCAGTCGGGCATGATCTGCGCTTTTCCCGTCAAGGTGCGATAACCACTGATGACCTCATCAGCATTCTCTCCCGCCATGAAATAATAGTCGAGCTGCTTTGTCATCTCGCTCCACCACGACTGTTTCTGCTGAACAGTTTCATCAACGGGAGCGTAGGCACGAAGTCCACAGTAAGCCTCCCCACCATCTGGAGTCCATTCCAGACGGAAGGAATAGCGTTTTCCCTTTTCAAGTTTCAGAGCGAATTTCCTTGCATTTGGATTCCATGCCGTTCTCCAAATCACTTGCTCCGTTCCCTTTCCAGCCACATCGTCGGTATACACGCTCTTTCCGTCGATATAGATTCTCTGATAACCAGAATAATAGTGGCAGAAGCGGTATTCTCCTGACTCCAACGGTTCTATCTCCCCCTCGTAGAACACCTTCGCCCCATCGAGCTTGAAGTTCGGCAGGTTCTTTGCCGACTTTAGGTTTTCGAAATAGAGAGAGTCTTCACGGCGCACTAAAGTGTTTTGCTTTTCGTGTGTATAAGTGCCTGTTAGTGCTCCTTCAACCCCATTCTTGTCGTAGAGCTTAAAGATGCTGTTGAGCTGAGAATAGTCGTTAGGATTGCCAAAGCGGCAGAGGGAATAGCTGTCGAGGAGAATGCCGTAGTTCTTGTTTGAAACCACGAAAGGTATGCTCACCTTGGTGTTATACTGGAAAAGTTCCTCGTTCCTCCCTTTGTAGTTCCATTCGTCTGCCTGATGCTGTCCAAGACCATAGAAGGCCTCATCGGCAGGGGATTCGAAGATTTGCTGGATTGTCCAGCCATCGTATTTCTCTGGTCTGCCATCGGCATGTATCTGTGTTACGGAATATGGCTTAAAAATCTTTCCCCCACCCTTTTGCTCTTCGAGGAGGATGTTCCCTTTGCTGTCGGTGAACCACACCTCGCCAGTTATTCCATTCACCTTTGCTGTCAAGGATTTTGTCTGGACAATCACCGTGTCTGCCTTTTCGCTTACAGAATAGGCAACGCGTTCTCTCTGTGGAACAATGATGAGACTCTTAGGATCGGCGAAAGAATTCTCTGCCGTTGCTGAGACACGGATGATTTTCTCGCCAAGGACTTGCAGGCGCACGAGTGCCGTTTGTCCGGCATGGTGTTTCTTTACTGCAACGGTGACACCTTTGGGTGTTCTTGTGTAGATGTTTGCTGCTGTCATGCTTCCTGACAATAGCAAAATAGCAATAGTGGGTAAGATTTTCATTAGATATAAATTTAATTGTTTTTTTTCTTCTGATGTGAGAATTTCTTCGCAAAGTTAACTATAATTACGCAAATATACAAGAAATGAGTATAATAAAAATAAAAAACGGAACTTTCATGAACATTTTCAGACGTAGAAATGCCGTTCTTTTAAAAATTATGTGTAACTTTGCATTCGGTAAACTTGTCCGAAGGACTCACTGACCGAAGCAACCTTGTCGGCGTAGCCGGAAGGTGAGGAGCGAAGGGAAGTAATCGAGACGGGCACCGTTTCCCAACAACGCTTCGCTCTGTTCATAAACGACAAGCCCTATTACCTTCATGCGAGTCCTGCAGACGAATTTGCATTCGTGCATCGGAGACGGGCACCGTTTCCGTCCGAAGAATTCTGTATAAACCCGAACATCCCTACAGGAATAAAAATCAAGAAAACGATGGAAAAGAATATTACTCCTATATTGCTGCTGACTGGCTATCTCGGCAGCGGAAAGACAACATTACTGAATAGAATCTTAGCCAATGAGAAAGGTATTCGCTTTGCTGTTATCGTGAATGATATTGGCGAGGTGAACATAGATGCCGACCTCATACAGAGGGGTGGCATAGTTGGACAGCAGGACGACTCCCTCGTTCCTTTGCAGAACGGTTGCATCTGCTGCACGCTGAAGATGGACCTTGTTTCACAGATTGTGGACCTATTGAAAATGAACCGTTTCGACTATATCGTTATCGAAGCCTCTGGAATCTGCGAGCCAATGCCTATTGCTCAGACGCTTTGCTCTATACCGTTTATGGGGGAAGAGTATAGTCAGTATGGGGATGTTCGTCTTGACAATATCGTTAGTGTTGTAGATGCTTTGCGTCTTCGCGATGAGTTTGAAGGTGGACTTGACCTTTTGAAGGAGAACATTGCAGAGGAGGATATAGAGAATTTGGTGATTCAGCAAATAGAGTTCTGCAACACCATTCTTCTTAACAAGGCTTCAGAGGTTACGAAAGGTGAACTGACTCGCTTGAAAGAAATTCTACGTGCCCTACAACCGAAGGCAAAAATCATTGAATGCGACTTCTGTGATGTTGACCTTGACACACTTCTCAACACCTACGAGTTTGACTTCAATACCGTTGCTGGCTCTGCACGTTGGGTACAGGAGGTGGAGAAACATCTCGACGAGATGGAAGAGGAAGATGAAGAGGAGGAACATGAACATCATCATGAACATCATCATGAACATCATCATGAACATGAACATCATCATGAACATGAGCATCATCATGAGCATGAACATCATCACGAACACGAGCATGAGCACGAACACGAGCACGAGCATCATCACGAGCATGAGCACGAGCATGAGCATCATCACCATCATGATCATCCAAAAGGCTGCACATGCGGTCACTGCCATCACAATGAAGAAACGGGCGAGGCAGAGGAATATGGCATCGGAACGTTTGTCTATTATGCTCGCGAACCATTCTCTTTGACAGAGTTCGACCATTTCGTGGCTTGCTTATGGCCAAAGTCAATAATCCGTGCAAAGGGAATATGCTATTTTGAAGGCGAGGAAGACATCTGCTATGTCTTTGAACAAGCAGGAAAGCAGGTAAACATGCGAAATGCCGGACAGTGGTATGCCACCATGCCAAAGGAGGAGCTCGAGACATTCCTTGATAGCAATCCTGGGGTGCTTCGTGACTGGGACGATAACTACGGAGACCGCATGCAGAAGCTTGTCTTCATTGGTCAGAAGATGGATCGCAAGGAGATCACTCGACTTTTGGACGCTTGCCTCGTGAGGAGATAAATCAGCAAAGTGAGCTTTTAACACCTTTTTATGACAAAAAAGATATTACTCGGACATACGGAAGCGGAACTGAAAGCAATTGCCAAAGACTTGGGAATGCCTGCATTCACTGGCGGACAGATTGCCCGCTGGATATATGTTCAGCATGTGACGGAAATCGATGAGATGACGAACCTCTCTAAGGTAAACCGGGAACGCTTGAAGGAGGAATACTGCATTGGTGCTTCACCCTTCGCTGACTGTCAGAAGTCTGTCGATGGAACAATAAAATATTTATTCCCAACAGAGAACGGGAAGACGGTGGAGACGGTCTTCATTCCAGAAGGCGACAGAGCAACACTCTGTGTCTCATGCCAGGTGGGATGCAAAATGAACTGCCTCTTCTGCCAGACGGGAAAGCAAGGCTTTGAAGGGCAGTTGACAGTGAGGGATATTCTCAACCAGATCTATTCTCTTCCGGAGCGCAATCGCCTCACGAATATCGTGTTCATGGGACAAGGAGAGCCCATGGACAATCTTGACAATGTGCTTCGAGCAACAGAGATTCTCACCGCACCGTATGCCTATGCTTGGAGCCCGAAACGAATCACGGTGAGCTCTGTGGGAATAAAAGGGAAGTTGGAGAGATTCCTTGAAGAGAGCGACTGCCATGTGGCAATCTCACTACACACGCCCATTCCTGAGCAGCGCGAACAGTTGATGCCCGCAGAGAAGGGAATGGGAATCAGGGAGATTGTCTCGCTCATGGAACGTTATTTCCCTAACCGAAGAAAGAAACGGGAAGCAGAGAAAGAGGACGGCAGTTCACACCAACGACGCTTGACGTTCGAATATACGGTTTTTGGTGGGGTGAACGACACACCTTCACACCTGAAAGAGCTTGTGCGACTCCTTCGCACTCTCGACTGCCGGGTGAACCTCATTCGTTTCCATCAGATTCCTGACGTTCCGCTACATGGAGCCTCAGAAGAGCAGATGGAACATATCTGCGACTATCTAAACCGCAACGGCATCACCACGACAATACGTGCCTCTCGAGGTCAGGATATCTATGCCGCATGCGGATTGCTTAACACGAAATACAAAGAACAACAATGCAAATAGGAATTCTACAGTCAGCGGGAATCGCTGGAAAAATAATCGAGCACGCTCTGAACCACCCAGAGCATACCGATATCTTTACACCTATTATATATAGTAAGGAGAACCAAAACGAGCGAAACGTCAGCTCTGACCTGAAGTTCGGGAATATCTCTGCAGTGGTGGTGGCACCAGGCTCTGCCACAGAACTGAAGTTCAACGGTTCCATGACGGTTTTTGTTGATGAGCACATAAGGGTGGCAGCTGTGATGGAGGAAGAAACAGAGGAACTGACGGGAGAATTCCTTGCAGAGAGGGCGAGAAAGGCATGGAACTGCGTGAAGCGTGACTTCTATTGCTCGCTTCCGCGTATCGCCCTACTCTCTTCTGGCAATGAGCAGACAGACAAGGAGCTCTTGGCTCCTGTTGTGGCAGAGTTGAACAGTAACGGAGTGTATGTCTATGGACCTTACGCTACAGAGCAGTTTCTTTCGGAGGGCAACCATATCCATTTCGATCTTACCCTTGCCATTACAAAGGAGCAGGCGCAAAAGGTTCTTACTGAGGTCGCAGAAGAGACTTACGCAAAATTGCAGACAGCCCTTCCTATTGTCGTTGTACAGACTGGATACTCTGTGACATACGATTTTGACGAGGGCGACTTAGAAAAACCTGCCCAAGCACTGAGAAATGCTGTCTATACGGCTATGGAGGTATGCAGGAATCGAGAGGATTACGACCAGGCTCACCACGACCCTCTGCAGAAGCTCTACCATGAGCGCAGGGACGACAGTGAGAAGGTTCGGTTCTCCATTCCTCGACCAAAGACTCCTTCTGAGTCGGAACAATAAAATTCAACTTATAAGTAGGTGTGCAAAATTATTTATATAATCCTTGCACCGCCTACTGCGCATTATCAGCAAGTGACAACAGTCGAGTAGGAGCCACTACACTCCTTTATGTCACATACTGGTTATGCATCACTAATCAATACAATCATTATAAAAATAATTTTGCACACCTACTTACAAAAAAAAGACGATAAAACATGAAGATTGTATTTCTTACTGGAGCAGGAATGTCGGTAGAAAGTGGTCTCACCACATTTCGAGATGCAGGAGGTTTATGGGAGAACTATCCTGTTATGGAGGTTGCAAGTCATGATGGCTGGGAACGTGATCCAGAAAAAGTGAATGCTTTCTACAACATGCTCAGGGTGAAGTATAAGGATGTGAAGCCTTGTGAGGGGCATCGACTTATTGCAGAACTGGAGAAGACTCACGACGTCACGGTTGTGACACAGAATGTGGACAATCTTCATGAGCAGGCGGGTTCAAAAAAGGTTATTCACCTACATGGAGAACTCATGAAGATGTGCTCAAGTCGGGATGTCGACAATCCACGATTCTGGATAGACCTGCCGCAAGAAGGATGGGGGGAAACAGGACTTGAGGTGCCAAAAGCGACAAAGGCGGAAGACGGCTCACTCCTTCGACCGTATATTGTCTTCTTTCAAGAAAACGTTCCAAATATCTACGATGGAATCATGGAAGCCCAGAAGGCGGAAATCTTCATCATCATCGGAACATCACTGAACGTATATCCAGCAGCCTCGCTCTTGCAGTATGTATCTCCTTCGGCAAAGGTCTTTCTCATTGATCCGAAGCCAGCATTAGGTCACAGTAGCCATAACGTGGAGATTATTGCTAAAGGTGCCAGCGAGGGTATGAAGGAGTTGATGGAAAAATTATAACCTCTCTAAAAAAAAAGATTTTCTTTATCACACAAAAAACCGCTATGCAGCAAGAAAGATTACAGGAAATAAAACGTAGGTACAATGTCGTGGGAAACTGCGATGCGCTAAACCATGCCCTTGATGTTTGTCTGCAGGTTGCATCAACAGACCTTTCTGTGCTTATTGTCGGTGAGAGCGGTGTGGGAAAGGAAATTCTTCCACGAATCATTCACGACAATTCACCTCGGAGGCGGGAGAACTATTTCGCGATAAACTGTGGCTCTATTCCTGAAGGCACAATAGACTCTGAACTCTTTGGACATGAGAAAGGCTCGTTCACCGGAGCTGTTGGGGAGAGTGAAGGCTATTTCGGCATTGCAGACAAAGGGACTCTCTTTCTCGATGAGGTTGGAGAACTGCCTTTGGCAACGCAAGCTCGATTGCTTCGTGTTCTCGAAACAGGGGAGTATATACGTGTTGGAGGTCAGGCTATTCGCAAAACGAATGTACGCATTGTGGCTGCCACGAACGTGAACATGAAGAAGGCAATCAGTGAGGGGCGCTTCCGAGAAGACCTCTTCTACCGTCTGAACACCATTCCCGTTTCTCTCCCTCCTTTGCGAGAGCGTGGTAAAGACATTCTGCTCCTTTTCCGACTTTTCGCCTATCAAATGATGGAGAAATACCGTCTTCCGCGATTAGAGTTGACAGAAGGGGCGTGCCGACTTCTCTTGAAATACAAATGGCCTGGAAATATCCGTCAGCTGAAGAATATCACAGAGCAGCTTTCTGTGCTCTCCACAGAAAAGGTTATCACGGAGGAAATGCTTCTGAAGTTTATTCCTGACGATGAGGAGTCTATGGCGCTTGTCTCAAACGGAAAGAGTTCTTCTGATTCATATTCGTATGATAGCGAGCGACAGATTCTCTTCAATATTCTCTTTGAACTCCGTTCGAAGGTAAGCAGTCTCGACAATGAGGTGGCAGAACTGAAAAGGGAGATAATTGCGTTGGGAGGAAATGTGAGTAGATCGAAGGGAGTCAGAGCATTGCCAGCTCCAATACGTGAACTTCCAAACAATATGCAAGAGTTTGTGGACACAACAGCTACGGGAACACCATCGACAACGGTCTCTCCCGCCACAGTGCCTTCGTCACCAACGGTCTCCACTCTGCAAACAACTGTCGACCTCAGCAACATTGAAGAGATAGAGGCAGAGGAGATTCGTGAAGACATTGTTCCTGGCAACTCTTCAGAGAAGAAGGAATCGAAGAGTGGTATGGAGACTGCCACAGCTGCTGATGATCTAACCTTTAGCAGGTCGAAAATGCGTAAGATGGAGATTCAGTATATTCAAGAAGCTCTTGCTCGCAACAACGGAAACCGCCGCAAGACCGCTCTGGAGCTTGGCATTCCAGAACGCACGCTCTATCGTCGTTTGGAGCAGTTGAATGCTGCCAGAAAAGAAAATTCTAAATAGAAGAAATGAGAAAAAAAATACTATTTATCCTTGTTGGCTTTCTTGCCCTTACATTCGTGAGTTGCTCGGTAAGTTATAAGTTCAACATGTCGAGTATTGACTACACGAAAGTCAAGACCATTCAGATAGCCGACTTCCCTATTCGTTCATCGTACGTCTGGGGACCTATGGGACCTATGTTCAACAACCGTTTGAAGGAACAGTTTGCCGACCATACGAAGCTTTCGCAGGTGAGACGGAATGGTGATTTGAAGATTGAGGGAGAGATAACCAACTACACACAGAAGAACAAGTCTGTTTCTGCAGAAGGCTATTCGGCACAGACGGAGCTTGCCATTACCGTTACCGTACGTTTCACGAACAACACGAACCATCAGGAAGACTTTGAGAAAACATTCACTGCAACCTCTTCTTATGAAACAACACAATCTCTTGCCAGCGTTCAGGAGCAGCTCGTTACAGAGATGGTGAAAGACCTCTGTGACCAAATCTTCAACGCAACAGTTGCCAATTGGTAAAGAAGAAGAATGGGGCGCACCAATCGTCGTTATAGACATTTTGATGCACCCCATTTCTTGTGTGGTTTTTTCTCTTACTGTCGTGATGTTAGCAAGGACGAGTCTTTGGAAGATTGAATGTCTCTTGGATAGCAACCATCTCCTCGTCTGTCATTCCGTCTGGCTCAGAACCCATATTGCGTGCGCACATATAGATGTTTGCTGCCTTACAGAGCACGTCTGTCTGATCGAATGCGTCCATGATATCGGTACCTACCGCCACTGTGCCATGCTTCTCCCAGAGAACAACATCGTGGAGCTTTATCTGCTCAAGAGTAGCATCTGCAAGCTCGATAGAACCAGGCATTGCGTAAGGAACAATACCTATTCCGAGAGGAGCAAAAGCGAGAGTCTCTGGAATCATTGACCAGAGCACCTTGGTCATCTCGTCGCCCTTTAGGAAACGTCTGATGTGAGACATTGCCACAAGCTCAATAGGGTGTGTGTGAAGAGTAGCCTTGTAAGAAGAGCCTGTAGAGAGCAGGTAGTCTTGAAGAGCGAGGTGAGAAGGCAGCTCACTGGTTGGCACCACTGGTTCGTCGGCGATGATCTCGTAAGAAGCACAATCATCGCAGATACGGATGATAGAACCGTTCTGCATTGGCCAGCGAGCAAGGTCGCGCATGCGCTTTCCGGTTCCCTTTGCATAGAAATATTTTCCTTTAAGGTTTGGCAGCACCTTTCCAATCGGCTTTACTGGAGCGATTGCAGGAAGAGCGGCAATCTCCTCATCAACGAATTCTGTGATGTTTACGGTGATGTTTCCACCGTTACGCTCTGCCCAACCTTTCTGCCAGAGGTAGCCAGTGACCTCTGCAATCTGGTTAATGACCGCCTCAAGTCCTGGGCGACCTTCAAGTACACTTTTCATTTTCTGTTCTTTTTTTGTTTTAGCAGAGAAAAGAGTTTCCTGCCTTTAGTTTTTTTTCTATAATACGTTTTTTCTTTGTTGTTTCGGTGAGCTCTTTACCCCATCAGCTGTGGAATAAAACTTGACACGATAAGAACGGCAAGTCCGATAAGAAGAACAGTGATGGTCTTTGAAGAGCAACCCTTCCATTCCTTTAAGATGATTCCCCAAACATTTGAGAACGTCACGTTCAGTGCCATGAGAATGCAGAAGGAGAAGGTGAGCATAGCTGGAGAATCCTGAAGGAATCCCTGTCCGAGAGAGAGCCCAAAGAACTGTGAGTACCACAATCCGCCTGCGAGTGCACAGAAGATCATGTTGTTTCCCCAGACACTGCCTTTTGCATAATCACCCCAAGAACGGTTCTTGTGATTCTGATAGAAACAATATATCGCATTTGTCACGAAGCCGCCAAGGGTAACGAGCATTGTTGCTGGCAACGCCTTATACATAGGGTCTGTATCTGCAAAGTTTATGTCAGCACCAAAAGCAAGTCCAACATTGAAGCATCCGCTCATGAAACCAGCCAGCAAAGCAATGGCGAGCCCCTTAGGGAAATTGAAATCCTTAACAGCCTCTTTCTGCTGTTCCTCAGAGAGAGAAGCAGACTTCATGGAGCCTGCCACACCAATGATGGCAATACCAATGAGCGTAACCACAACGCCAATTATTACCGAAGCCGTCAGTTTCTCAAGTGCTCCCTGTTCTGGGAAGAAGATGTTCAGAAGCACTGGTCCCATGATGGTTCCAAGTCCGGCACAAGTGCCGAGAGCGATAGACTGTCCGAGTGCCACGCCGAGGTATCTCATTGAAAGTCCGAAGGTCAGTCCGCCTATTCCCCAGAGCACTCCGAAGAACATCGTCATCCAAATGCTCATGCTATCTGCCTCAGCGAAGAGCTGTCCGAGACTATTTCCCTCTGGCACTGCAAGCAATGCACCGAGCAATGGAAACACGAGCCATGCGAACACGCCCTGCACAATCCAGTATGACTCCCACGACCATTCCTTGATCTTGTTTATAGGCACATAGCAGCTCGACTGGCAGAATGCCCCGATGGCAATTATTATCAATCCTATTATTACTTCCATACGAAGCACGTTTTCTGTTTCACGTTTTTCGTCTTCTATTCTGGAAACTTCATTTCTTTTGCTGCAATATGTTTTAACAGAATTGTGGGGTTGCTAATATACGTTATTATATTATTGAGTTCTCTTCAATACATTAATACATATATAGAGAGTATTCCCCAGTCCTTTGATAGGAACTGGGGTAATACCGTTGTTAAAGTATCGCAAGCCTATGTTTCTTCCAGAAAGAAAGATTGTTTATCTCTTTGAAGTTACGTCTGCAACATACTGGTCAATGTCAGCAATGAACTCTTGACCAACAGGAACGTTGTTGCGAACACAGAACTCGTCGTAGACAGCCTGCCAAGGCATTGCCTTCTGCTCTTCGATGATGGCGAGCACCTTGTAGCCCTCACCAGCAAGCTCAAGCTTAGAAATCATCTCACGTGGCTCGAGGAGAGCACGAAGCATGCACTTCTGTGCAGAGCGTGAACCAATCACGTATGCTCCAATGCGGTTGATAGAACCGTCGAAGAAGTCAAGACCGTAGTGAACACGGTCGAGAGCGCCAGCGCGTACGATTTCGAAGAAGAGCTCCTGTGTCTGGTCGTCCATGATGGTTACATGGTCTGAGTCCCAACGCACTGGGCGTGAAACGTGGAGCATGAGTTCTGGCAGGAATGGGAGCACGGCAGAAACCTTGTCGGCTGGTGACTCTGTTGGATGATAGTGGCCAGTATCGATTGTGAGGAGCTTGTTATGCTGAGCAGCATAAGCTGTGTAGAAATCGTGTGAGCCTACGGTGAAGCTTTCGAGTCCGATTCCGAACACTTTTCCCTCGATGCAGTCTTTCATCATTGGCTGCTCCTTCTCGAAGATTTCGTCGAGAGACTTCTTCAGAGTGTTGCGGTAGAGAGCGTGGTTTACAGAAACGTCCTTGCATCCGTCGTGTACCCAAAGGTTCATGATACATGGGTCGTTCTGTGCCTCACCCATAGCGTTTGCGATATCTCTGCATCGCTTTGTGTGCTCTACCCAGAACTTTCTTATACCCTCATCTGGATTAGAGAGAGAAAGCGAGCCTGATTTTGGGTGAGAGAAAGAAGAAGAGTTGAAATCGAGGAGGGTGTTGTTCTCCTTTGCCCAATCAATCCATGACTGGAAATACTCCACTGTTACCTCGTCACGGTCAACAACCTTTCCCTTGAAGTCACCGTATATCTCATGAAGGTTCAAACGATGGTTTCCTGGAATGAGGCTCTTTGCCTTGAGAATATCCTGACGAAGCTCATCGATGTTACGAGCTGCTCCAGGGAAGTCACCAGTAGACTGAATACCTCCCGACATTGCACCTGCCTGCACCTCAAATCCCTTTACATCGTCTGCCTGCCAGCAGTGAAGAGAGAGATGGAAGTCTTGTAGCTGCTGGAGCACCTTTTCAGTATCAACACCAATCTCAGCATAGCGTTCTTTCGCTACCTGATACGCCTTAGAAATAAGTTCTGCTTTCATTGTTATTTAGTATTTAGATTTAAAAAAATAATTCTGTTATTTTTGGGGTTATTGCTTTTATTATCGGTGGATTTGTTATCTGTTGCTTTTATTGTATTGCTATATAGAAAACGCATGCCATGCAAATATGAACGGTTGCTATGTGAACAGACATTAGATTGATAGAAATGCATTTGCCTTTCTTCACAACGATGTCGAGGTTGTTAGCCTTTCTTCGCAACGATGTCGAGGAAACGCTGGTAGTTCTCCTCCCAGAGTTGTGGTTCCTGAGAAGTGTATTCCTTAAGAGCGAGAGAGTCAGCAATAATTTTTCTCATCTCCCAGATGTCGCTTACGAGACCAACCGCCTTTGCCTGCACCATGATGTTTCCGAGAGCAGTACCCTCTTGTGGCCCAGCGAGCACCCTTACACCTGTTGCGTTTGCAGTGAATTGGTTGAGGTAGTCGTTCTTTGAGCCACCACCAATGATATGCAACGTCTTGATGTCGAAGTCAGCAAATTCCTTCAGCCAAAGGAACACCTGACGATAACGAAGTGCAAGAGAATCGAAGATACAACGAATAATCTCGGCATATCCCTCTGGAACATGCTGTCCAGTAATGCGGCAGTATTCGCAGATAGCCTCTTGCATATTAGCTGGATTTGCGAACATCTGGTCGTCAGGGTTTATGATAGACTGGAAAGCCTCTACCTTCATGGCATTTCCAAAGAGTGTAGCGTAATCTTGTGGAACAGAGTCTCCCCATTCCTTTCTGCATCTTTCGAGCAACCACATTCCGCAGATATTCTTCAAGAAGCGTGTTGTGCCCTCAATGCCGCCCTCGTTGGTGAAGTTCAATTCGTATGAACGGTCGTTTATGACCGCCTTCTTTGTTTCTATACCCATGAGGCTCCATGTTCCAGAAGAGAGATAGGCAAACTCCTCGTCAGCAGCAGGCACAGCAGCTACGGCAGAGCCTGTATCGTGCCCAGCAACGGCATACACTGGAATTGCTCCGAGTCCTGTCATCTCCTGCACCTCCTCAGTGAGCGTTCCAATCATTGTTCCTGGTTTCACCATCTTTCCGAAGTGGTGGCGTGAGAGTCCTACGGTGGCGAGCAACTCCTCGTCGAGCTGTCCGGTTCTTGGGTCGAGCAGTTCTGAAGTCGATGCGATGGTATATTCGCACACGTCGTTCCCTGTAAGCATCCATGAAAGAGCATCTGGCACGAAGAGCACCTTCTGCGCCTGCTCCATTGCGCTATCTTGAGATCTTTTCATTGCAAAGAGCTGGAAGATGGAGTTGAAATTCATGAGTTGAATGCCGGTGATGTCGTAGAGTTGCTTCTTGCTTCTTACGTTTCTCAGGTAGTCGTCCATGGCAGAGAAGGTGTGTGGGTCACGGTAAGCCCTCGGATTTCTGATTATCTGCCCGTCTTTCCCAACGAATACAAAGTCCACTCCCCAGGTGTCGATACCTATGCTGGTGATTTCCAGTTTTCTGTTAGCAACCTCCTTGAGTCCTCTGATAATCTCGTTGTAAAGGGCGTAAATATCCCAGTAGAACTGTTGTCCTGTTTGAATGAGGTTATTTGGGAATCTGGTTACTTCTTCAAGGTTCACCTTTCCTTCGGAGATGTTTCCAATAATGGTGCGCCCACTTGTTGCGCCGAGATCTACGGCAAAGAAATATTTTGTTGTGTTCATAGTAATAATTTAACGGTGTTGAATAAACCAAAATACTGATATTGTTTGCAAAGATACTATTTTTTTATCAAAACAAAAAAATTTCCGAGATTTTTTTTAAAAAACTTGCACATAATTCAAAATGTTTGTATAATTTTGCAGTTGATAAACATCAATCGTGTGAAAAAACCGTTTTTCGATGGTTGTTAACCATGTTGGTGTGCATTAATTTAAAAAAATACTATAAATAAAACTTTGTTACCTTTTTTACCTATGTCAACAATCACAGTAATCGTAGTTGCCTTCATAATCGGCTATGCATTTATAGCCCTGGAGGCAATCACAAAAATCAACAAGGCCGCCATAGCAATTGTTATGTGCGTAGTATGCTGGACACTTCTCGCCATGGGAGCAGACGCCCTTTCTCTGCCCGGCTTTGAACTAAACCATGCCATCGAGCGTAATCTCGGAGAGGCGGGCACAACTCTTTTCTTCCTCATGGGAGCAATGACCATTGTAGAGATTGTCGACCAGCATGGGGGTTTCAATTGGGTGCGTGGGGCGCTGATGTCTCGCACAAAGCGTTCTCTTCTCTGGAAGATAGCGTTCATGACCGCCATTCTCTCTGCCATTCTCGACAATCTAACCACCTCCATCGTGATGATCATGATACTCCGTAAGCTTGTTCATGACCGTCAAGACCGTCTTTGGTATGCCGCCTGCGTGATTATAGCAGCAAATGCTGGTGGCGCATTCTCCCCAATCGGTGATGTTACCACCATCATGCTTTGGAATGGCAAGATGATCACTGCACTCGGTGTCATCTCAGAGATCATCATTCCTTCGTTCCTTGCCTTCGTAATTCCTACGGCTGTTCTTCAATTCAAGCTACACGGTGAGCTTCCAGAGGTGAAGATAACAGAGAAGGAAGCGAACATCAGTGAGCTAACCATCTTCCAGCGCAAGCTAATCTTTGCGCTTGGCGTAGGTGGTCTCTGCTGTGTTCCTGTCTTCCATACCCTCACCCATCTTCCTGCCTTCATGGGCATTCTCGCTGTTCTTGGTGTTCTTTGGTGTACAACAGAGATTATCTATCGCCACAAGGAAGAACACGACCCAATGACAAAGCGTGTTGTTCAGATGCTCTCCCGCATTGATATGGCTACGATCATGTTCTTCCTCGGCATTCTCATGGCTGTTGCCACACTCTCAGAGATTGGGGTGCTGACAGCAGTTGGTGAATGGCTTGATGAAACAGTTGGCAACGACTATCTCGTGACGGGAGCAATTGGTATTCTCTCCTCTATCGTAGACAACGTTCCTCTTGTTGCTGGAGCTATGAAGATGTATACCGTCACAACAGCAGAGATGCTCGCCACAAATCCAGAACTTGCCAACCTTGCTGTCGATGGTGTCTTCTGGCAGCTGTTAGCATATTGTGCTGGTGTTGGTGGTTCCATGCTCATTATCGGTTCTGCAGCCGGAGTGGTTGTTATGGGTCTTGAGCACATCTCCTTCGGATGGTATATGAAGAATATCACTTGGATTGCCTTTGTTGGTTACCTCGCTGGTATGCTTTGCTATTGGCTTATGAATATGTTCATCTTAGGATAAACAACAAAATAGAAAGAGGGTGTGCCAGTTACTTTTGACACACTCTCTTTGTATTTTATCTCATCATTTCATCTCATCATTTCATCTCATCATTTTATCTCATCATTTTATCTCATCATTTTATCTCATCATTTCATCTCACCATATTTCATCTCATCATTTCATCTCATCATTTCATCTCATCATTTCATCTCATCATATTTCATCTCCTAAACTTTCACCTTTTACTTAATACTATCAATCATGAAAATAATAGGAAATCTGTTATGGTGGCTTTTCGGAGGACTGGAAGCTGCAATAGGATATTTCACTGGGAGCTTGGCGATGGCTTTGACGATAGTAGGCATTCCTGTAGCAATACAAACGTTTAAAATCGGTCTGTTATGTCTCTGGCCCTTCGGGGCTGAGGTGAGGGACACGGGAACCACGTTGGGTTGTCTCTACCTTCCACTAAATATCCTATGGATTATCTTTGGAGGACTCTGGGCATGCATAGTGCATCTATTCTTTGGAAGCCTGTTGTTCATCACTATTCTCGGCATACCTTTTGCAAAACAACATTTCAAGATGGCTGGTCTTTCACTCGCCCCTTTCGGAAAGGACGTTATTCTGATACTGTAAAAAAAAGCAATAAAAAAAAGCAGGTGGACAGAACTATGTAAAAATTCTGCCCACCTTCTTTGTGTAGTAGGGTTATTGTTTTTCCTGTATGCTTTGCGAAGAGACTGTTTCTACCGTGTCTTTTGGGAGTATGAGATTCAAGATTACTGCAAGGAGGAAGACAACTGCCACACAGTTCTGTGCAAAGACCATCTTTATGATTTCTGGGAAGATGTCGAACATCTGAGAAACAGAAGTGAATCCAAGTCCTACACTCAGCGAGAGACTAACAATGATCATGTTTCTGTGAGTGAACCCACTCTTTGCCATCATCTGGAATCCGGCAAAAAGAATGTTTCCAAACATCATGATGGTGCATCCTCCGAGCACTGCCTGGGGAATGGTTGCTAAGATCTTTCCAACGAATGGGAATAGTCCTGCAATTATCAAGACGCTGACACCAACGGCAATAGTAAATCTGTTTACGACCTTTGTCATTGCCGCCAATCCCACGTTCTGCGAGAAAGAAGTGATGGGCGTGCATCCGAAGAGTCCTGCTACAACACTAACAAAACCGTCGCAAGCCACCGATGCACCTAACTCCTTTTTCTTCACACCTCTATCGAGTGAAGAAGAGCATAACGCAGAGGTATCACCAATTGTCTCCGTAGCAGAAACGAGGAAGATGCAGATAATGGCAATGATGGAGCCCACATGAAATTCTGGTGTGAAAGGCAAGAACGTCGGTAACGCTGCCACTGGAGTCTCTTCAACTCCGCTGAAGTCTACCATTCCTAATGCGAGCGAGAGCACATAGCCCACGATTAATCCCACGAGCACCGAAAGCGAGCGAAAAATGCCCTTGGCGAAGACCATAGTCACTATGCAAGCGAGCAAAGTCACGAAGCCAACAATCCAGTTGTTTGAGCTTCCGAAATCAGGTGAACCCTGTCCGCCTGCGAAACTATTTGCTCCAACAGGAAGCAGTGAGAAGCCGATTGCTGTTACCACGGTGGCCGCAACAACGTGCGGAATGAGTTTTGTCCATTTGTTCGGAAAGAGTCCGAGGCATCCCTCTACAACACCTCCAACAATGATTGCTCCCACGAGTGCTCCCATTCCCTGCGTAGAAGCTATAACGATAGCGAGTGGCAGGAATGTGAACGAAATACCCATTACAATAGGCAACCGTGACCCTATTCTCCAAATCGGGTATAGTTGCACAAGGGTTCCTATGCCAGCAATAATCATACAGTTCTGAATGAGCGAACCGCAGGTTTCTTCATCGAGACCAACTGTGTTTGCAAGGATGATGATTGGAGTGATGTTCGCCACGAACATTGCGAGAACATGCTGAATGCCAAACGTCAACGCCTTTCCAATAGGCACTCTGCCATTGAGGTTATAGATATTGTCCATTTTGGTTCGTTGTGTTATTTTGTCTGAAATTGATTGTTTGGGAGTTGTAGTCCATGCTCTCTATGATAGCAATAGACTCAAGCGCATATCCCTCCTCACGAAGAATTCTTCCTCCCTGTTGCTGACCTTTCTCTATCGCTATTCCAATTCCAACCACCTCTCCTCCAGCTTGGTGAACAATGTCTATCAGTGCCTTCGATGCCTGTCCGTCAGCGAGGAAGTCGTCGACGATGAGAACCCTCTCCCCTTTAGAAAGATATGGTTTCGACACGAACACATTGTTCATCTTTCTGTGAGTGAAAGAATAGGCGTGAGAAACATATTTGTCGTCGGTGCTATTTGCCGTCTCCCCTTTTTTAGCAAAAACCACGGGAACATCGTACATGTCTCCCAACATCGTTGCCATAGCAATTCCACTTGCTTCAATAGTGAGGACTTTGTCTACTTGTTTTCCTTTGAATCTTCGTTTTAGTTCATGTGCTATTTGCCTAATGATGTCGATATCAATCTGATGATTCAAGAAATTGTCTACCTTCAAGATGTTACCTTCTTTGATAACACCGTCTTCTACGATTTTTTTTTCTAAGAAGTTCATAACGTGGTTTGTTTGAAAATGGTTTATTTTGAATTGAAAAATATAGGGTGCAAGAAATATTCATGAAATGAAAGCCTTTGGGTTTAAGGAGATAGAGAACTCCCGAAACCTTTTGGCTTACTCAATAACATCGATAATTCCAAATGCGTCTTCCATATGCTCTAACGAATATCCCGTTTCCGGAGTTCCCACGATTGAGATGATATCGTATCGCACAGGAAGGTTGCTCAGACGAAACAAATGACGGTAAGCCTCTGAAGCCGTAATGATGTTCCGGCGCTTCACCTTGTCGACTGCCAAAGAAGGTCGCCCAAATTCATCAGATGTTCGTGTCTTCACCTCTACAAAGACCAGAATGGAACTGTCTTCATCAATACACACAATGTCAAGGTCTATTCCCCTCATCGTCCAATCGCAATGGCGAATATACCATCCCTCGCTAACGAGATGCTTTGCAGCGATTTGTTCGCCCCATTTTCCTAAGTCGTTATGTGCAGCCATACAGTTTCAGGTGTTTAGACTTATGTGTGAGAATTATCTGTAGATTTTCTTTATCTCCGCATTCTTATAATAGAAAAGCAGAATCTCGTCGTACTTAAAGCCCTTCTCACCCATGACGGCAGCACCAATCTGACAAAGGCCAACACCGTGACCCCAGCCCTTGCCGTGGAGCACGAAATCAGTGTCAGTAACCTCGATGTCGAAAGCAGAACTGTAGAGATGAGTATCAGAGAGTATGCGACGAATTTCCAACTCCTTTCCGATAGTGAAAGAGCTCTCCGTGCCGATTATCTTCAGTCGGGAGATTCTTCCACTCTTTCCCCTTTCAAGCGCCTCCATGGTCACTATGCTACCAAGGTCGACATGCAGCTTCTCCATGAGCAGTCGGCGCACCTTCTCTTTCGACACGGTCACTGTCCAGCGGTAGAAGTCGTGGGTTTCTTGGTCGTAGTTGTTCAGAACTTGTTTAAGCACGCTCTCATCATTTGTGTTACAATAAGGGTCTTCGATCGATACAAGATACGGCTTGTTGATATTCTCCCAGCAGTAACGATATTCCTCTGTGACGCCACCGCAGCATTTTGAGAACCTCGCATCGCAGATTTCCTTTCCCGACATCAGAATCTCACCCTTTGTCTGCCTTACCGCCTCTCGCGCCTGCTGCTTTGTCTGCTTCGTGATGCCTTGGTATCGTTGGCAGTGGTCGTCTGCACAGACATCAAAGATGGTGTGGTCTTCTCGGTCATACCATCTTATGAGTTCATTGTCTTTTTTTATGAATGAGAAGAATCCACTTCCCGACTCCGACTCTTCGTGACGTCGCTTTATCTGTGCCAAAAGCCATGAGCGTGAGATAACGGCATGTGCCTTCAGCAATTCGAGTGAAGAAGAGTCTTTCATCTCAGAAGAGATGACACTCGTGAGATATTCTTCCACCGAGAGCTCATTGATGGCGCAGATTTTGTCTTCGTGAACAATGAATCGCAACATTCCAGTGAAAGTCTGTTCCTCCTGCCTCTGCCAATGGAAATTGATGCCTATGGTGACGTCATGGATCGTGAATGATGCTTCCTGCCCATTCTCTCCCTTTCCTGATGGCGAAAAGGTGAGGTTTCGGTATTGGTTCCCATTCCAGAGAATGCATCCGTCAGAATATCTCACGGTCTGCTCGCCTATCTGTGTCTCACCCTTCGCTTCATAAGGACTGTTCAAAGAGAAGCGGATTTCCTCTCCAGAGATAATACCCACGGTAACCGTAGGCACCTTCTCCATGAGGAACTCCTGCTCTCCCTCTTTCTGACTTGCCGTTATCTTGCTAAGAATGGCGTCTGTCTCTTCTTTAGAAAGTGACACCTCACGAAGTATTCCTGCCACCTCCTGCGCCATGATTCGGTTGAAGTCCTCTTTCCTTGGAGTGATCAAGAGTCCTGCCATATCGAGTGCCCCTGGCGAGATCATATACTGCGAGTCGTAGCATTTCGGACGATGCTGCTTTCTTGGGAAGATAACAGTTATTGTGTCCTCTTCATTTCTCCACGCAAGGATGTTCATCATAGGCTCTGTGTCGCCCTTTTCAACGAGTGGCATTGCATTGTACAAGAGGCTGAAGAGTTTTCTGAAATTCTTCTCGCTTCTCGACTTTATCACGATTGCGGGAGTGACATAGTCCTGCATAGTGGCAATCTCCTCATGGTCGTTGAGAGAGAGCACCGTCTTCAATGAACGCGACAGTCTTGCCCACTGTGTCTGCATTGGCAAGCTGTTCGGCATTCCTGCTTGCAGGTGGAGATGGTCAGGGCATGATGCTCCACATTTCGGTCCGTTATAGAACACGGTGAGTTCTGGATATGTGTCGAGCGTGCGGAATATCGCTGGATAGCAGTTCTTGATGAGCTGCGGCTGATGGGTGTGAGAAGGAAGGGTGAAATGTGTCTGCAGGATTGGGAAGGGATTCACGAGCAAATCGAGTCCGTTATCTTCCGTATTGTCGTTCAAGGGCTTGATAATCTGTTCCTTTGGACGGTTCTCTTTACAGAGGAAGCAAGGTCGTGAGGCAAGAGTCTTAGAATCCATCTTAGCCCCAGTAGACACTATTCTTGCAGGATTGAACTGAAGTTTCAATACAGTTCCCGTTTCCTCGTCAACAACCTCCCTTGTCTCCACCGTCTTTAAACCAGCATATCTCATGCGAGCATCAGACCATAATTCAAGTTGACGATTGAAGAATCGCTGCAGTGAAGAGTCGCTACGCTCAGTGTTCTCCTTGCTCTTCTCGTTAATGCGTATACGTGCAGAGAGTTCCATGGTGCGCAGGCGGTCTTTGTAGAGATTGTTTGCATTAATTTTTTCTATGCTAAGAGCGGCATCGCTGTTCCCGCCCCACCTACGGCATAGGTACAGTTCATTATAAAGCCTGCCAATCCTGTAACGGCGAGAGAAGGCAAGACCAAGGGCATAGTCTTCCCCGTAGCTTGTATTCGGGAATCGTATCTGTCTGAGAATAGGTGTGAAGAATGCTCTGGGTGCTCCGAGACCGTTTATTCTCAATGCGTTGTTCATACCGTTCTCCTCTGTCCATTCTTTATGGTCGATGAGTCCGGGAGGGAGTGTGTTCAGGTCGAAATCGCACATTCTATACGAGCCGATAATCATGGCTGCCTTCTGCTTGTAGAATGCGTCAACAATCTGCTGGAGTGTGGACGGTGAGGAGTAAAGGTCGTCGGAATCGAGTTGCACAGCGAAGCGACCACAGTTTACAGAGTCGATGGCTACATTCCAACAGCCACCAATACCGAGGTCTGTTCTCTCTGGAATAATATGTATGAGCTTCGGGTTTCCAGAGTATTTCTGAAGCAATTCTGTGGTTTTGTCTGTTGAGTGGTTGTCAACAACAATTACGTTGAATGGGAAAGAAGTTTCCTGACTAAGTGCTGATTCTACAGCATCACAGATGGTTTTCTCGCGATTATAAACAGGAATAACCACAGATGCCTCTATGTCAAACATCTGCTCTTGAAAATCTGGCTCTGGATAGTCAGAGGAGTCGATGGTAGCTGAGATGCTGTTGAGATGTGCTGTAACAGCATGCTCCATCTCTATTTGCACCTCTCGATTCCTCGGGTTCACATAATCGAACTGCTTCTCTCCGCTCTTTCTTAGGTCTTTCTCCTGCTCGGTATACAAAAACTCGTTAAGATGGAAAATCTCACCACAAGAGCTGAGAAAGAGCCGGAGGGCATAGAGGGCAGCATATTTATAATCGGTAGCAGGGGCGGAAGGGGTTGGAGAAGTTGGTGAGGAGGTGAGAACGGTACTGGCAAACTCTTTCAGCAAGTCGGTTCTAACCATAATCACAGAACCAAAGTCAAAGTCGTCACGAAGGGAACCTCGCTGATAGTCAATAACGGGGTGGCGCGCTGTCTTACCCGCCTTTTCCTCATAATAGTCGGAATAAACCATTACAGCTCCCGTATCATGAGCAGCACGAAGCATTCTCTCAACAGCATACTGACCCATCAAAAGAGGGGTCGGTTTCGTTACGAGCAGGGTGTATCTTGCCTCGGCTTTCCGTGCAATTTCTCGGAGTGTCTCACTGCTTGAAATCTGTGAGTCTTCTAGGATGGTTATATTGTTCACAACCTTGTCGAAGTGTATCTGCTCGGCGTTCCTTTCTGCCACCTCACGCTCTACACATACAAGGAAACAGTCTATTTTTGCTCTCATAAAAAAAGTCGTTTTTATTTTCGCCTACAAAAGTACGAATTTTTCTTGGAATAAAAAAAGAAATTGCTGGTTTATTTCAAAAGTTTTTTACTCAGAGCGGAAGAGACATAACAGATAGGATTGGTAGGGGTTTTTAAACCCTGCCTCCGAATAGCCTTTCCTCATACACTCTTCTTGCCGTCTCTTCTTCTTGAGGTTGATAAAAATTATGGTGTCCAGCTAACCGTCTTGAAAGTAAGCTGACCAGCCGAACCAGTCATTTTCTTGATAAGTAGGTGTGCAAAATTATTTTTATAATGATTGTATTGATTGGTGATGTA
>CALZTP010000044.1 GCA_945829115.1 uncultured bacterium | reverse complement strand
GATATTTTTTATGAACGCAAATTATCGTAAATTGACCGTAAATTGAAGATAAAAAATTTTGAAGAAAATGTTATAGTAATGGACACTTAATATCATCGGAACTTATTCGGAACTTAATCTGATTCCGTTTAATCCGTTTAGGTTCCGATGATTATTACTTATCCACAGATGTCAGACAGATGTTAACCGTGGGCAAAGCCCTCGGATATCATAGGGGTACTGGCCTCCAGCCAGCAAGGCTATTCCTCTTCCTCCTTCATTTCGTTTATCTGTTTGATAACCTCATCGTTTGTATGTTGCATTTTGAAGAAGATATGGAAGGCGAATATGATACCGCAGACGAGTCCTATAGCACCTCCTACCAAACCTCCGTAGACGAATGAACGTTGAAACTCTCCAGAGATAGTTTCTATGGAACTGTACGACTCGAATCCTATCCAGAGCATGAAGAGAATGAGCATAGGGATTGTTATGAGCATATGTAGAGCCCTCTGCCGTTTCATCTTTGTCAGTTTCTCAACCATCTGTATGAGATTGCCTCTGTTGTAGTCGTCATCTGTAATAGCCTTAACGTTTATGCGATAGTCGAAGTAAACGTCTATGCAGCACATGGCAAGGAGGAAGAAATAGCTCCACCAAGAGATATGCATCATCTCTACGAGACCTACCCATGCGATAGCAATAATAGGTATTAATACAGCCTGGAAGGTGATGTATTTCTTTATCCATGACATTTTCTTCTTCATGGAGTCTTTCAGGAGTTTGTCGTTGATAATCTCCTGAGTGTCAAGTTTTTTCTTTAGTACTTCCATCTGCTGGCGCATTATTTCCAGCTCGGTATATTTTTCTTGCTGATTCATATGGTGTTTTTTTATATGGTAGTCTTATATTTTTTGTTATTCTTGTTATATCGGCGGAAAAAGAAATCCGGTGATTTTGTGTGCTGGAGAAGAGCTAATCTTCTTCGTGCATGGCTTTTAGTTGCTGGCGAATCCTGAAAAGGCGTACAGAGACGTTCTTGGCAGAAATGCCCACAATGGCACCAATCTCATCGTAAGGAATGCTTTCCAACCAGAGCAGCACGATGGCTCTGTCGAGAGGTTGCAGTCGGCTGATTCTCTTATGGAGTATTCCCACCTGCTCTGTGTCGTTGTCTCGGTCGGTGAAGAGGTTTATGTCCATAGAAAGCTCGTTCTTTGCTTTCCTCTTTTTCTTTCGGTCAATACTGATACATGTGTTCAATGCAACACGGTATATCCATGTCTTTATATCACTTTTGTTCTCAAAGGATTGTATTCCCGACCAAAGTTTAATGAGCACTTCCTGGAAAAGGTCTGCCACTTCATCTTGATCTTTTGAGAACATATAGCAGACGGTATAGATTGTACTCTTGTTCTTTCTCACGAGTTGTGAGAATTCTTGTTCTGAGATGTTCATTATTTTATTTTTGTTGTTTTCTATATTCTTAGACGAAGGTGCCCTATCATTTACTACAGCGAACAGATTTTTTTTTCTGTTTTTTTAAAAAGAATTTTTCGATTTGCGTTATTTATGAGGTGTTTCAGATGGGATGAAAAAAAATCAGCGGCAGTCACATACATGCGAGAGCCGCTGAAAAACTAAATATGTATGAAAACATATTTCTTGCTTGATAGCAAGTTATGAATAGCAAGAGTTTTCACTCCTCCAACTAATTTATAGCATATAATTCATACACCTTTTTACTTCCTGTCTCCGAAGATACGGAGGAGATAAAGGAAGAGGTTTATGAAGTCGAGATAAAGTGAGAGGCTACCCAAGAGGGCAAGTTTCTGCGTCTGGTCGGTGACTCCTTGTTCACTTGCCACAAGCATCATCTCCTTGATTTTCTGGCTGTCGTAAGCAGTGAGGCCTGTAAAGACAAGTACGCCGAGATAGTTAAGAATGAGCGCCAAGCCACTGCTATGAAGGAAGATGTTCACTACTGTGGCTATTATGATGCCGATGAGCAACATAATGAGTGCCCTTCCTACCGTTGAGAGGTCTTTCTTTATGAAGAACCCAACAACCGCCATTGCTCCGAATGTTCCTGCTGTTATGAAGAACGTCTGTGCGATGCTTGCCATGGTGTATGCGAAGAAGATGAACGACATGGTGACACCGTTGAGAATGGAGTATGCTGCAAAACTGAGAGCTGCTGTTAGGAACGACATCTTCATGATTCTTGCCGAGAGATAGATAACGAGTCCAATTTCTGCAATCATGAGTCCCCAGAAATATAGCTTGTTGGATGCGATTGCCATTACGAGCTCACTGTTGCTTGCTACGTTCATTGCCGTTAGGGCGGTTATGGCAAGTGCCGCACAAAGCCAAACGTAAACACTTCTCATGAGTTTTGAGAACGCTCCGGCAAGGTCAGTGGTGTTGCCGGTCTGATAATCATAGGATCTTGAATAATTGTCCATAGTTGTAATTTTTATTTAATTAAGGTGTTATTCTTTGTGAAAGATTTTATTCCTGTTAGAAGATTCTATTTTTTGTGAGAGGTTTATTCTTTACAGATTATTCTGTAGAGGTTGCATCCGAGGAAATTCCCGAGAACGATGGAGAGGTACAGTGTTGCTATGTCGCAAGCATTCTCTGTAAGAAATGCCACCGGTACCGTAAGGTAGTAATAGACATCTGCCACGCAATGTGGGAATCCGCACATGATGAAGAGAGGCACGCCGAAGAGTAGGGGATAGTTGTTCCCTTTGCGTGCAAAGGTTACAGCGGTTGTCATGATGAATCCGCACCCTACGGCAAGTATTCCACATCTAATGGCGCCAGTCTCTAAGCGTGCAGAAAGTATTCCCTGCGCTGTCTCCTGAAGCGGCATCGGACTGCATCGTGCTATGAGTGCCACCAATAGGCATCCCACAATATTTCCTAAAAGAATAAGCAGTAGCTGTCCCACTTCCCCTTTCTTTATGAAACCAGCCGTTCCTGTATACAACTTCAGCTTGTAGCTAACCACCGTGAGAAGACCGAATGCGAACAACACCGCACCCACGATACTTTTCTCAGCGAGGTATCCGAAACCTGCTATTCCTATACATATACCTGCCATGACGGCAGAGCGGATGAGAGCAATCATATTCTTTCCTTTTCTGTCATTACTCGAAGGGCTTTTCTCGTTTCCCCTTCCGAAACCTTCCTTTTTCTAAAAAAATAATCCTGCTCTCAGAAAAGGGCAGGATTATATGGCATTAATCTACAGTAGATTATCGACGGAGACCAAGAGCCTTCACAATGTTACGGTAGCGGTTGATGTCACGCTCCTTGAGGTAGTCAAGGAGAGCACGACGCTTACCAACGAGCTGTGTAAGAGAACGAGCTGTCTTGAAATCCTTGTGGTTAGCCTTGAGGTGCTCTGTAAGATGCTTGATACGGAAAGAGAAAAGAGCGATCTGGCTCTCTGCAGAACCTGTGTCTGTTGTTGACTTTCCATACTGGCCGAAAATCTCTGCCTTCTTTGTCTGATCTAAATACATTTTTAGAATGAGTGATTAATGATTAATGAATTACATCCTTCGAATGCGCTGAGACCTTAATCGTAGCCCCAGACAGTCTCGAATGCAGCCTTTCCTCGTGAAAAGCGGTGCAAAGTTACTGCTTTTTTTGTAATAAAAGGATGTTTTCCATGATGAAAAGCATATTTCTTTCATTTTTTTAACCAAAAGAATGTTTTTCTTCTCAACTTATGTGCTTTGTATAAAGATTTTTTTGTAATTTTGCAGGGTCAATAATAATTTTTTTATGCAAGATATTAGGAATATTGCGATAATCGCACATGTCGACCATGGCAAGACTACGCTGGTAGACAAAATGATGTTAGCCGGAAATCTGTTCCGTGAAGGTCAGAATAATTCCGACACTGTATTGGATAACAATGAGCTTGAGCGCGAGCGAGGAATAACCATTCTTTCAAAGAATGTCTCTATTAATTGGAAAGGAACCAAGATAAATATCATCGATACTCCGGGTCACTCAGACTTTGGCGGAGAGGTAGAGCGCGTTCTGAACATGGCAGACGGCTGCATTCTGTTGGTCGATGCCTTTGAGGGTCCAATGCCTCAGACTCGCTTTGTGCTCCAGAAGGCATTGGAGATAGGCTTGAAGCCTGTTGTGGTGGTTAATAAGGTTGATAAGCCGAACTGTCGCCCTGAGGAGGTTTACGAGATGGTCTTTGACCTTATGTTCTCGCTGAATGCCACAGAAGACCAGCTCGACTTCCCTGTTGTCTACGGTTCTGCAAAGAACGGTTGGATGTCAGAAGACTATAATCTCCCCACCGACAATATCAATTATCTCCTCGACAAGATTGTTGAGGTGATACCAGCACCAGAAGTCCTTGAAGGTACTCCGCAGATGCTTATCACCTCTCTCGACTATTCCAACTACACTGGTCGTATTGCCGTTGGCAGGGTGCATCGTGGTACGCTTTCCGAAGGTCAGAACGTCACAATCTCACACCGTGACGGCACAAAGGAAACAACTCGCATTAAGGAAATACACGTCTTCGAGGGTATGGGGCATGTAAAGACCCAACAGGTGAGCAGTGGAGACATCTGTGCCATCATCGGACTTGAGAAATTTGAAATTGGAGACACCATCTGCGACTTTGAGAATCCAGAACCGCTTCCTCCAATCACCATCGACGAACCTACCATGTCAATGCTCTTCACCATCAACGACTCTCCGTTTTTTGGAAAGGAAGGAAAGTTTGTTACCTCCCGACATATCAACGACCGTCTTGAGAAGGAGCTTGAGAAGAACCTCGCGCTTCGTGTTGAACCGTTTGAAGATTCTACAGACAAATGGATTGTTTCTGGTCGTGGTGTGCTGCACCTCTCTGTGCTTATCGAGACAATGCGTCGAGAGGGATATGAGTTGCAGGTTGGTCAGCCGCAGGTGATCTATAAAGAGATTGACGGTGTGCGCTGCGAGCCGATTGAGGAACTCACCATAAACGTTCCAGAGGAGTTCTCAAGTAAGATGATCGATATGGTTACACGAAGAAAGGGTGAGATGGTTTCTATGGAAAGCCAAGGAGAACGTGTGAACATTGAGTTCGATATACCTTCACGTGGCATTATCGGTCTGAGAACAAATGTCCTCACCGCATCACAGGGAGAGGCTATCATGGCTCACCGCTTCAAAGACTACCAGCCGTTCAAGGGCGAGATAGCACGCCGTGTTAATGGCTCTATGATTGCCATGGAGACAGGAACGGCATTCGCATACTCCATCGACAAACTGCAAGATCGTGGAAAGTTCTTCATAGACCCAGGAGAGGAAGTGTATTTTGGAGAAGTGGTTGGAGAGCATGTACACGACAATGACCTTGTCATAAACGTCACCAAGGCAAAGCAGCTCACAAACGTGCGCGCTTCTGGTTCTGACGAGAAGGCACGCATCATTCCGAAGACAATCCTCTCTCTCGAAGAATGCCTTGAATACATCAAAGCTGATGAGCTCGTGGAAGTGACGCCAAAGTCTATGCGCATGAGGAAGATTATTCTCGACCATAACGAGCGCAAGAAGGCTAACAAAGATGCGTGATGTATATAACCTAAATCAGAAATATTAAGTAGGTGTGCAAAATTATTTATATAATCCTTGCACCGCCTACTGCGCATTATCAGCAAGTGACAACAGTCGAGTAGGAGTCACTACACTCCTTTATGTCACATACTGGTTATGCATCACTAATCAATACAATCATTATAAAAATAATTTTGCACACCTACTTATGCAAAGAACAAACTATTATCTTTTCGACTGGATGGATTTCGACCCTCAACTGTCGAAAGATGAATCTTTATGGAAAGCTTACGACACCACAATGGTGAAGGCGGTTGACGGAGATATCGTTATTACCGTTCCTTACCAGAAGCAGGTGTTGCAGGAAGACATGCAGGCAGACAACAACGTGGAGAGAAAGTCTTTCCCACTGCTGCTGAGAGCATATGGCGATTCCATAGTACGTCTTTTCACATCTATGGCAGGAGACGAGATGAAAGAGGAAAGCGACATGCTTTGCATGGCTGAGAACCTTAAGCCAGAGCCACTAACCGTCTCTTTCTCAGACAATCTCTATTCTGTTTACGATGCAAAAGGGCGCCTGAGGGCAGAAATAGATATTCAACCAGTAAAAAAAGAGTGGTGGAGCGGACTGCTACCAGAACCGCAGCCAACAATTCGCCTTACCGTCTTCCCTGACGGAAATAAGGAGAAAGGTGTTGAACTCAGCGACGACCATTTTTCTCCTCCTCGCTACGATGCACTGCCAATTGGCTTCTGCATGACAGAGGGAAAGGCAGACCGTGCCACAATGTCGTTCAAATGCGACCCTGACGAATGCTTTGTGGGCACTGGAGAGAGATTTAGGAAGATGGACCTCTCTGGTCAGACGTTCTTCCTGAAGAATCAAGACGGGCAGGGCGTTAATAACCGCCGTGCCTACAAGAACATCCCATTCTTCATGTCGAGCAGGAAATATGGAGTGTTCTACCACACCTCTGATTATTGCCGCCTCTCTCTCGCCGACCATTCCACACGTTCCGTGCAGTTCCGTAACGACCGTGCCACAATCGACGCATTTATAATAGGTGGAGAGACTCCAGAGAGAATACTCTTCCATTATCGCCAATTAACGGGATTCCCTCCAATGCTTCCGCTTTGGTCGTTTGGTATCTGGATGTCGAGAATGACGTATTTCTCTGCTGAAGAGGTAGAGGAAATCTGTCAGCGACTTCGAGTGGAGCAGTATCCGTGTGATGTGATACATCTTGATACTGGCTGGTTCCGTACCGACTGGCTCTGCGAATGGAAGTTTAACCCAGAGCGATTCCCTGACCCAGAAGGCTTTATAAAACGCCTTGCTGACAACGGTTATAAAGTTTCACTCTGGCAGTTGCCGTATGTCGCTAACGGTGCCGAGCAGATTGCAGAGGCAAAGGAAAATAATTATATTGGTCCGTTGCTCAAAGAGCAGGCTTCTGAAGGCTCTAACTTCTCTACCCTTGACTATGCCGGAACCATCGACTTCACATACGACAAGGCAACAGAATGGTATAAAGGCTTGCTGCGCAACTTGCTGAATATGGGTGTGAAGTGCATAAAGACCGACTTTGGAGAGAATATTCACATGGAGGCAACCTACCATTCCATGACTCCTCAGCAGCTAAACAATATCTACGCACTGCTTTACCAGAAGGCGGCTTACGACGTAACGAAAGAGGTTACAGGAGACGGAATAGTGTGGGCAAGGGCTGCTTGGGCAGGATGCCAGAGATACCCACTGCACTGGGGTGGAGACTCAGAATCTTCTTGGGCAGGACTTGCTGGCTCTTTGAAAGGCGGACTGCATTTTGGACTCTCTGGCTTTGCCTTCTGGAGTCATGATGTGCCTGGCTTCCATAGCACTCCAGACTTTATGAACTCTGTGATTGACCCGAAGGTGTATGTCAGGTGGACACAGTTCGGAGTGTTCTCTTCACACATGCGTTATCACGGAACACATAAGCGAGAACCGTGGTATTACCCTACTGTTTCAGACATCGTGAAGAAATGGTGGAAACTGCGCTACAGACTCATGCCATATATCCTTGAAGAGAGCCGTGTGGCTACCGAAACGGGATACCCTGTTCTGCAGGCGCTTCTTCTACACCATCCAGACGACCGCACATGCTGGCATATCGACGATGAGTATTATTTCGGACGCTCGTTCCTCGTTGCACCAGTAATAAACTCCTCAGACAGAAGAGATATCTATCTTCCAGAGGGAGAGTGGGTGAACTTCTTCTCAAAAGAGCATTTCCATGGCCCGATATGGCTGAAAGACGTTAATGTCCCACTCGACGAAATGCCGGTCTTCTGCCGACCAGGAACCGTAATCCCTGTCTATGAGCCAGAGGTGAAGTCAACCGACGATATTGATTTCAACAACGTTACTACGATAACGATATAACCTAAGGTCTAAAAATTACCGCAATAAGGCATATCTTAATCATTCGCTCGCAATCATTCGCTCACAATCAACAAGTGACGGCAATGATTGCGAGCGTCTCACAAAAAAACTCCAATAAAACCCAAAAATCAAAACACTTGTGACAACGAAGACACTGATAGAACAATATTCAAAATCCACGCAGGTGAAGTCGTTAGAGAAAATTGCCAACGACAAAACCGTTAGGAGAGCATTCATTTCTGGACTCTCCGCGTCTGCCACACCTTTGCTCTTTGCTGCTATGGCAGAGAAAAAGGCACGGAATATCCTCTTTATCCTAAACGATATGGAGGAGGCTGGGTATTTCTATCATGACCTTCAGAATCTCACAACAGACGCACGTGCACTGTTCTTTCCATCTTCATATAAAAGGGCTATAAAATACGGACAGCGAGATGCCGCAAACGAAATTCTGCGCACAGAGGTGCTCTCTGCACTCAGTAGCGGCAGAAAGGTCCTTGTATCCACATACCCGGAGGCGTTAGCAGAACTCGTGGTGGCAAAGAAGGAGATAGAAGCAAATAAACTGCCTCTCGCAAGGGGAATGGAGATAAGCATCAGCAGTGTTGAGAATTCTTTGATGACACTTCAGTTCCAGCGTGTTGACTATGTCTATGAGCCAGGACAATTCGCTGTAAGAGGAAGTATTGTTGATGTCTATTCCTTCTCTTCTGAACTTCCGTTCCGCATTGACTTCTTCGGAGATGAGATAGACACTATCCGTACGTTTGATATTGAAGATCAGTTGTCGAAAGAACAAAAGGAGTCGGTGGTTATTGTTCCTCAACTTTCTGGAATAACCGTAGAGAAGAAACCGCTAACATCTTTCCTCGACAACGATACTCTCCTCGTAATGAAAGACCGCACGTTTGTGGTTGATAAGATTGCATCAATCTACGAAGAGGGCTTCTCAAGGCAGGCCCTTTCTGAACGTCTCGCCTCTGTTCCTGAGCATGAAAGAAAGGAGATAGAGATGTCTATGACGCGAGATATGCAACTCCTTACGCGCACCCTCTTCGAAGAGGAATTGCAGCGTATGCAATGCATGGAGTATGGCATCCAGCGTCCAGACACCAGTGCTTACGATGCTACTGTGACCTTCTCCTTCGTGCCACAGCCGCTCTTCCACAAGAATTTTAACCTCTTTACCCAAACTCTCCTGCAGTATGTTGCAAATGGCTATTCGGCTTACGTACTTGCCGACAGCCGAAAGCAGGTGGAACGCCTGCAAGACATTGTGAAGGCGGAAAGTGAGAACCTGAACACACCGGCAAACACCGTTACGCTCATTCCTGCTGGCTATACTCTCCATGAGGGCTTTGTTGACAATACTCTGAAGATTTGCTGCTTCACCGACCATCAGATTTTCGACCGCTATCATAAGTATAACCTCAAGTCCGACAAAGCACGTCACGGAAAGATGGCTCTCACTCTTAAGGAGTTACAAGAAATGGAGGTGGGAGACTTTATTGTGCATATCGACTACGGAATAGGAAAATTTGCTGGTTTGGTGAGAGTGCCTGTGGGAAACAGCTATCAGGAGGTCATACGCATTGTCTATCAGAACAACGACAAAGTGGATGTCAGCATACATTCGCTATACAAAATCAGTAAGTATCGTAGTTCAACGGCTGCTGAACCTCCACGACTCTCACAACTCGGAACAGGAAGCTGGGAGAGAATAAAGGAGCGCACGAAGAAGAAAATCAAGGACATCGCACGAGACCTTATACGTCTCTACGCAAAACGCCGACACGAGAAGGGATTCCAATTCTCACCAGACAACTACCTGCAGCACGAGCTGGAGGCTTCGTTCCTCTATGAAGATACTCCAGACCAACTGAAGGCAACTCTCGAGGTGAAGAGAGACATGGAGGCTCCACGACCAATGGACCGCCTCGTTTGCGGAGATGTGGGCTTCGGAAAGACGGAGGTGGCTATGCGTGCTGCCTTTAAGGCTGCCTGCGATTCTAAGCAGGTGGCTGTTCTCGTGCCTACCACCGTTCTTGCCTTCCAACATTACAAAAGTTTCTCAAAGCGTATGCAGGGACTTCCAGTGCGTGTCGACTACCTCTCTCGTGCTCGTACGGCGAAGCAGACAACGGCAGTGCTGAAAGACCTTGCTGAAGGAAAGATAGACATTCTTGTTGGTACTCACAAGCTTATTGCAAAGACTGTGAAGTGGAAAGACCTCGGACTCCTCATCATTGACGAGGAGCAGAAGTTTGGCGTTTCTGTGAAAGAGAAGTTGCGACAGCTGAAGACAAATATCGACACGCTCACCATGTCTGCAACACCTATTCCCCGCACCTTGCAGTTCTCACTCATGGGAGCAAGAGATATGAGCATCATGCGCACTCCACCGCCAAACCGTCATCCTATCTCCACAGAACTTGCTTCCTATGGGCATGAGATTATCTCTGACGCTATAAACTTCGAGATGTCAAGAAACGGACAGGTGTATTTCGTGAATCCGAGAATTGCTAATCTTACAGAGATAAAGAACCTGATTGTGAAGCATATACCTGACTGCCGAGTGGCTATTGGTCATGGGCAAATGCCTCCTGCGGAACTTGAGGAGATTATTGTGGGGTTCATGAACCACGACTATGACGTGCTGCTCTCCACAACCATTGTGGAGAATGGTATTGATATACCGAACGCAAACACCATTATTGTTAACGATGCTCACCGTTTCGGACTCTCTGACTTGCATCAGATGAGAGGGCGTGTGGGGCGTGGAAACAGAAAAGCGTTTTGCTATCTGCTCTCGCCACCACTTGCTCTGCTGCCTCGTGATGCGCGCACTCGCTTGGAGGCTTTAGAAACATTCTCTGACCTCGGCTCGGGATTCTCTATTGCCATGCAAGACCTTGACCTCCGCGGAGCAGGAAACCTACTGGGAGCGGAGCAGAGTGGTTTTATGGAAGACCTTGGCTATGAGACTTACCAGAAAATCTTGAAGCAGGCGGTTACAGAACTGCGCAACGAGGAGTTCCGCGATTTGCAGGAAGAGCAAATAAAGGATGCGGAGGCTACTGGAGGAAATAACCTCTCTGGAGACCTTGAATTCGTTGACGACTGCTCTGTGGAGAGCGATCTTGAGATGTATTTCCCGGACTATTACGTACCAGGCTCGGCAGAGAGAATGCTGCTTTATAGGGAACTCGACAGAATAGAGAGCGATGAGGAATTAGAGGCATACCGCCAACGCCTCATAGACCGTTTCGGACAGGTGCCTCACCAAGGTGAGGAACTGATGGCTGTCGTTCTCCTTCGCCGTTATGGCAAGCGACTCGGCTCTGAGAAGATTGTTCTAAAACAGCACACCATGCAGCTGCAGTTAGTGCGCGACACTACGCATCCGTTCTTTGCTTCCAAAGCGTTCAACAATATTCTTAACTATGCTGCTCGCTTCCCAAAACGTTGTCAGTTTAAGAAGGTGAACGATATTCCGAAGATTGTCTTCTATGATGTGCCTACCGTTGGTGAGGCTCTGAAGATTCTAAAGGCAATCTTGTCGTAAAGTGTGTTTTTTCATAACAATGATGGTTGCCTCTCGGAGGTTAAACCTAAAAAAGAAAGTGAAAAGATGATGAAAAGATTTTTTGATATTCTTGTTGCTGGGATCCTGCTCATGTCACTCTCACCGGTTTTCTTGCTCTGCTGGCTTCTGAACTGCAGGAGGGTAGTGGGAAGGAAGGAGTTTCTCGGGAGAAATGGTGTTGTTTTCTCCTTGAAAGACTATAGGGCAGAATGCCGCTGTGGTTACGGAATGCTTGCCCTCATGACTGGCTTGCTCTCTATCTTCAAAGGGGAGATGAGCATTGTGGGGCCGCGTCTGAGAAGTGTTGAAGAAGCGGAGGAGATGAAGGCAATGTCAGAAGATTTTGTCACCCTTCTCGATGTTGCACCTGGAATGCTCTCCGAGTCGTTGTTGTATATTCCAAACGATGCCAGCCACCGCATGCAAGTACTCGCCATTGATCTCCGCTATGTCAGTAACCGCACCTTTATTCATGATCTCGCCATCGTTTTCGATGCAATAGTATTCTTTGTCACAAATAGAATATAATTCTCCAACATGACTATGGAACTGTCTCGTCCTTACATGACTATGGAACTATGTTGCCACTACAGGGCTATGTAACTATGTTGTCCCTACAGGGCTATGTTATGCATTCATCTCTTCACCACACGAATATACTCATCTTCGAAATTTGGAGTGAAGAGCCCTTTCCCGATGGCATCAAGAATCTCCTTTTCCGACCAAAACCGTCCTCCCGCCAATTCCTCCTTGTCGGGAATAATCTCTTTGTCGTAAACAGTGGAGAAACTGAACACCTGCTCACGCTCTCTAACACCCTCAAAAACATAAGTGCCTAAGAAATGAGGTGTAAAGCCACTGATGCCCAATTCCTCCCTCGCTTCCCTCGCCAATGCTTTCTCTATACACCCTGCGAGAGTAGGAAGTTGATTGCCGTTATGGTCAAGACATTCCTCGTAGTTGATATGCCCTCCAACGGCAGTGTCCCATTTCCCTGGCTGAATATCCTTCCATATTGGTCGCTGCTGAAGAAAGAGGTCTCCGTGGCTGTTGAAGACATGAAGATGCACTACTGGATGCAACACCTTCCCTCCTCCGTGAGCCTCTCCACGTGTTATCTTTCCTAAGATATTCCCTTTCTCGTCTGTAATGGGAAAGAGTTCCTGTTTGTTGTCTGTCATAATTCCCTGTTTTCTTTTTGATTCTGTTTTCTGCCAGGAGTTACAGATTGTGTCACCCACCAGAAAATATTCTGAAGTAACACAATCTTCCATGACTTTTTTTCTTACAACTTAAGACATTTTGTGAAACAACCAGGGAAAGCGTCTGCAAGATTTGTTACCTCTTCTTTGAAAATTCCAAAGACGGTAGAGCCACTCCCTGACATCAGTGCAAACTCCGCACCAATGTTGTAGAGCTTATCTTTTATCTCTCGGAGTTCTGGATGCATAGCAAAGACGGGACCCTCGAAATCGTTTGTCAGTAGCCCACGCCATTCAGAGATAGGACGCTGCACAGTGTCGCGACAGCACTCACGAGGCATGGAAGGCGTGATTGCCTTGTAAGCAAGAGGTGTGGAAACAGCAATGTCTGGCTTCACAAGTGCAATCCAGTGACCCTCAAGATGCTTCGCCTTGTTGTCTATTGGCTGCAGAATGTCACCGATACCTGTTGCGAATGCTGGCTCTGAGGTTATGAAGAACGCACAGTCGGCACCTAATCTCGCAGCATACTGTTCCATGCGCTTTATCCCCATATTCAACTTAAACCGCTCGTCGAGCAGACGAATCATTGCCGCAGCATCACTCGAGCCACCTCCCATTCCTGCCTGTGAAGGAATGAATTTCAACAGATGGGCATGCACCCTCGGAATATTATAATCCTGCGCAATGAGGTTATAAGCCTTCACCACAAGGTTCTCCTGCTCCGGACAGAGATTCTCCACTGTCTGCACACCGTTTCTGTCTACTTTTGTCAGAAGGTCACAGTTCACCTGCGATGGGTATTTCTCGTTCATGAGCTTCACTTCGAGAGCGTCACAGAGAGGGATGGGGTAGAAAACGGTTTCTATATCGTGATAGCCGTCTGGTCGTCTACGAATCACGTTCAAACCGAGGTTTATCTTACAGCATGGGAAAGTAATCATAGTATTGTCTTCCTTTCTTTTAAATTGTAATATTGTGTTATTTTAAAGCTTAAGTAGGTGTGCAAAATTATTTTTATAATGATTGTATTGATTGGTGATGCAAAATCAGTATGTGACATAAAGGAGTGTAGCGACTCCTACTCGACTGTTGTCACTGGCTGATAATGCGCAGTAGGCGATGCAAGGATTATAAAAATAATTTTGCACACCTACTTAGAAAATTGTGTATTGAATACCTACCCCAAGTACGAGGATATCCTCCCAAGGAATGTAGCTATTCAGAACTCTTTGCCTGATATACAGGTCGCAGGTAGAGATTTCGTAGTACACCGCCATATCCTTAAACCAGTGCGACTTCTTCTGCACATCGAAAATCTTGAACTTCTGACCAATACCGAGGTGGAATCTTACTTTACTCGAGAATCCGTAGTAGCCCTTCGGATAACGGTCTGGCTCACTTGTCCAGAACTCCCCATTCAACGTGGTGTTTATCATGAACGTGGCAAAGAGCGGAGAGAAACCAAACCGCTTGTTAATCCTTATGGTCCAAGGGGTGTAGATCTCCTTCAACGTGAGCGTATACATCTCTTCAATGCCATTCTGCTTAGGAACATATCCAAGCATCAGGTACGTCTCCCATTGGTTTCGCTTGCCGTAGTCCCAACCAATGCCTAAGGAGAGCATACCAATGTCTCCTGCATATTGAAGTGTAGAGAGGTTCGGAACAAGATTGTTCCAGCGCCTCTTCATCCTGTCCACTCGCTTCTCATAACGGTCCTTCTTATCTACAGAAGCAAGAGAATCGCTTTTTGCCGTATCTGCAACCTCAGTGCTTACCGTATCTGCAACCTCTGTCCTTACCGTATCTGCATCAACATTTCTTACAGTTTCTGCCCCTGCATTTCCTGCCATGGCAGTCAGCAATATGCTAAAAATTAATTGTCTCAACCTCATAGCCTTCTTTTGTAATTGTGTATATCTGAATAGCCCTCTCCTCCATGTTCTCCAAACCGTAGTAAAGCACACCGTCATTGAAGATATTCTTTACGTCAGTATGGTGGGTATGACCGTTTATACAGAAACCGTTCCTCATGGTGCCCGCCTTCTCCTCTCCTTCAGCATATCTCGCATCCTCTGCTCTCAGTCCTGGGTATGCTGTGACATATCTGTGGAACACCTTTGCAATGTTGTTGTTAAACTGTTCGTCGTAGGGTGGGGCATGCATGAGCACCACGGAGCTTGTGATCTCTTCGCTCTTCAGAGTAGAGTCGAGATCGTCTTCCATGAAAGTAAAGTCTGGAACAGGATGCGAGTAGTCGTATTCCAAAGCAACAGTATTCAGTCCCACGAAGTGTACGAAGCCTGCATTGAAGCTGAAATTTGGATTGCCATAGAGAACTTCAAAGACATGCTCTCCATTTCCAAGGCAGTCGTGATTGCCTAATAGGCAGACATACGGCTTCCGAATGTTCTCCATGAGGTCTCGACACCAAAGAAACTCTTTGGTGAGACCAAAGTCACTCTGGTCGCCACCATGAACAACGAACATCACGTTTTCTCGCTTACGGAGAATCTCTACCGCCTCTTCCATCTCGTTCAGCGAACCTTGGGTGTCTGTAATAAATGCAAAGCAGATGGTGTCTCTGCCATTGCAGAGGTGAGTGATTTCTTTTATCGTCTCAGCATGAATGTTCTTCTTTCCGTAGATTTCTGAGGCATAGGGATGGTACTCAAAACTGTCGCATGAGCAGACCGTCATAACTATCGCACTCAGGGTCATTATAAGGTTTTTTCTCATTTCTTCTTTTACTTATTCTGTTTTCTTTTACTCCACTTCTCGCTCTTTTTTTCATAAAGAGCATTGTAGCAGTATGCCACTCCATTGGGAATTTCTCTGCAAAGGTATAAAAAAGTCTGCTTTTCTGAAACATTTACAATTTTAAAAAAGGTAAAAAGGACATATTTTGAGACAAGGCTGACAGTTTTTATGGCAGAAAGGTTTTCTTGGCACACTTTTTGTTGTGAAAGAGGCAGAACGTCTCGCTTTTCGTTCTTTCTCTCTCGAAAGACGATATAAGCAGAAAAAATCAGAATGATATACAATAAACGTAAATAATAAAAAAATAAAACAAAAAGCTATGGCAAAAGGAAATATTGGTGTTACCACCGAAAACATCTTTCCGGTAATAAAGAAGTTCTTGTATTCAGACCATGAGATTTTCCTTCGTGAGATGGTGTCAAACGCTGTCGATGCTACTCAGAAGTTGAAGACTCTCAGCGAGCGTGGAGACTACAACGGTGAACTTGGTGAGCTGAAGGTAAGCATCTCCCTCGACAAAGCAGCAAAGACCCTCACCGTAAGCGATAACGGTATTGGTATGACAGAAGAGGAGATTGACCGCTACATAAACCAGATTGCGTTCTCTGGCGTTACTGACTTCCTTGACAAGTATAAGGACAACGCAAACCAGATTATCGGTCACTTCGGACTCGGATTCTACTCTTCTTTCATGGTTTCTGAGCGTGTAGACATCATCACTCGCTCCTATAAAGAGGGCAGCAAGGCTGTGAAATGGTCTTGCGACGGAAGTCCGGAATACGAGATCACTGAGACAGAGAAAGAGGGTCGCGGAACAGACATCGTGCTCCATATCGCTGACGACTGTCAGGAGTTCCTTGAGCAGGGAAAAATTCAGGAGCTGCTGAACAAATACTGCAAGTTCATGACTGTTCCTGTTGCTTTCGGGAAAAAGCAGGAGTGGAGCTCTGAAAAGAAGGAAATGGTTGACACAGAGGAAGATAATATAATCAACGGTACTGAACCGCTCTGGACAAAGACTCCGTCTTCACTCTCTGATGAAGACTACAAGTCGTTCTACCGCACGCTCTACCCAATGTCAGACGAACCACTCTTCTGGATTCACCTGAACGTTGACTATCCATTCAACCTCACTGGTATTCTCTACTTCCCTCGTGTGAAGTCAAACCTCGAACTGCAGAGAAACAAGATACAGCTCTATTGCAACCAGGTGTTCGTAACCGACCAGGTCGAGGGTATCGTACCAGAGTTCCTTACGCTCCTTCATGGAGTCATCGACTCTCCTGACATCCCACTGAACGTAAGCCGTTCTTATCTCCAGAGTGATGCGAACGTGAAGAAGATTTCTACCTATATCACAAAGAAGGTTGCTGACCGTCTGAAGTCTCTCTTCAACGAGAACCGTAAAGACTACGAGGAAAAATGGGACTCCTTGAAACTCTTCATCAACTACGGCATTCTCTCTCAGCCTGACTTCTACGATCGTGCTAAGGACTTCTCTCTCTTCAAGGATATTGATGGTAAGTACTTCACTTACGAGGAATATAAGGAACTGATAAAGTCTGAACAGACAGATAAAGACGGTAACCTCATCTATCTCTATGCAACCGACCGTGAGGCGCAGTACACGTTCATAAAGACGGCTCAGGAGAAGGGATATTCTGTTCTCTACTTCGATGGAGACCTCGATGTCGCTGCCGTACAAGTCTTCGAGCAGAAGTTCGAGAAGTCTCGCTTTACACGTGTCGACTCTGACGTTATCGACCGACTTATCGTTAAAGATGACGAGAAGAAGAACAAACTCGACGCTGATAAGTCTGCCAATTTGGCAGAGGTGTTCCAGTCACAGATGCCTGCCATCGACAAGATGCAGTTCATGGTGGAGGTAGAGCCACTTGGAGCAGAGCAGAAGCCAGTGGTCATCACTCAGAACGAGTGGATGAGACGTATGAAGGAGATGTCACGCCTGCAGGCTGGTATGTCGTTCTATGGTGAGATGCCAGACAGCTTCGGTGTTGTACTCAACTCAGACAATGAGCTTATCTCTCGTGTCCTCAACGATACAGAGGCTGCATGTGCCGAGAAACTCTCACCGATTGATAATGAGCTTCGTGGTCTCGAAGCACGTAAGGCTGCACTTGAGCAGGCGCAGCAGGGAAAGAAGCAAGAAGAAATCTCTCAGGAGCAGAAAGACGATCTGAAAGCCACCAACGATAGCATCTCTGCACAGAAAGATGCTCGCAAGAAAGTTCTCGCCGACTATGCTGCTGGTAATGACCTCATACATCAGCTCATAGACCTTGCACTCCTTCAGAATGGTATGCTCCGTGGTGAGGCTCTCGATAAGTTCCTCTCTCGCAGCTTGAACATGATTAAGTAATTCCTTTTGGAATAATCCCATCAATTAGAACGGATTCTTCTGATTTTTCTATTTATCAGGAGAATCCGTTATCTTTTTTTTTGTTGATTCTTCGGCACAACCGACTAACCGTGTGAGCTAAGGTTCCAACTTCCAGCCAGAACCTTAGCTCACACGGTTAGGGCCAGTTCTCCACTGGGTTTATCGGTTGTGCAGAAATTTTCGTTGAATTGATTCGCTGAATTTGACGGAAATACTGTAAAACCTTGACCGTTGCTTATTACAACAACAAAGACAATGAAAACAACATATAAGATTGGTTAAACAAAAACCGTAAAAAACAATGAATAGTTTGGTGTAATGCTCCGTCATGTTGAACGCTTGTGAGCACGTTCACTGGTGTGATAACAAGCATTAACCATCGCCATTATGCAGATGTCTCCTATATATTTTCAAAGCGAAAAACAAATAACAGTTTTGTAAACTCTAACGAGTTATCAGTAGGAAACGGAGCAAGGGAATCCTGCCTGACGAACGCGCTCTGCGATGGAGTCGAGTAGGTCAGGGGCTGCTTTCTCGAGCCAAGGGATAGGCGTCTCGCGGTCTATGGTGTAGATCATCACCTGCTGCGGCTTTATAACTTTTAGGGCTTCCAGCCATGGGATGAGAAAGTTGTCGGAGGTGTTGTCGACATTAATGGTTTTTTCAATTCCGTTTTCAGAGATGATGCCAGTGCCTGTCATGAACATTGTCTGGATGATGCAATGCCCGTTGTAGGCGGCAATATTCTGTATGATGTCTTGGACATTGTAGGCAGGATTTGTGGGGCGGTCGACAGTGAAAATATAGTCCTGAGAGACTGTGTCAAGCTTCAGGATGTTGTTATCGACCATCATCAACGCCTTGCGAACAGACTCTCTGCCGCAGAGAGTGGCATTGGAAAGAACCGAGACTTTTGCATTGAGACAGTAGCGGTCGCGTAGCGAAACGGTGTCGCAGATAATATCAAAGAAGTCTGGATGTGCGGTGGGCTCTCCATTTCCTGCAAAGGTGAGCACATCAGGCAGTGTGCCCTCTTCTGTCATTTCCTTCAGTTTCTTCTCTAATGCCTCGGCAACCTCTTTGCGTGATGGACGTCGCAGATGAGCAGGATGAGAGGCGTTCAGCCCGCACTCACAATAGAGACAGTCGAATGTACAGACTTTTCCATCGGCAGGCTGCAGGTTTATTCCAAGAGAGATTCCTAATCGTCTGGAATGTATCGGACCAAAGATAGGAGAAGGGTAGATTATTGTCATGACAGTTGATACGTTTTTTTCAATATGGATGATATTCTGTAATCTTTCTGAAAGGCATGAATGGGTGGGGAATAAAAAAGGGTCGTACTGTGATTGTGATGAAAACTCCTTATATATAAATATATGAGTGCCATGAAGCTTTGTAATCCATCGGCTATGCAGCTTTAGCACGACAGTGTCAGACACTGCTTGTGTGCGTTAATGGCCCGCCATCGACATTCACGGCTTTCTCGGTTTTCTGTAGTAATTTGATGAGTATCCCGATCTAACCAGTACGACCCCAAAATCTTTTTCGGATGTCTTTTCTGAATGCAAAAATACAACAAAGTTTTGGTTTATGCAAATTATTTTGCAAATAGTTTTGTTTGTTTCCACTTTTTTTCTTAATTTTGCATTTGAAAAGCAAAACACATATTTAAAAAGATGTATAGAACTAAGACTTGCGGAGAACTCCGCATAGAAAATGTGGGTCAGGAAGTGACCCTCGCAGGATGGGTGCAGGGAGTACATAACCTCGGCGCCTTGACATTTGTAGACATTCGTGACCGTTACGGCATCACCCAGCTTGCTTTCAACGAAGAGGCTTCTGACGACCTCCGCCAGAAAGCCGGAAAGCTCGGTCGTGAGTTCGTTATTCAGGCAAAGGGAACAGTTGCAGAGCGCTATTCCAAGAACAAGAAGCTCGCTACGGGCGATATAGAGATTATCGTTTCAGAACTGAACATCATCAGTGAGAGTCTCACACCACCATTCACTATCGAGGACAACACTGATGGTGGTGACGATATTCGCATGAAGTACCGCTACCTCGACCTTCGCCGTCCAGCGGTAAGGAAGAATCTCGAACTGCGCCATAAGTTCGCATTTGAGGTGAGAAGGTATCTCGACCAGCAGGGATTCCTTGAGATAGAAACCCCTATCCTCGTAAACTCTACTCCAGAGGGAGCCCGTGACTTCGTCGTACCGTCTCGCATGAACCCTGGGCAGTTCTATGCCCTTCCACAGTCTCCTCAGACTCTGAAGCAGTTGTCTATGGTTGCCGGTATTGACCGCTACTTTCAGATTTGCAAGTGCTTCCGAGACGAGGACCTTCGTGCAGACCGTCAGCCAGAGTTCACACAGATAGACTGCGAGATGTCTTTCGTAGAGCAGGAGGACATTCTTCAGATGTTTGAAGGCATGAGTCGCCATCTTTTCAAGACTCTCTTAAATATCGACCTTCCAAAGCTTCCACGCATGACTTGGGCAGATGCTATGAAATACTATGGTTCCGACAAGCCAGACACTCGCTTTGACATGAAGTTCGTAGAGTTGAAGACCACCGTAGCCGACAATGCATCAAAGGAGATTGTTGAAAGCCTCTTTCCTGCTGGCTTTGGAGTGTTTGACGACGCTGCCTATATAGGAGGTATCTGTTGTGAGGGGCAGGCTGTTCTCACACGTAAGCAGATAGACCAGCTCACCGACTTTGTGAAGCGTCCGCAGGTAGGTGCAAAGGGTCTTGTTTATGCTCGTGTGCAGGAAGACGGCAGTGTGAAGTCAAGTGTAGATAAGTTCTATGCTCAGGACACCCTGCAGGCTCTGAAGGAAAAGATGAACGCCAAGGAAGGAGACCTTATCCTCATACTGTCAGGCGACGATGCTATGAAGGTGCGCAAGCAACTCTGCGAGCTTCGCCTTGAGATGGGAACGAGAATGGGGCTGCGAGACAAGTTCAATTTCTCTTGTCTTTGGGTTATTGACTTCCCGATGTATGAATGGAGCGATGAAGAGCAGCGCCTTATGGCAATGCACCACCCATTCACCTCTCCAAAGCCAGAGGATATTCCTCTGCTCGACACCGACCCTGCTAGTGTGCGTGCAAATGCCTATGACATGGTTATCAATGGTGTAGAGGTAGGTGGCGGTTCAATACGTATTCACGATGCGAAACTTCAGCAGAAGATCTTCGAGATTCTTGGTTTCACACCTGAGCAGGCACAGTTGAAGTTCGGCTTCTTGATGAACGCATTCAAGTATGGTGCTCCTCCTCATGGCGGTCTTGCCTACGGTCTTGACCGTTTCGTGAGTCTCTTCGCTGGTCTTGACTCCATCCGTGACTGTATCGCCTTCCCAAAGAACAACAGTGGCAGAGACGTAATGCTTGACGCACCAGGATTCATCGACCAGAAGCAGCTTGACGAGCTCCAGTTGAAGGTTGATTTGAATAAAGAGTAAAAAACTCCGACATCCTGTAATTGTGCCTGAATAAAGAAAAAAATGAGCCGAGACGTTGTTGACGTATATCAAAAAGAGTCAGATAATTGTTGAAATCACAATTGTAACTCGTTATTTTTGAGTGTAATGCTTCATTTATTATAAAAAAATAAGTAATTTTGCAGTCGTTATCGTCGAGTAGATGGTACCATTGTTATGTTATTAATTTTTTTAGGTAAAAATGGCAGAAAAGAAGACAACAAAGGCTGCAGCTACAAAGACAACAAAGGCAGCAGCAAAGACAACAACAACAGCAAAGCGTGCATGTGCTTCAAAGGCTGTTGTAGAGATTTCGTTCAGCGCAGAGAACGTTGGTTTCCGTGCTGGTGACGTTTATCAGGCTCTTGCAAACGTTGAGGGCGCTCTTTCAATCAAGGAGATTGCAAAGAAGGCAAACATCAGCGAGACAGAGGTTCTCCTCGGTGCAGGATGGCTTCTCAAGGAGGGCAAGATTAAGGGTGATAACAATGCTATTGCTCTTGCATAATAAAGGAGAATAGTTTTTACACTTAATAGAAAAAGGAGTTTTGTCAGGATAAAGATATTTATTCGTCAAAACTCCTTTTTTTCGTTTCCGACCTTCTCGGTAATTTATTATTTTGCACACCTACTTATAAAAAGAAACATATAGCATTTTGGCAGACTACAGTAAAGATATCATCAATGTTTTGGAGCAGTTCCCCGAGGGACTGCCCATACGTGCTATTGCCAAATATGTCTATAATAAGAAAAACTCTTTTTTCGATAAAGCAGATTTAGAAGAGGTGAAGAAAAACGTCACGAACTTCCTCGTATCTCGTTCGAGAAGTAGGAATTCATCGATTGTGAGAACAGAGAAGCGAGGCGTTTACAAATTAGAAAGAAGAGTTCCAAAAACTGGTGAACAACCGTTGAACTTGAAATTCTGAAACCAACATACCCCTGAAACACTTTCACTCAATATATCCCTTGAAACCAATAAACCCCTGAAGCCTAATAAAAAACACGTAAATGATCCAACTAAAAAACCAATATTTATGAACAATCACGTAGTAATAATGGCAGGAGGCATGGGAAGCCGCTTCTGGCCTATGAGTACAGAAGAGACTCCTAAGCAGTTTATCGATGTTCTCGGAACAGGAAAGACCTTGATACAGATGACAATGGAAAGGTTCAAGGGAATCTGCCCACCAGAAAACGTCTGGGTGGTAACGAATGAAGCCTACGTAGAGAAGGTAAAGGAGCAGCTTCCAGAGATTCCAACAGGAAATATACTTAGTGAGCCTTGCAGAAGGAATACCGCCCCTTGCATCTGCTATGTCACTTGGCGAATAAAGTCAGCAGATGCGAATGCAAACATCGTGGTTACTCCGAGCGACCATATCGTAATGAATCCTATGGAGTTTGGTAGAGTTATCTCTTCTGCCTTGGAGTTTACAGCGAAGAAGGCAGCCATTGTAACGCTCGGTATGAAAGTTACTCGACCAGAAACCGGCTATGGATATATTCAAGCTGATATGCTGGCACAAGCAGAGGAAAATAGCGAGATTCTACGTGTGAGCAGCTTTAGGGAGAAGCCAGACCTTGCAACTGCGAAAAAATACATGTCTAAAGATAATTATTTCTGGAATGCAGGAATCTTCCTTTGGAATGTGAACACAATCGTTGATGCCTTCAGCAAGTATGCACCATCTATCAACGAGATTTTCTCTGGCATAGCAGATGTTTACGGTACAGAACGTGAACAGGAGGTTATAAACAGTGTTTATCCAACTTGTGAGAGCATTTCCGTTGACTATGCCATTATGGAGAAGGCAGAGCATATTTATGTGTTCCCTGCCGACTTTGGTTGGAGCGACCTTGGCACTTGGGGTGCGTTGTGGGGTCTCACTCCTCATGACGAGTACGGAAATAGTTGCATTGGAGAGAATATTCGCATGATAGAGTCAAGTAATTGCGTTGTTCATACTACAGAGGAGAAGAAGGTGGTTATTCAGGGGCTTGACGGTTATATTGTTGCAGAGAAGAACGGTACGCTTCTTGTCTGCCGACTCTCTGAAGAACAGCGAATAAAGGACTTTAGCAGGTAGGGAGATTTCAATAGCTTTTTATGGCACAACATTAAAAGAACTTGTTGAGTGAAGAACAGCTTGGCTAAACACCCAGTGTCAAACACTTGACATTGCACTGCGGCACAACCTGATCGTGTCGTACCCAGCTATGAGTAACATTTTGACTCATAGAATCTCTCAAATAGGATTGCTCAAGCAGCTGCAAATAGGATTGCTCAAGCAGCTGCAAATAGGATTGCTCAAGCAGCTGCAAATAG
>CALZTP010000043.1 GCA_945829115.1 uncultured bacterium | reverse complement strand
AATGCGCAGTAGGCGATGCAAGGATTATAAAAATAATTTTGCACACCTACTTAACTCTTGGATTGTAAGTATTCTGTAACCCTTGTATTGCCTATCTCAGATTTTATAAGTACCTTTGTGGGGGGATACTATCTTTTCTCATGAGTATAAGTGATAAGTAGGTGTGCAAAATTATTTTTATAATGATTGTATTGATTGGTGATGTAGAATCAGTATGTGACATAAAGGAGTGTAGCGACTCCTACTCGACTGTTGTCACTTGCTGATAATGCGCAGTAGGCGATGCAAGGATTATAAAAATAATTTTGTACACCTACTTATAAGCAATAGCCTTTCAGGATATACTGTTCTAGCATCTTGATGTCGATGGTAGAAGGCACGTTGAGTGTAACACCATTGGGATAGGTCAGCTTAATATAAGGAATGCGCTGATCATGTTGTTGTTTATAAGTAGGTGTGCAAAATTATATTTATAATGATTGTATTGATTGGTGATGCAGAATCAGTATGTGACATAAAGGAGTGTAGCGACTCCTACTCGACTGTTGTCACTGGCTGATAATGCGCAGTAGGCGATGCAAGGATTATATAGATAATTTTGCACACCTACTTAATCCTTGTATGTTGCTTGCTGACGAACTTCGTCGTCGCAAGGCTTCACCTCTGCGAACAGAGGCTTCTCGTTCTGTTTCTTGTTGTACATTGTCGCAAATATTTAATGAATCAAAAATTTGCGGCAAAGGTACTGACTTTTTATGAGATGCTCAATACACGGATCACCGAATACTTACCCAGTGTCTTCTGCGGATAAATACCAAAATTTACACAAAGGTGTCTGACACCTTTGTGTAAAAAAAGAAAGTGCAATCATCAGTAATCAATCATCAGTAATCAATCATCAATCATCAGATGATGTCACCTCTGCGGAGAAATCGCCTTTAGAGATCTTAACGGATTTGCCGTTCTTGGCGGCATCGATGAGCGTTGGCACCTGGGCAAGGACACCGAACATCAGGAGCTCGCCTACAGCGGTGAGGACGGAACTGTCGATGATGCCCATTGGTGGAAGCAAGAAGCCCCCCAGGATAAGCAGGAGGCTAATTGCAAAAGTCAGGTAGAAGATTCGCATGGCGTTGCTTTTCAACGATAACGATAACCATAACGATAACTTTTTTCAACGATAGCTGTGGCTAGGGAAATTTTACGATGGCTATGCCGTCTTCGTTATCGTTATCGTCATCGTTAGCTTTGGTGTTAGCAACTTGTTATCGCTATCGTCATCGTTAACTCTAGCTTTAACAACTTGTTATCGTTATCGCCATCGCCATCGTTATCGTCATCGTTATCGTCATCGTCATCGTTTCTTTACGGCTCAAGGTCACTGCCGTCTGGAGTTCCGCCGCCACCAGAGCCAGAGTCACTTCCCGCAGGAGGATTCTGAGTGCCTCCAGAAGAGCTGCCACCAGATGCCCCTGCAGAGACCCCATTGAGGGTTGGAGTGAGGAAGACGCTGTTCTCTCCACCATAGCTCTTGCATGCGAGGGCATAGGCTTCATCGTCCTGATAGTCGGCAAGGAGGCTGTTGTTGTTGATGAGGAACTGAGTAGAGACACGAGTCTTTCCGTTCTCGTAGCGGCTGTGCACCCATGCGAACACGCCATCGCCCTCACTGTCTCCATGTCCGAGGACATACTGCCCACCAGAGAGACTTGCAGAGTGGAATCCAGCCTTGTTAACGAGGTCCCAGAGCTTCACGGCAGAGTCCTTGTCGAGCACCACATAGCAGGCAGAGAACTGGCAGTAGGGAATGTTCGTCTCTGCGTTCACCTTCTGAAGGATGTCGTAGAAAGAAATCTGGTCGCCATAGTTGTAGTCAGCGTTGTTGTCAACCACCGCCTTTGCGAAGTCAGCCACCGTAGTAGACTCAGAGATCTGGAGTCCACCGAGCGCGATGTCGGTCTTAGCCTCTGCACCCTCTCCAGAGATCACGATGGCAGGCATTGAACCAGCAGTGATCTGATAAGGAGCTGCGATGCACGCCCCACCGTCTGCCTCCGCCTTAGTGAGATAGACCGCCTTTGCCGAGGTGTTCACACGCACGAACATGTTGTAGTCAGAGACATTCTGCTCCTTCTTCTCGAAACCGTTCTTAAGGAGCGGAGAGATGCCAGAATACATACGTATGATGTTCACCCACTTCATGCGCTGACGCTGCTGACCAGCCGAGCGAGAGTTCTTCATCGTGGTCACCTTTTCAGATACGATGGTCTGACCCTTAACCTGCTTGAAAGTAAGCTGTCCGGCTGAGCCGTTGAGCTTCTTGATAATACCATTGAGAATTGCCATAATTGTTGTTAGTTAAAGAGATTAATGATTAAAGTTAAATGAGTTTGGAAAATCTCTAAAAGCCCCAGTGCAGAAGTGCCTTCCTCATTTCTCTTATGTTCGTTCCTTTTGTCTCCTATTCTCGTCCGCAGAAAAATGGGAGGAACTTGGGAGAAACATGGGAGGAACTTGGGAGGAACAATCCGCATGTGCGGACGGGCTTTTTCGTGAAACGGTGCACGTCTCCGATTTTCCAAGTGCAAAGGTACTCATTTTTCCCCATCCGGCAATGGTTTGTCCAGAATCTTAAACCTTCGTGTCCAAGATTTTGCGTATAGTTCTCATTTTCAGTCTGTTCCCAATGTATCTGTATGCGCGTTTTTTTTAGCTCAAGTTTTTTTACCCATAGAAACGAATGTATGTTGTTAAAATGTTAAATGTTAAATCAAACGAATTTTACATTTCACAACCTTGCCGCCAAAGTTCAATTCTATAGGTTTCAATCACTTACATACCAATCTTCTTCAATCTCATCTTTCTTTTAATCGATATACATATATATAACGCGCGTGCGCGACCCTTAGATATTTTTTTGTGTTTAACAGTGTAATGGAAACTGCAAAGAGGTTACATTTAACATTTAACATTTTAACATTGCTACCCTCAGATTCAACAAACTTCTACCTTCATGCCAACACGCTATTCTCGGCAGAAAAATGGCATTTCTTGAGCAATCTTCCCTCTAAGCAACTTTCCATTGGCATGTTTCGAGCGCTTCACACCGTCTTGCCCCCATGTACCCCATTGCTTGAAAAAGAAGGCAGTATGTTGTTTCTTGCATTGCTGCTGAATGTTCAACACCCACTGTTCGTGCATTGGCCGAGCTTGCAATCCACTCTCCCCACCCACAATAACCCAATGAATATCCTTTAAATCCAACGTTTCGAGGTCTTCGAGTAATGGTTCGCACGATAAGAACCTCACCTGTGCTCCAGAAATCTTCTTTAGAAGGTCCATACGGAATTTTGTGTCCTTACACTCCACCGTAACGCCTAACCAAGCGTTTCTTGGCACTCGACGTGATGCGAAGTATTCTGCCATTCGTTCTGCACGTTTTGTTAGAATCTGGAATCGATGCTGAGAAGCACGTTTGATGGTTGCCATCACCTTGTCAACAAACTCGTAAGGTACATCATTATGAAACAAATCGCCCATTGAGCACACAAAGATGTTACTGCCTCTCGACCATTTCAACGGTTCTGTCAGCGTCTCAGGATGTAGCGTCACCTCAAAGCCATTCTTGTATTTTGCTATGCCCATTGCCTTTAGCCTTCGTGCCATGTTTTCAGCATAGCAGTGAGCACACCCCTCAGATTGCTTACTGCATCCCGTAACCGGGTTCCATACACGTTCTGTCCATTCTATTTTTGTTGTGCTCATAAGTAGTTCTGTCTATTGCCATAACGGTTCATCTCGACACCTAAGTAGCGAGTGCAATGATTATAGAAAAAATTCTGCATACCCACTTATCTGTTCCGCTTGTTAATGATTTGTTGCGCAATTTTCACAGCCGTTGGGCTGAACGATGCACAAATGAAATGAAATATCGGTACGTTGTTTCTATTACGCATCACCAGCGGTTCTGGAGTGACGTAAGGGAACAACTCGCCAAGACGATTTACAAAAAGTTCTGCTATCAACTCTATTGGTTTACTCTTCTTTATAACAACATCCTTCACATCCCCAAACAATGTAGTCTCCTCCCTATGAACATAGAACCATTTTTTTATATCCTCCTCCGACATGCCAAAGAACTTCACGAGCTTCTCCGGGTGCAACAACTCCCCATTCTTTTTTAACAAGCGGTTGATAACCATTCCAGAAGGAACAAGAATCCACAAATCCACCGACTTCCCTGCAATCGCCTGTATTCCACTCCAATCGAGCTGCATACCAAACGGATCGAGCAACACGAGAGACTTGAAATGCCTGTCTCTTTCCAAAGCAGCAGCCAGTAGCTGAATCTGAATGTTCGCATCGCCAGGTCGGAATAGCTTATAGCCTTTGGTGGGATAGTCAGCTAACTTTAACTCCAACTTCGTGCAATTCTCTTCATAGAGGTCTATGAAATAGTAGAAATCAAAACCTCTCATTTCTTCTTCAAGCCTTACAACACGCTCTGCAGCACCTTGGTAAACAGACAATTCCTGCTTGTCAACGAGTTCATCTCCAAACAAGTTGTAAAGGCTCTCCACCTCTTGAGTGGTCTCTTCTTCCGTACGAGAGCCACAACCTGCAAACCCATCAAAATAAATGAGCTTCCAATGATATTTGTCTCTGTACACATTCATTATGGTGAGATAGGCACGCACATAACTCTCAAAGCAATCTAACTTCTGTTCTGTCCAGTTGCCACCCCATCCGTTCTGTTGAACACAATTAGAATTCGCCATTTCGCATTTTGTTTATGTAGAAATCAAGCACCTCCTGCGTCCCTTCAGGGAAAGAGGTAGATTCAATTCCACGGGTTATGTTTTTCCTCATTTGTTCGAGTTCTTTTTTATTCTTGGTTGGAAATACGCAGCACGCAATTGTTTGAGGCGCTCCCTCAAGGATGCCTTGATTATGAAAATAACCAAGAATGTTTAACACAGTCTGACGAAAAAATTGTTCACCTCCGATTTTTGAAATTCTGTCACGTCCATCAATAAGAATTCCCCACAAGCTTTCAATAACCTCCATGAATCTTTGAGAAGGATGTGCCCCTCCCAAGCCAAAGCACTTGGCGAACAGTATGCCCATGCGCTCGTTCGTATATCGCTTTCCGTTTACATCACGCCCAAACATACTGTCTTGAAAATCAAATCTGTTTGTTATTTCTGCCATCACCTTCAACTTGACATGGTTTCGAGCATCCTTCGATTGCTTTGGAGCCTCCGTCTTCTCCTTTTTCTGATTTTGAAACACATTGATAGGCGTCCCTGGAGGTGCAACAATTAGATGGTCGCCAGTTATGATTTGGCAGTCTTTATTGAAATTATAGATTGCCACCTTCGGATTGTTCTTCTTCTGATCTTCCATGTTTCAAATAAAGTTTTATCATATCCCTTGCAATATCCTTTGGTTCCTTACCAATAGGCAAATACGGACTCTTCATTAACTCCTTGAACTCATCACTTTCAATAACACCCTGCATCACGAGTCCACCAAAATTGTAGTTGATGTTAACAACATGCTGGTCGTCCTTACGCTTCAGCATCTGTTGCTCAACGGCAGAGAGCAGATTGAACTGATCGTCTGTAACCAAGTTCCTATTGCTCATCATGAGATCTTTCACCATTCCGAATATCTGAGAGCAGAAGCTGTAGTGCTGGCGAGTCTGTATATACTGTAAAGTGTTTTCGAAGGTAAACACATCGTCAAGAGTGGGGTTGTCGTTCACTTGCTTGTCCTCCTCCATGAATCTGATGATGGTATCTTTCTCCTTAATCACCTTTCTTGCATCAACCAGCTCAGCATCCTTTTGAGTTAGCGCGTTTGTGAGACGTTCATTCTTGTTCTCAAGGTCTTGGATGTATTGCAACAACTTGGCTTTTTCCTCCTTCACAGCTTTTTCCTCCTTCTCTACTTCAACGGTTTTAATTGCCTTTTCCTTCCATAAACGGTGTAGCTTTTCAAACGGTTCATAAAGTTTTGTGTGACATTTCAGTTTGCCGTCTAATTTCTCTACAAGCTCATTGTTGACAGAATCTTCTTCTGAAATCAGAACATAGACAACACCTAATAACAACCAAAACTCCGTAGACGGATAGATGCCTCTATAAAAAATAAATAACTCCTCGAACTTCTCATAACTGAACTGTGCTTCCCTGCATTGGTCTGTTATGAAGGTTGCGTCATTCAAGAAACGAGCAATGGGCAAGCTCCTTTCTTGTGAATACTTGTCTCGAAACTGCATCAAGAGGGTTATAATCTCATTGTAGATACCACCTTTCAGCTGGTAGTAAGACAATGTGCGTATCAAGTATATGTCTCTCTTGTCTGTTTTCTTCTTCTTCGCCATATTTAATCACAAACCTACTCGTTCTTTTTCCAACAATTCAATTCCTTAAGCATTCCCCACAATCTTCATTCTCACCACCCCCCTTTTTTTTTGACTGACATCTTTTTTTGGGGCAGTAAACACCTCTGAACAATGGCATCTCTGGACTCAAGCCCGGACTCAAGCTGGACACAGTCCAGAGAAAACTTTTTTTTCGAACTTTTTTTTGATTCTTTTTGCTCTGTCTAATCTCTTCTAAACCTGTCACTTAAAAGTTTTAAGAATTTTCCATTCTGCATTTCTGGACTCAGTCTCTTGATGAAAATTTGTTGAGTCCTTGAGTCCTTACGAACTTTGCAGCGAGTTCAGGAGATAATATCCCTTCTGAACGATAACAATGAACAAAAAAAAAGAAAAACAATCTCAAGAGGTTGTCGAGGAGACGACTGAGAGCAGGCTCTATGCCTTCATTCTTTCTGCACCCACAATCAGTGCGTGCAAACAGGCGTGCGAACATATTCACCATTGGTCGTTCGTGAAAGAGTTTCACCCCCTCCGCACGTCTTGCGGGAAGATGGTCAAGGTGCATATCTTTCTTGGCAAATGCGAGAGCGAAAAGATGCTCAGGCAAACCGTGAATCGTGCCACTGAACTGATGAACAAATGTCTTCAGCAATACCATTGCGTGATTGTTGGTACTGGCATTCCAGACACGTTCTTTCCTATCTACGTGCCAGAGATGTTCATACGTCCAGATTTTCTAAACATTCCATTTCTTTCTTTCATCGAGGACGTTGACAAATGCAACAATTCCTCTTTTTCAAACTCAAAACCTTCAACAAAATGATCACATCAACATTTCGAGTAGTGGCTTGTGGAGAACCAGAGTCCTACACAACTGGAAACGGCAATCAAAGTCAGAAACGTCAGATTCGCCTGCAGGAGTTCGGAGGCTATAATGCCAACGACAATCAAGCTCAGCGTGTCAGCAACACCCTTGTCTGCACCATGTTTGGAAACCTTTCTCAGTGTGTGCTCTATCCCAACGAACTGGTTGTTGCCAGCCTCCGCTTCTCAGCTCGTGAGTATCAAGGTCAGTGGTATCAGGACATCACCGTTACAGACATTGCTAAAGTGAAGTAAGCCATGAAGAAGAAACGTCTCAGCCCTTTCTCACAGCTTGAAAACATGCTGCAAACCCAAGAGCAGAAAGACACTCTGCTTGAGATCATAGAACCACTCAAAGATGTCTATCGCGACGACTTCTGTCTCGCTTCTCTTGCCTACATACGCTTTGGCATACATCGGTTTTTTCAAAACAAAGCAATACAGGCGTTGTTTAACTACTATTGCAAAGTACTCGATAAATAATCTCTTTTAAATCAGCAATAACAATGAAAAAGAAAATCATCAAAAACACCACCCTCACCGTTGTGCTCCAGAATACTGTAGAGTTCTCAGAAAACCAGTGCCTCGTTGGTGTGTTCAGCCTTGACACCACAAAGAAAGAAGCTCTCTTTGAGGAAGAAATCCGAAAAGGGCGTGCCCCTCGCAATCCGAAGCTCTACGATGGGAAATTCATCTCACTCGTGCGCATGCAGAACGGTAAATATCAGTGCCACCTCAAGACGTTCAATCCATGTAGCTCTGGTGACGCAAAGGCGCTTGCCACTGAGATTTATCACGAAATGATAAATGCCTTCCAACGTTTCGAATAATATTTTTTTCACCCATGACAAAAGAACCATTCAACCATGCAGCTTCCCCAAAACAGAAGGGGAAGCCTGCAGAAACTTTCGAAGAAGATGACTTGAGATGCCATGAGGCTGTCTTGCCCATCAGAGATAAAGACCTACCTCCAATCATTCGTGAAGTGGTGTCGAATGCTCCTGACAATCGAAAACTGCCATCATTCATTGCTTGTCTGTCGCCGCTCTGTGCTCTTGCCACACGCATCAGACTGAAATATTTCTACGACGGAAACCGTCAGAGTGCACTCTTGCTACAAGTCGTTATTGAAGCTCCTCAGAGTTCTGGAAAGCAGTTTGCTGCCGACATAGAGAAACTCATCATGGACGATACTCTCAAGGCTCGCGACCAGGAGCAACGTCGATTGGAGCAGGAGTATCGAGAGAAGAAGAAGCGACGAAAGGCAAACGAGAAGCTCGAAGAAGAGCCAAAGACCACCATTCGTGTCATTCCACCCACAATCTCTAAGACCGTACTCGTGAAGCGTGCCGATTTCTATGAGCGTAACCTTGGCGACGTTCTCTCATTCTGGATGTTTGCAGAGGAGCTGGCGCAGGTAACCGATGCTGGAAAGCAGGGCTACTCAAACCTTCGCACCATCATGCGTACGGCTTACGACTTCGGTTCTCGCTTCGGTATGGACTTCGCTTCTGAGAATTCCTATTCTGCTATCGTAGACATCAATATCTGCTCGATGTTCTGCTCCACACCCTCTGCCCTTGACGATTATATGGACCGGAAGGCAATTGAGGGCGGCAACATCACTCGTACAGTTCTATGTCAGCTCGACGACCAGATTGGTGCTGATGGCGCTTTGTTTAAACCATATACAGACGAACAGTTAACAACCATCCACAGCACTCTCGCTAAGGTCATGGCAGATGTCTATACCTCTGAAGGTGCACTGCAGCCAGAGCTCCTGCTCGACACGAGTTGGATTGATCGTGATGTGCGCAAATGGTGTCAGCAGAAGGGAAGAGAAGCACTTCAAACGGGTTCGGCTGCCATCGATGTGTTCCGCAAGCGTTCTTCGGTGAGTGCGTTTCGAGTGATGGCACTCTGCTATTATCTGTATCTCTTAGACGGGACACCAGAACCCTTGGCACAGAAACGTTGTAGAAGGCTGTATCTCTTCTTGGCAGACTATGTGCTCTCTATGTTGCTGAAACGTTGGGGCAATCGCTACGAGGAGTTGCTGGCTAAACGTGAAGATACTGGCAACATAAGTGGTCGACCGAAGTTGATCGACCGTCTCCCGAAGGAGTTCAGCCGTGACATGCTTCGAAATCTCATCAATGAACTTCAGGTTGCCACTCCCGACCGTGTGCTCCTCAGTCAGTGGAAGGCAAACAAGTGGATTGAGCTGATCGACAAATCTCAGTATCGGAAGTTGATATAATTGGTTAAATGTTTTCAAAACACGATATTCAAAAGCTGAAAGAATTATCCATAGAGGAAGTGGCTCAGAAGCTGAACTTCTCTGTTTCGCGACACAAGACGCTTTGTCCATTCCACGAAGATAGTCATCCTTCTTTGACTTTCAACGTGCAAAAGAATCGGTATCGCTGTTTCGTTTGCAACGCCTATGGCAGTACGATTGATCTGGTCATGAAGACGCAAGGTTGGGACTTCTATTATTCGTGCCGCTGGTTAGCAAGGGAGTTTTGCGTAACAACGTCTGACGACGGTTCTACTTTTGAAGAAAAGAAACTCGCGCAGCAATCTTCTCTCAGCACGAAAAATTCATCCACCGTCCCTATCGACCTGCATTATCTGGAAGGCTTAATGGCTGCACCCATTCTTTCCTTCGAGGCGAGTCGCTTCCTCTTCGACGAACGTAAGCTTTTACCAAACGTAGTGAGTAAAGTGGGCATCAGCAGCATCTCTACACCAACACCCATGAGCGGAAACCCACACGGCTCGTGGTTTAATGCCCCTTCGTTGTTGATTCCTTATCGCGATATTGATGGAAGGCTTATCTCTGTTCAGGCACGCTATTTAGGCGAGAAAAATTCAGGAAGTTCGAGCCTTTCGGGATTCAAAGAAATGCCAAGATTCCAATTTCCAAAAGGAGGGCGCTGCCATGTCTACAATCTGCCTGTTCTAAAGACGTTGGAAGAAGGTGATGAGCTCTGGATAACGGAAGGTGTCACCGACTGTCTCGCCATGCTCTCGTCGGGGAGAAAAGCAATCGCCATTCCTTCAGCCACTCTTCTGAAACCTGATGATGTCGCTTTGATTCGTTCTGCACTCAACACCCGCCACTCATCGGTTCATATGTCGCCCGACAACGATGCTCCTGGTGCTCGCCTCTTCCTTGAACTGCAGAAGCTGATACCGTCACTCCACCACCATCTCCTCCCATCCTGTTTTAAGGACTTCGGAGACTACTGGAAAAGTTTCTGTGCTGAGTCTGATGTTAAAATGTTAAATGTTAAATGTTAAATTTAAGCTCTTATGATTATCAAAATTATTCGTCACTGCAGAAAGGCGGAAACCATTGACGGTCGTCTGTATATCGAAGGCATCCCTATCTGCGATTGTGCAGAGAATGCTCTCTCTGCCTTGAAAGCAGGAGAGTATCTTGTTGTCACTCAAAAATGTCGACAACTCCATAGGAATATGCCTGTTGTTCGTCTTCATAAAGACGTTCTACCCTGTTGTGCTCTTTGCAAGAAGATGAAGTTCGTGAACATAAACACGAAGAGACCAAGGAAGTGTCCGATGCTCAAGCCTGGGAATGGTGTCTATCATCGTGATGACGGAAGCATCATCGTGGGGGAATTCATTGCCCCTGGCTGCTTAAAGAACACGAAAGAGAAATTCGATATCATCTACGAGCGCATCCGCAAGAACCTTGAACGTGGAAATCCCGTCACTCTCTGCATCATCGATGAAACCCAGGTATCTTAACTATCGTGTGTAATCCTTTTTAAAATCTTTAGTCACTTATGAAACAACTATTCTTCAAACTGCATGATGCCATCAAGAATGGCTTCATACGCATCTTCCCAAGAAACCATCGTTTTCCATCACATTTTTATTCTTCTCAAACAATAATCAGTTTCTACAATGAAAGATCTATCTTTATCACCTCATTTCCGTCTCGCAGAATTCGTTAAGTCGTCAACAGCATCTGCACGAGGAATCAACAACACTCCATCTCTGGAGGTAGTCAACAATCTCAAGGCACTCTGCACGGAAGTCCTCGAACCTCTCCGTCAGCACTTCAACACACCCATCACAATCAGCTCCGGTTACCGCAGTCCTCTGCTAAACAAAGCCGTGGGAGGTGCACGGAACTCACAACACCTCACTGGGGAAGCCTGCGACCTTCATCTCCCCGATGAACAAACGGGCAAGAAATGGTTCCTCTGGATGATGGACAACCTCCACTTCGACCAGCTCATCTGGGAGAAATCCTCTCCCGCCAGCTCTCGCCACTGGATCCACGTCTCCTTTCGCCGAGGCTACTGCCGCCAGCAGGTCATCAGCAACATCTGGAAGAAGTGAGCCGCCATGCTCTCATCCCTCTACCGGGGTGGGAGCAGTTGATTAGTTGAGAGCAGTTGCTTAGTTGAGAGCAGTTGATTAGTTGAGAGCATTTGATTAGTTGAGAGTTGAGAGAGAAGAGAGAAGAGCAGTTGATTAGTTGAGAGCAGTTGCTTAGTTGAGAGCAGTTGATTAGTTGAGAGCATTTGATTAGTTGAGAGTTGAGAGAGAAGAGAGAAGAGCAGTTGATTAGTTGAGAGCAGTTGCTTAGTTGAGAGAGAAGAGCAGTTGATTAGTTGAGAGCATTTGATTAGTTGAGAGTCTCTTCGCTAATTCACTACTCTTCGCTCTTCTCTCTCCGCTCTTCGCTAAAAGATCGCTCTCCGCTCAAAGATCGCTCTTCTCTCTTCACTCTTCTCACTTCTCTCTTCACTCTTCTCTCAAAAACTACTCTTCTCTCTTCACTCTTCGCTCTTCGCTAAAAGATCGCTCTTCGCTAAAAGATCGCTCTTCGCTAAAAGATCGCTCTTCGCTAAAAGATCGCTCTTCTCTCAAAGATCGCTCTTGTCGTGTACTGAATAAGTTGACACTTTACTTATCAGTATGAGAGCATATTCAGGCATGAATGACGAGCGTAGATTGAGTTATATACAACTATATCTTGCGTCAAATCAAACAAAGAGTGAATTTGAGAAAGAAAACGGCCTCGGCCGTGACTGTATTTCAAAATGGTTGCGTACCTTTGCAATAGAAGACAAGACAACTTCCGTTACATTACCGCCACCTATGAGTACATTACAAACAGAGAACAAGTCCGAAGATCCGGAGGAGGAAATCAGGCTTCTAAAACTTGCGCTTAAGAAGAAGGAGCTTGAACTCAAGCAAGCCACCATGGCCCGTGATGCGTATAAGAAGATGATAGAGATAGCAGAAACAAAGTATGCCATTCCTATCCGAAAAAACTCAGGTGCCAAGTAGTCACGTATCTGGCATGTGAGATGCATCTTTACAAGGTGGATCCCATGTGCAGGCTGCTTGGCATAAGTCGCCAAGGATACTACAAGCATGCAGAGAAATCAAATGAGGAAGACATCCTGATTTCAAGTATCGTGTGGTATTGCCAGTACATCCGTGCGCCCGACAACCTGCCTAAGTCCGGATGCCGTGAACTGTGGGAATTGAGCCAACAGTACTTCAAGGGAAAGCTCACCTTTGGGCGTGACAGGTTCTATGATGTGCTCAGGGCAAACGGCCTGATGCTGAAGAAGAAGAAGTTCCGCCCGAAGACGACGGATTCCAATCATCGCAACAAGATCTATCCCGACTTGCTGAACACTTCCCCTAAGTTTGTCGCAAAGGCTCCAGGAGAACTCATGGTTTGCGATATCACGTATGTCTATTGCATGGAAGGGTTTGGTTTTCTGTCACTTGTCACAGATGCGTACAGCCGCTACATAGTAGGTTATTGCTTCTACGAATCGCTTGAGACAGACGGGCCTCTGGCAGCTCTGGAGATGGCCCTGGAACGTTATAGGTTTTTTGGGGTAAGCATCGGCGAGAACACGATACACCATACAGACAGAGGGGTGCAATACACGTCGGCGGCATACGTGAAGGTGCTTCATGAAATGCGAATACGTATCAGTATGACACAGACGGGAGACCCTCTTCACAATGCCATGGCAGAGCGTGTGAATGGCATCGTCAAGAACAGTTGGATGTTCAACAATGGAGACCTCCCTTTCATGGATGCAAGCACCTCGATAGATAACGCCATCATGATGTACAACAAGGCAAGGCCACATCAGGGAATAGAAATGAAGACACCGCATGAAATGATGTGCGGCAAGTCCGACAATCCTCTCTTGAACCCTGAAAAGTGAATCTGGATGTAAAATTCTTTACGAATTATGTTGCACAAACCCCAAAAAAGTATTACCTTTGCAGCGCCAAGAAACGGACGTGCGGCGGCTAATGCCATTGCTCATCCAAAGATTGAAGAGGGCATTGAGCCCTCTCCAATCTTGCCAAGAAAACGAACAGTGCTCTGGCACAGCCTTTGCTCCTCTGCAGCCAACTGTCAACTCGTTTAGGAATGATGGATTCGCTGTCAACCGTTTCAGGAATATCTTTTCAAGCTGGTGTCAACCAGTTTAGGAATATGATTTTGGCATGACAACTGCTTTAGGAATACAACAAAAAGTGTAAACCCAAACAGGTATAAACCCCTATTCTGACAACCAGTTTAGGAATAACGTAACAAGTGTGTAAATCAATTTAGTTTTAACAAATCAAACTGTCAACCAAATTCAGTACACCTCACTTCTCTCAAAGATCGCTCTCCGCTCAAAGTCTCTTCTCTAAAAGAACGTTGCAGTCCAGATATAAGCCGGGCAGTTTCTCCTATGAGAGCATCCATATTATTAAGGTCATCAGCAGTGATGTAACCCAAATCGCAAGCAACATCAAATTGGCTCGAAACCTCCATGAGGCTGCCATAGCTTATTTCAAGGAAATGACTCTTATCCTTTACAGAATACCGAGTCATTCCTTCAGCAATGTTTGAAGTAACAGAAGTGGAAGACCTACGAAGCTGATCACACAGAGCGTACTGTTCTTCCTTCGGGAACTTCTTAAGCAATTTGTAAGTCTGCTTAACAACCTCTTTACTCTTCTTGTAAGCTATAAGACTTCTATATGCAAATTCACTCATTATATATATTATTACATTATGATTAAATACTCACCACTCTTCTCTCTCGCTCTTCTCCCTTCACTCTTCGCTCTTCGCTAAAAGATCGCTCTCCGCTAAAAGATCGCTCTTCGCTAATTCACTACTCTTCTCTCTTCTCTCTTCGCTCTCCGCTCAAAGATCGCTCTTCGCTAAAAGATCGCTCTCCGCTCAAAAACTACTCTTCTCTCTTCACTCTTCGCTCTTCTCTAAAGAAGCTCTTCTCACTTCGCTCTCCGCTAAAAGATCGCTCCAGCCAGATGAAGCGCAGGCCGCCGATTTCATCCTCTAAAAATCTCCAAACAAATCACTCACCGTCACCACATCCTGCACAACGTCCGAATACGCATTGCGCTTAAGCCCCTTTGTTGTAACCAGAATGGCATGTATGGCCTTCTCCGTACCAGTCTCCTCGCGTAGCCTCAGCATACGGTTCTCTATCTTACCCGCCTTCTCCTCGTCAAGCACCACCTCATCCTGATAGTACTTCATCTCGCACACGTCAATCACATCATCGTTGCGGTCAATCAGCAAATCAATCTGAGCACCGTCCGACCTCCACTCATTCCTCTTTTTTCGGGTTGAATACCATGCCGACTCACTACTCTGAACTCCGCCGATGCTCAATGCCCGCTTAATCTGGTCAACATGCAGCAGGCACACGCGTTCAAAGGCCAAGCCACACCAAGCCGCATGCATGGGCGTATTGATGCTTTTTGACCAGAATTGCCTGTCTCCACGCACGTTATGCTGAATAAATTTAAAGTAAAACAATGTATAGAAATCCGTCAACTGGAACACGGCACCCTTCTTCTTCCTGCCGATCAGATTATACCTGCGGATGAAGCCACAGTATTCCAAGTCCTCCAAGGCTTGCGACAAATGTCCCGTATCGGCAATATTGCCCTCCTCTATCAGCTCCTCACGCAACATGCCAACCCTCTTTTCTCCCAGCGTTCTCACTATGTTCACGTAGATTTCCGGCTGGCGGAAAAGCGATGAATACAACTCGTCAAACTCACCCTTTAAGACGGCATCCTCGTCGAAAAACAACGCATCGATGTTTTGCGACATGCTTAACCGCTTGTTCATCAGCGACCAATAAAAAGGCACTCCGCCCATCACCATATAGCACTCCATAACCTGCTTGCGAGTCAGCTTCAGCTTCAGGCTTTCGGCATACTCCTCACACTCCTTCAGCGTAAACTGCTTCAGGTGTACCTTATGCGTCACACGATTGTGCAGACCGCCATGGTTTTTGATCACCTTGTTGATAATCCAGCTTGTAGCACTGCCGCATACAATCAGCAACACGTCCTTTCTGCTGCTTGCCCAACCATTCCAGAAATGCTCCAGCGCAGGTATAAACTCCGACCGCTTAGTGTCCATCCACGGCATCTCGTCGATAAAGACAACCTTCTTTCGCTCTTCCGAGTTTCTTATCAGTTCTTTCAGCAAGTCAAAGGCATCAATCCAACTTTTCGGTGTTGCCCTCACTTTCATTCCGGCATCAGCCAGCGATGACTTCCATGCTGCAAGCTGCTTTTTCATGTTCGACTTCGACAGCCCTGCATGTTGAAACGTAAACCTGTAGTCAAACGCCTCTCTTACAAGAAACGTCTTGCCCACACGCCTTCTGCCATATACAGCCACAAACTCCGAGTACTCACTCTCGTAAGCCTCTACAAGCTGTTCCAATTCCTTTTTCCTGCCAATAATCATACGCTCATAATGCGTTTTTATTTGACGGAATGTATGTGTATTCTCACGATTCCGTCGGTTATAACTATTTTTTCCGCCTGCAAAATTACATCTTTTTTCCGACATCACCAAACAAAACGTCAAAAATCAGCAAATTTCCTTCTTTTTCGCAAAGCGAGCGTTTTTTGCTTTGTGATGAGGCTGCCCCCAGGGCTGAAGATAGGGCTTCGGGATTTTTCTGGGAGCATGCTCACAAGGAAAATTCAGAGGACTATCTTCTGAGTGCTCATCTGAGCACTACTCACCACAAAGTGTTTTTCTCTTTTTTGTTTCTCATCCCTTTTTGGCTCTTTGACTCTTAGACTCTTTTAAGTGTTTTATTCTAATTCTCAATCATTATGAAGAGAATCCTATACATATCAACCATGATGCTGCTATGCAGCTGCTGCACGTCGTCCGCGAAGTCCGCACCGACACCGTATATATCAATAAGGTGCACTACGACTCCATTTACATCTCGCACGACCGCACGACCGACTACCACCGAGGTTTTCAATCGAATGAATCCACTGAATCCGTTCAATCTGTGTCATCCGTGTTCAGTGATAATTGTCAACAAAATCCATCAGCAATCAATAATCAGCAATCAATTCATCAATAATCAGTCAGAGCCTGCCCCTGCTTCGATGCCGCTTCTGAATACCAAGACCTCCAGCCTAAGTAAAACCCCTTTCCGACCACGGATTAAGCGGATAAAGCGAATAAGAGTCAGCAAATCATTCGTTCAATTCTTTTAATTCGTGGTCATTAAATTTTTAACGCGAATAAAACGAATCAAGCGAATAACTATGAGTAAACCATCCGTTTAATTCGTTAAATTCGTGGTTAATAATATAGTATCATTTAGTACAGATGATGCGTTCACGTTCAAGCCCATCAGAGTAACCGAAGTTAAACAGCATCCCAAGCTCAAATCCCGTAGCATACAGATAGTTAAACACCTGCGACCGGTGAACATCCGTGATTTCACTTACAGCTTTCAGTTCAACAATTATCTTCCCATAGCAAACAAAATCTGCTTTATAATCTCGGTGATTATACAAAAAAATATATGTAGAACAATGCTATACAGATCCCATGAATCTGCATAGCATAAAAATATTTACGTCTAAAAAATTTGGGTTTGATTATGGTAAAAGCAAAAGGTCTGATTCAAATACAATCAGCTAATTACCGCAATAAGTTGCTATCACGTCCGTCACATACGCCCCAGCACTTCCCAATCACCGTTTGAATCGGCACCTTTTCGTCTCAGTCGCTTCATTTTTTGCAGGCGACTCAGCTCGCGCTGAACTGTACGTGACGACACCTTAAGTTTTCTTGCCATACTCTCGGCTGTCTCTACGACACCTTCAGCGACAGACTTGCCAATCAATCGCAGTATAGTATACTGTCTTTCAGTCAGTTGCTCTATGCCAACCTCTACGACAGGCTCTACGACATCACCTTCTTCCGTCAGGAACATTTCATGTATAGGCAATGTGACCATAAAGTGCATATTCCGTTCGTCAGTTTCGAAAATAGGCATGGGCGAGCCATTCCTTCGCACCTCTCTGTATATCTTGGGGAAACCGGTATTTCTACCTTCCGTCAGATCCAGCTCCTTCAGCAAGTCACCAATCCTTCGATTCCTGTAGTTGCGGCAAATCACATGTTCTTTCTGCATGTCTGCATTCGTCAGAGGAGGAACAGGCCCCTCAATATTAAACACAGTGATCCGGTCCTCGTAGATGTTGATTTCCACTGGATTCCTATCGTCCCACGACTTGTGATAAACCGCATTGCAGACTATCTCCTCCAACGCCTCATATGGGTAGTTGAATGCCCTCTTTGCCGTAGCCTCACCTGCCACTTTTTGCACCTTTTCCGTTACCACCTGATTCTTCAGATATTCCAATGCCTCTGCCAACTGCTTATGAATAGGCCCATGCAGAATCTTCTCCTCGAAAACATCGCTCGCCTCCTTGCCAAAGCGCACAATCTCAATTCTCGCACCAGGGATAAATCGTTCTGGATTCTTCGTAAAAAACAAGATTCCTATGTTCTTGGGTTTCACATATTCGCTCGTGCCACCAATGATTTGCATATCCCACCCCAGTTGCTCCATTGTCATATTGACAATATCCTCCTCAGTGTGACTACTGCCTACCTCCTGAAGAAAATCTGCAATCAGCAACTTGCTCAAATCCTTCATTTCAGCCTGATGGCAAATCCTGTCATCAAACGGAATCTTATTGGTCAATGTCAATAACCTGCGCTCATCCTCAGCATCAGCAATACATGTTACGGACCCCTTGCGAATATAGTACCTTCGTCCTTGCTTAAGCGCTTCTTTGCCCACCGAAGTCGGAGCTTTGTACGGACGATTATCGCCACCAGGAACCCATATTACCAAAATATGCCTGCCATCATACACCACAGGTTCCGCCACATAGTTCACCGTAGGCTGCACAAGGATTGACAGCTGCACAAGCTCCTTCTGAATCCTGTCAATAGCATTCACATCCAAACCCACAGGTGGCAACACAGGCCTACCATTCTCCTCAGCCACACCAGCGATAATGTAACCGCCACCCCAGTTATGGATGTCGTTGGCGAATGCACACATCGAGTGCATCACGTCTTCTGGATTCCATCCTTGCTTAAAATCCAGCCGTTCCCACTCAACAATCGTACCATTCAGCAGTTGATCGATATTAACCGGTAAAGCCATATAAAAACCTTTCTTCTTATCGTTTTGAGAATTTTGCCCGCAAAATTACATCTTTTTCCCGAAATACGCAAATATTTTGTTCATTTTTGCCGTCTTGACTAAAAATCTTCAACTATATTCTTAACTGAAAATACGCTCGAACTTTCGTGCAAATGAGAGGAGAGGAAGCTCGCTTACTATCCCGAAATATCGTGCCAATGAGAGGAGAGCGGAGCTTGCTCCAGCTATCCCGAGTGCAGCCGATATTCAACGAAGTTAACTGCAGCCGAAAGTCAAGAACACTTAATACCTCGCTTTGAAGAGACGAGTTTAAGAAAGGATCGCTTCGCTCGAAATCTTAACAATAATCCTAAGAAAAATCCATCAGCAATCAGTCATCAGCAATCAGTCATCGCTATCTCTAAACCATCTTCTTCATCGACTCCTCAAACCCCACGAGCTGATATTCGAATCCATATTCCGACATCTCCGGCACATAATACGAGTCGGCAAACATCTTGTTGATGGGTTGAAGTACAAAGCTGCCCAACCACACGAACGGATTCAGCACGCGCGTGATCCATATCCTATGTCCGGCAGCCTCGGCGAAGAATCGGATGATATCCACCGTAGCCGACAGCTCGCGGTTCTGCGGATAGAACGTACCCTCCAGCTCTCGCAACACTGCCTGCTTCACAAACTCCCCGAGGTTGTCGATATAGAGCATACTCCGTTTGTTCCTCCAGTTCGGGAAAAACGGCACCTTCGTGCCCAGTCTTCCCAATCGCAACAGATTACTCTTCGACTTCGGACCATAAATCATCGGCGGACGCAATATACAGATCTTCATCCTGTTAAGGTCAAGGTTAAGGTCACGTAACCCCTCCTCTGCCTTCAGCTTCGAGTCGCCATACACCCCATTAGGAGCAGGCAATGTGTCAGGCGTCACGATATTCCCCTTGAGCGATTGCGTCTCCTGATAGACAATCATCGAGCTCATGAAGATAAACTGCTTCACCCCATGCTCCTGCGCATGCTTCGCGATCTCGACAGTCAGATCAGTATTCACCTTATAGTACAGTTGCTCCATGCCCTTCTTTCCGTTCACCTCAGCGATGCCCGCCACGTGAAACACCACATCATATTGCGAGTAATCAGCATTCTTCCAATTATCGCCCATCGTATCCACCGCATCAATCTGAAAATCCGTTGATGTCGAAAGAATATATTTCCGCACGTTCTCACCCACGTAAGAACCTGCACCAGTAATCAGAACTTTCTTCATAAATGTTGTTATATCTTTATTCTCTTATCAGTATAATTCACTATTATAACAAAAAACTTCTTCATGATTTTCCTTAGGATTTTCTTTTGGATGTCGAGGGCAACGCCCGATCCCCAAAACCATCGTCCAGAAAAGCAACGAACTGTTGCGCATTTTAGTAAGGATTTTCGTTCTGGTTTCTTTCACAATCGCTATAGCCCTTTACACTTCCTCCACAAGCAATGTCCTATTTTCCAGAAAGGAGCCCACAGCACCTCGGAAGGATAGAACCTCACCATGCTGAATAGTCGCTTGACATTTTTCATGTATAGCATTACAGAACCGCCAGAATGAGCATCACGGATGCGAGGATCATACTGCCCGAAGTTACCAGCACGCATTATCTCGTCCAGGAGGAACCTGCCCGCCTTCTCGTCCGGTTCACATATCATATTCTCCTTCTGCAATCCAAACACCTCACGCTCCACATACATCACAGCCCCAGCAAACCTCAACAGCCCCAACTCCCTAAGCCACCTGTCAACGTTAAGGTCAAGGTTAACGTTAAAGTTTTTCAGAAGAAAAAAATAATCCATAAGCTGTCGCAAGCCAATCCCCTCATGAAATACATGTCGGAAGATATGCATCAGCAGATACACCACGTTGAATCGTAGCGACGGCACGCAGAACCCAAGACCCGACGATACAAAGCACTCATCCTTATACGCTTTGAAGAACCGCTTATACGCCCTATACCTCGGCAAGCAATAAGCATAAGAAGGCAAGAAATGCACCTCAACTGGCACATCGTCAAACACCTCCACGTCGATATGATGTATCACAGCCTTACCGCACTTGTAATGTGTCTTCATGTAGCGGATAGTGTCATCACGCTCACCATCCACCCATACATCAATATCTCCCGATTGCCGATACATGTTAAGGTTAAGGTTCAGGTCAAGGTTATAAAGCTCCGCTATCCCCTGCCCTTTCAGCACGCAAGCCCTAAGCCCATCAGCCTCTAAAAGTCTCTGAAGTTCACAAACCCTTTCATTCACCAGCACATTCTTCTGCTTTATCTGCTCTGCCAGAGCAAACCACTGCATCATGAGCTGCTTAGGCAGATGCACCACTTTCTCCTTCGGCAACCGTTGTACGCCACAGAAGCACACACCCGCCACCGCCTGTTTCACTGACAAGCCATAGAGTGCCCTCCACTCCTTAGCCGAAGGCACACGAGACAACGCATCGCGTCTGCCTACAGACACTCGCAAAAGCTCAAAAAATAATTTCTCCACTGAATTAATCATTAATATTTGCACAAAAGTGTTAGGCATTTTGTACAAATATTACTAAAGAGGATATCTAGCGATAACAACGTACACCTTAAACCTTTAACCTTGAACCCTCTTCTTTTCCTCCATATACAGTTTTGGCAGAGCCTTCAAGACTATCCAGTTCATCTTTATCTGTCTGACAGGATCTTGGAACAAACGGGTAAACCATATAAACCTCATAGGACCGATGTGGAATTTTGGCAAAGCCAAATCGCCCACCCAGAAATTCAGAGCAGCTCCAATTCCGAACATAACTCCTTTGTTGAGGTATGGCTGCAGCTTACTCATGAAAATCTCCTGCTTCGGATTACCTAATGACACCCAAATGATATCGTACCCCTGGCGATTTATCTCCTCAGCAATACCCTTGTAGTCAAACTCCTCTACTCTGCAGAACGGCAGTTGCATATGTACGATATGCGAGTCATCTACGCCCTCTTCATGCAACTTATTCCTAACCATCTGCACGATAGCCTCCGTATTACCAAGAATTACCTGTCTGTAAGATTTGTGCGTATAGCGTGCAAAAATCTCCGGACCATTTACCGATTCCAACTTGCCTCCATAAAGCTTTGTTGCCATGGTGCATATTGAACTACCGTCGCACGAGTTTACAAATGCCCCATTTATAATCTCACGATACTCTGGTTCATTGTATGTGCGCGACAAAACCGACGAGTCACACACACAAACATAACCAGCTTTACACTCAGATATTCGCCTTTCAATGGCACTAAACAGCTCTTCTCTGTTAAATTCGAGATGTATATTAAAGATGTTCATAATCGTTATTTATCTTTAGAATTGTGTATTACATCCTTAGCCACAATTGTGTCCAGGCATGTGTTAACTCTTACGTACCTTAGGCATGGGTTCGGATTATTGACCGTGGGAGTATTGGGATGCCTACAATTACATGGATTGGAAATTGTAATCGAATCGCTAAGGATATTCTGAATCTCTAACGTATTGTTCATGATGCCTTCCAGCTTTACATCCAAATCGTTCTGCATATAATTGAGAATAGCATTCGCAGGAACAGTGACATTTGTCTCATAAGAAGCATCTTCATTGCTTGAAAAACTACCAGAACAAGTCTGTATCAAACTGATAATAATCGCCAAAACAGCCAATAAAACTGCCCAGTAGCTGTATTTCGTTTGTTTTTTCGTCTCACATAATGCCTGCTCTTCCAACGACATGAACCCGCTTCTCACATAGTCCTTAAGCGTTTCGCTTATATATATCGGACTGTTCATGCAACGCAGCAGTATTTCACCGACTGATTCATCTATGCTCATTGCAACTCTGTTCGCTCGGCTGACATTTCCTATTGTAGTCAATGTATTGGTAGATGTTTTTACAGGTACGACGTATATTAGTCCGTCCTTTTCCAGATAATCAATCAAAAGAGCACGCTCCAATATTTCATTATATATAGATATCATCTGCTCTGCCGAAGGCATCCCATTCGCATCACGAGGAAATATAAATTCCATTGAACTGCTGCCATCGAACCCTACATCGAGACCATGAAAAATATCATCAAAAACATTGATTGGCAGATATGCTATTGTTCTCGAAGATTCATCAAGCAGTTGATGGATGATTTGTTTTTCTTTTTGACTGAAAAGTCTCATATACTTTGAAGTTAATATTTGTGACTATTTTATAAATCGGGATCAAATACGAGCATACTGATTACAACACAAGTTATCAATTATTTGTCTTACGCCTCCCCTGGTAGGTTAATCCTGACATTCGTTGTTGTCTTCTCATCGATAGCGATGTTAATAGATGCCCACTTTTTCATTGCCTTGTCCTTTATTTATAATCCTTTAGGAAGCCGTTTGGAAATGTTGTCAAACAGATTGTTTATTCTACAGAGTCGATAGATTCCATCCCGGCATACGTCTATAATGACACAAACCAGGAATATCGCAAAGCAAACAAGCAGGCAATGGACAATCATAGGCACATCATACTGCTCCTGAATATTGAAAATCCACGTCATACGATTGTTGAGCATCCCTTGGTGAATGAGATATACAGCCAATGTGTAAGGCGACAGCTTAACCAGCAGTTTGGCGAACTTACTGTCAAAGTTGGTTTTTGAGAACCATAGGAACACGAGGATGGCAAGGAACATTATCACACTTGAATTTTTATCTGCCATCAATTGATACCCCTCAGCACCACGATAATTCACTAAAAGATAGTTCATAGAAACTACCCCAAGCGTCAATACAATCCATAGCCCTATTGCAAGTTTACCACAATGTTGTTTCATTAAACGAGGGAATCCATGAAGTTTGATATAACCAGATAACATGAACAGAAAAATAAACAATCCCAGAGAATGGTCGCCCGCAAAAAAACGACCATACGGGTATTCAAACGTCATGACAAACAGAATAATCAACAACCACCTATATTGTTGCTTTGTAGTGTGTTTTGCTATTAGCGACAAGAATGGGGCAATGGCCATCAGACCAATATATATAGTAATAAACCAATAGCGGTTAAACGATATGGGGAACAGATTATTTACCCCCCCCCCATAGTACTATTTGCAAACACCGAAACAAGAGTGCCATAGAGCATCGTTTGTGTCCATACATTCATCATACCTTTCCACCTGAACGACAGACGGTCGATAAGGAAATACCCTGTAATCATCACGAAGCAGTCCACTCCAATCACACTAATTAGATACAAAGATTCCATGCTGAT
>CALZTP010000042.1 GCA_945829115.1 uncultured bacterium | reverse complement strand
GACAGTATTGCGGCTTATATGTACAATCATAACCCTCGCTTTGCAAACCTTACTGTAAACGACCTCAAGAACGTATCTCTTGATCGTATCATCGAAATCTCTCGCGAGCGCTTCAACAACGTGAACAACTTCACCTTCGTTATCGTTGGTAACTTCGACGAAACTCAGATTAGACAGCACCTCTGCCAGTATGTTGCTTCACTCCCTGGTAAGGAGAAGGCAGTTAAGGTTCCTGAGGTAACAACATACTTCACTGGAGTAAACGGCTGCGAGTTCAAACGTAAGATGGAAACTCCACAGCCGCAGATAATGCAGTGCCTAGGTGCGGAAATTGACTTTAACCTCAAGAACGATATCCTTTGCGACTATGCTGGAGAGGTTCTCTCAACTGTTCTTCTTAAAGTGGTACGCGAGGAAGCAAGTCTTACCTATAACATCGGTGCAGCTGCAAGAGCAGTGCCTACTATAAACGGAAAGGCTCGCATAAATGTCTTCATCCAGTCTCCTATTGGTAAGCCAGAAGATGTTGACAAGGCAATCGCTCTTATCAAGGAGTGTGTTGACGGTCTCACAAAGAGTGCTGACCCTGAGGTGGTGGCAAAAATCAAGGCTAACTACCTTAAAGAGGCTGATGTGCAGGCAAAGCAGAACGGCTACTGGAAGAACGTTCTTGAGTTCAACAAGAAATATGGTTACGATCAGCATACCGACTATAAGAAGATTGTTGAAAGCATCACTCCTGAGCAGATTTCTGAGTTCTTCAGAACAAAGATTGCTAACTCTGGAAACTTCATCAATATCGTGATGCGTCCAGAATAAACAATTGTAATGCTTTAAGAATATACAATTGTAATGCTTCAAGATTAAACAATTATTATGCTTCAAGAATATACAATTGTAATGCTTCAAGTATAAACAATTCTAAACAATAAAAACTGGGGCTGGGCATTTCTTCGCCCAGCTCCTTTTTCTCTTTCTAATGTTTTCATACTACATAATTTTTTTTCTACACATAACTATTCTACTACTCGAAAAAACAAAATTCATGTAGAACATACAACAATCCTTATATCTATTATCACAATCTGAAACACCCGAAAACCAATCTTAACGCTTGCAACAAGAAAAAAGTGATTTATGTCATTTCTTGCAGCAAAAATAAAGAAAAAAGAGTCTAAAAAGTTAATAAAAATAAAAAATTTACTTTCTAACATCTCTTTTTCCACTCTTTTCAACTTTTTATTTGCATCGTAAAAAAAAATATCCTATCTTTGCACGAAAATACACGCTTAAATCAAAATACTGCACATAATGTGGGACTTGATTGAAAACGTAAATATACTAAAAACAATTAACAGCATAAATCATAATTAATCAAATAAAACTTAACTGACATGAAAAAGATTTTTACAATTCTTTCAGCGGTTCTCCTCTGCCTTACTGCAAGCGCACAGGAACCGAATGTAAAACTTGCTGATGTCATCAAGAACGCTATCGCAACAAGCACAGAGCCTGTTGTTCCTGTGTTGCTTGACAATCACAAAGTTTACGAACTCGACTCTTACGTAGACCTCGGCAAAAAGGATGTTATCATCTGGGGTGGTAAGGCGCTCATCGTAGTAACTGGAGAAGGCCAGATTGCTACATCTGCATTCCTCGAGATTCGCAATGCGAAGTTCGACTGTAAAAATGCTGAAGCTCCTATCGTAGGTCTTTCAAAGGAACCAGACGCATCTCTCAAAATCAACGATGAAGGTTCTGCAATCAAGTTCGAGGGTGCTAACCAGAAGGTTTTCTGGAACGACCAGAAGGTGCATATCAACGGATGTGTATTCTCTGGCTTGAAGCAGTCTCTCGTTTATGCTAACAAGCAGCCTTGGGCTCTTAACATGCTCATTCTCATTGACAATGTCATCCAGCTCGAAGGCGATAAGATTGACCCTCTTATCAACTGGGTTGATTCAAACACTGGTGGCATCATGAACATCATGCTCTCTAAGAACCTTATTTATAATATCAGCGCTAACAACGAGTCAAGCTGGTTCATTCGCTATGGTAACGCTTCAAACGCTCAGCCACAGAAGATTTGGGGTAGTGATGCTATTGCAAGATTCATAATGTATAGAAATACAATCGCATTCCCTGGCAAGGCTTTTGCAAACAACTTCCCTAACAAGAACAACGTAAACCTCAACTGGACAGAGAACGTTTTCATCAATACTCCTTACCTCCAGAAGACTGCAAGCAACGCAAATCGTAAGTTCACAAACGAAGATAATATCATCTACTTCAACAACGGTAAGACTGCCGACAAGACAGACCTTGAGAAGTATGGTATGGAGGACGAACATGTTGAGTTCACTGTTCCTACAGAGACTCTCGACCTTGATGCTGTATCTACTCTCGAGCAGAACTTCCTCCCTGTAATCAAGTCTTTCACTGCTGCTAAGCAGTACGGTGCTCTCGTTTATCCTTTCAAGGATAACGTTGCTAAGACTCCTGGCTGTGGCTTCGAGCTTGTTCTCGGTCCTGACATGCTCAAGCAGTATGCTATCGTAGGCAACTGCAACGAATCTGACCTTGGCAAGATGAAGCCTGGTATCGATGTTGAAACTTTCCCTTGGATTGAATATGTTCGTGACGACAACAAGAACATTCTTGAGAACGGTCAGAACGAGGCTCAGCAGTCTAACCGCTGGACAGACCTTAACCCAACAACAGGTGCGAAGGGTGAGTGGCTCCAGGTAACTGGCAAGAATGGTTCTGTTAACTCTCCTGTAGTAGGTAAGAATGTTGGCAAGTCTCTCGTGCTCTATGTAAAGGATATCGCTGCTATTGAGGTATTCGCAACAGGTTCTGCTTCTGGTTCTGCTGAAGACCTTAACACAATCATGATTACTGCTGAGGGCTTCCTCCCAGAATATGGTGCAACTTATGACGCTCAGGCATGGGGAACACCAGGAGCTATCTGGGGTAAGGGAAAGGCTTCTGAGTCTGTTAAACTTGACGACCTTGATGAAGGTGCTTACAAGGTAACTATCTCTTCTGTAAACAAGGAAATCCAGATCCTTGGTATCCGTCTCTATTCTCTTGACGAAACTCCATTCCCAGAGTGCCATGCTCCAGGCGAGAAGTATCCTGGCACAAGCTACGAGGTTGTTCTCGGTCCTGACATGCTCTCTGAGTATGCTCTTGTTGACAACCCAGAGACAAAGAAGCCTGGTATCAACGTAGAGGAATATCCTTGGATTTCTTACGTTCGTGGTGACGGTCTCAACGCTCTTGAGAACGGTCAGTTCGAGGCTCAGAAGTCTAACCGCTGGACAGACCTCAACCCTGTTACTGGCGAGAGAGGTACTTGGATTCAGGCAACTGGCAAGAACGGTTCTGTAAACAGCCCTGTTATCTCTGCTGAATGGAACAAGTGGATGGAGGCAAACATCATGGAGACAACTAAGTTCCGTGTATATGCAACTGGTTCTGCTTCTACAACAGAGGCTACTGGCGACCACCTCATCCTCACTGCAACTGCTAACGATGGCTCTGTAGTAACAGCTTCTACAACTCCTGGTACTATCTGGGGTAAGGGCAAGGCTTCTGACGTTGCTGAGCTCACTCTCGATCCAACAAAGGCTTATGTTGTGAAGATCCAGAGCGCTGTAAAGGATATTCAGATCACTGGCTTCAACCTCCAGGGTGTTGACACAACAGTTGCTCCTGCTGAGGAGAATCCTGCAATTGGTGATCCTACTGGCATCAACAACGTAGAGACTTCTACTGCTGCTCCTACTAAGGTTCTCGTTAACGGTCGAGTAATGATCGTTAAGGGCAACAACGTTTACAACGTAGCAGGTGCTCAGGAGAAGTAATCTCTAAGAATTCTGAAGTAATCAAACGAAAAATCGCTGATTATAACTATTATCAATCGAAAATCGTTGATTATAACAAATAAAAACTCAAACCACTGCCTTCATAAAGGGCAGTGGTTTTTCACGTTTTTCTATGCCTTCTCTTTCTGAAATTAAGGCATTAATATTCTGTTGTTCCTTTAAAAAAGGTATATATAAGTTTTTTCTATGCTCTCTCTTCTCATATCCCTACTTCTTGGAGTAAGCTACGGACAGTCTAAGAGTTTCTCGCAGTCATGCCCAGAGATAAACGGCAGAAAAGCACAACCTGGTTGTGTGGCTGTTGCCATGCTTCACGTGATGGCTCATAACTCCTTCCCTTCTCTGGGAACAGGGACTGTGGCTTACACAACTCCTTCCTACCGCCTTTCCATTTCTGAAGACCTTTCAGCCTTTCCCTTTGATTGGCAGAAAATTCGCTCTCTATCTACAAGTGACGACACTCTCACTGTTTCTAAGGCTTTATATGCTTGTGGGGTAGCGACAAAAACAGATTTTTGTCCTGAGAACAGTACGGCTTCTTTTCCGAACATGATAAGCGCTTTCATAAAGAATTTCGGTTACGACCCTGACATGACTGTTCGCTCTCGTGAATGTTACGATAGAAAGTCATGGCTGTCGCTTTTGAAAGAGGAGATAGATGGCAATAGAATGGTTGTTATGCAGGCAAACGACCGCAGTTATGGTAGTCATGCCTTTGTTGTTGATGGTTATGATCTTCTTGAAAACGACACGCTCTTTCATATTAACTGGGGATGGGAAGGCGAAAACAACGGATATTATGATATAGACAATCTCTCTCCAGGAATATACTCTTTCTCTGAAGAGAATAGGATCGTAATAAATTGCAAACCAGACGATGGAGTAAAGACAATAGACAATTATCTCGAATGCCATATCTCCTTTCCTAAAGAAAATTTTTCCACGAAAGAAAGAATTTCTGGTAGTGTTGAAGTTGTGAACCGCTCTTCACGCTCTTTCAAAGGGAGCTACATTGTGTATCTTGAAGATGAAGATGCAAACTGGTATAAGATTGCTGGTAAGACATATACTGGAGAACTGGCAACAAACCATAGCTTCAAGGAATCATTCTCGTACTCCTTGCCAGAGAAAGCAGGGATATACAGAGTCTTTCTGTTAGCATCTCCCTATGCTTCTTATTCCTCTTTTGAACCCCTCGTTTGGGGCAATACACATATAACTCTTTCTGAACCTTCTGCTATCTTTACTACTCTTTCTGACTCTCTTCCTGATGATACAAGGGAATATAATCCCTCTGGGCAACCAGCTTCTTCGACCGATAGAATCATTATCAGAAACGGGAAGAAATTCTTCTCTGAAAGGAAATAGAAATGTGTTTCGTTCTCTATACGATGTGAATACGCACATTGCAAATAATGAGAATAAACACATCAACTATACCTACTTACCCTTGCTTTTACAGTTAACAATAGTAAAACGAAGGCATAAAATTTGGCTATATCGTCTGAAATGCTTAATTTTGCAATTTCTAAGAATTGAAACTGTTCACTAACAATAAACAATACAATTATTGTAAAAATAATTATGCACACTTACTTAGGAACAGTTTGCAATAGATTAATTCAGAAAAGAATAATTCAATGAGCATAACAAGCATAGCACAGAATTTGTATTTCTCTCGTAGACAGAAAGAACTGCAGAAACATCTCACACAAGGAGCAGAGCTGCAACGAAACGTTCTGAAAAGTCTGTTGAGTCGTGCAGAAGATACGGAATTTGGTAGAAACCATGCCTTTTCTGCCATCAAGGATTATGAGACATTCTGTCAGGATGTTCATATCAACGACTATGACTCTCTAAAGCAAGACATAGATCGTATGAGGCATGGCGAGAGGGATATCCTCTGGCCAGGATGGGTGAAATGGTATGCCAAGTCCAGTGGCACCACCAACGACAAATCGAAGTTCATTCCTGTCTCTCAGGAAGGACTTCAGAACATCCATTATGCTGGTGGTACGGACTCTGTGGCATTCTATCTCATGAACAATCCGAAGTCAAAAATCTTTGACGGAAGGGCATTGATTCTTGGTGGCTCCCACCAGTCAAACTATAATGTTCATGGTTCACTTGTTGGCGACCTTTCGGCAATACTCATAGAGAATATCAATCCTCTTGCAAACCTTGTGAGAGTACCGAAGAAAAAAACAGCCCTCCTCTCTGACTTTGAAGTGAAGAGGGAGCGAATTGCCTTGGAGACTCTCAACAAGAATGTCACAAACATCTCTGGAGTGCCGTCATGGATGCTCTCCGTGTTGCTTCGTGTCATGGAACTCTCTGGAAAGACTCATCTTGAAGAGGTGTGGCCAAATCTCGAGGTCTTCTTCCATGGCGGAATAGCCTTCACTCCTTACCGCAAGCAGTATGAGCAGTTGATAACAAAGAGTGATATGCACTACGAGGAGACATACAACGCCTCAGAGGGATTCTTCGGTATTCAGTCCGACCCTTCCGATAAGTCCATGCTCCTCATGCTCGACTATGATGTCTTCTATGAGTTCATACCTATGGATGAGTTTGGAAAAGACTCGCCAACAGTGGTGCCTATCTGGGGGGTGGAGACAGGAAAAAACTACGCTATGCTCATCAGCACTTCTTGCGGACTGTGGAGATATGTCATTGGTGATACTGTGCAGTTTACAAGCACTAACCCTTATAAATTCATCATCACAGGGCGTACAAAGCATTTCATAAACGCTTTTGGAGAGGAGCTTATTGTAGACAATGCAGAACAGGGACTTGCATATGCTTGTCTTGAAACAGGAGCTGAGGTGCTGGAATATACTGCTGCGCCAGTCTTTATGGACGAAAACGGAAAGTGCAGGCATCAATGGCTTATAGAATTCTCACGAGAGCCACAAGACTTGAACCTTTTCGCAAACCTTCTCGATAAGAAACTGCAGGAAATAAACTCCGACTACGAGGCAAAGCGCTTCAAAGATATCACCCTGCAGCCTCTTGAGATTATAAAGGCAAAGCCTAACCTCTTCCATACATGGCTTAAGCAGAGAGGAAAACTCGGTGGGCAGCATAAGGTTCCTCGCCTCTCTAATTCGAGGGAGCATATTGAGCAGCTTTTGAAGCTTAACAAATAAGGAAGCATCAAAAACTCCTTATAAGCAGCTTTTGAAGCTTAACAAATAAGAAAGAAAAAGAATCTCCGCACCTAATTATTTAAGATGCACATATTCAGAAAAGAAGAACATAAGGGAAGAACGTCAAGAGGGTTACTACTTGCTGCTGCAACAATGACCTTCTGCATGTTCCTCGTCTCCGTGCTCCTTGTCTCTTGCGCAAGAATGGGACAGCCAGATGGAGGATGGTATGACGAGGTGCCACCTCGAGTTGTTGGGGCTAATCCTGTTGAAAGGGCCACCGATGTTTCTTCAAAACGTTTAGAAATACGGTTCAGCGAGTTCATAAAACTTGAAAACGCTACCGAGAACGTGGTGATATGCCCTCCACAAATTGAGCAGCCAGAGATAAAGACCATGGGAAAGGTGATTCGCATTGACCTTAAAGACTCTCTCAAGGCAAACACCACCTACACCATTGATTTCTCTGATGCTATTACCGACAACAACGAGAACAACCCAATGGGAAACTTCACCTATGTCTTCTCAACAGGAAAGGAGATAGACACTCTCGAAGTGTCGGGATATGTGCTCAACGCAGAAGATTTAGAACCGGTAAAAGGTTCACTCGTAGGACTTTACGACAATCTTGCTGATTCTGCGTTTACTACACAGCCAATGCTAAGAATAGGTAGGACAGATGGCTCGGGGCATTTCCGTATCAGGGGAATACGCCCTGGGAGCTACCGTATCTTCTCGCTCGTAGATAGCGACAACGACTTTAAACTTTCTCAGCGAGGTGAACGTCTTGGCTTCAGCAAAGATGTCATCACACCGTCATTCATGCCAGATACTTATCGAGACACTATTTGGGTGGACTCTTTGCATATTTCTGACATTAAGGAGCAGCATTATATCCGTTTCACTCCAGACGATATCTGCCTCCTCTCCTTTGTGCAGAAGCAGACAGAGAGGTATCTCATTAAAACAGAGAGACCGGAACCAGACAGAATGAAGGTGTATTTCAGTACTCCTTCCGACTCACTGCCTCTCTTCAGAGCATTGAACTTTGACGACAAAGATGCCTTCCTCGTTGAAACATCTGCAAAGGCAGACACCATTACTTACTGGCTTAGGGACACCACATTGATAAACCAAGACTCCTTGCGAGTGGAGATGACATACACCATGACCGACTCCCTTGGAGCACTCGTGGCACAAACAGACACCATAGAATTCCTGCCGAAGGTCTCTTATGAGAAAAGGCAGAAGAAACACCTCGATGATATAGAGAAATGGGAGAAGGCTGCAGAGAAAGCAAGAAAGAAAGGCAAGGAGCCATCAAAACCTCACCCTGACGTGAAGTTCCTGACTCCAAAGATTGACGTGCCGTCAAAGATGTCTCCCGACAAAAACATCTACATTTCCTTCGATGTCCCTTTGGAAAGCGTAGATACTGCCGCCATTCATCTATACTCAAAAATAGACACGCTATGGTATCGATCACCTGTGGAGATAACATCTCGCAACTTACCTCCAAGAACTTATATGATTCGAGGAGAATGGCGCTCTGGAACAGAGTATTCTCTTGAGATTGACTCTGCCGCCTTCCGGAGTATCTATGGTCATGTCACGCAGCCCATCAAGCAAGGATTAAAAGTGGGTGAAGACAAGACATACGCTTCGCTCTTTGTTGCCATAAAAGGCATCAAGAACGATACTGCTCAAGTGATTGTGGAGATGATGGATAAGAACGGCAGTTGTGTCATGAGATCAGTTGCAAAGAGAGATACTGCAGAGTTCTATTATATCACTCCGGGAGAGTATTATCTGCGTGCCATTGTTGATGCCAACAAAAATGGGCAATGGGATACTGGCGACTATTCCATCGATCTTCAGGCAGAAGATGTCTATTACCATCCTGATGCCATTGAATGTAAGGCAAACTGGGACCACACCACTCTCTTTGATGTCAACCGTCATCCTCGCTATCTCCAGAAGCCTCGCTCTATGGTGAAGCAGAAAGAAGAGAAAAAGCAAAAGCGGAAAGACAGAAATGCAGAGCGTGCAAAACAGCTGAAAATCCCGTATAACCGTGACGAGGTGAACAAGATGTTCTAAATATATCATAATTTTTCGCCTCAAAGCCGCTTTGTTTCAGTAATTTGTTGTAACTTTGCATGTTGGAATGATTATCTGCAATTAAAAACAAACCGTGGATTGCCATAATCAAGCCGCAGATTCTGAATAAGCAAGAGACTGAAAGAAAAAAATAAAAATTAGAAAACCAAATAATACAAGATAAATAGAAGAAATGAACAAATTAAGTTACGCATTGGGTATCGGCATTGGTACTCAGTTGTCACAGCTTGGAACAGAAGAAATTGTCCTTGACGATTTCGTAATGGCTATCAAGGATGTGCTTGAAGGAAACGAGTCAAAGCTTTCACAGTCAGAAGCACAAAAAATAGTGAACAACTTCTTCAAGCAGAAAGAGGAAGAGGAAATTCAGAGACGCCGTGTGGCTGGAGAGGCTGCCAAGGAGGCAGGAAAGAAGTACCTTGAGGAGAATCTCAAGAACTCGAAGGTTATCCAGACTCCTTCCGGACTGCAATACGAAGTGCTTGTAGAGGGCACTGGACGTAAGCCAAAAGCAACAGACACTGTGAAGGTTCACTATGAGGGCTTCCTCACAGACGGTACTGTCTTTGACTCAAGCTTCCAGCGTGGAGAGCCAATCTGCTTCCCTCTCGCAAATGTAATTGCTGGTTGGACAGAAGGTCTCCAGCTTATGGCTGAGGGAGCAAAGTATCGCCTCTATATTCCTTACGAACTCGGCTATGGAGAGCATGGCGCAGGTGCCAATATCCCTCCATATTCTACACTCATTTTTGATGTAGAGCTGATAGAGGTTCAATAACAACGGAAAACATGAACGTTTGAACCTTTGTCAAAAAGAAGTTTCTGAACAACTTCCAAACAAAGAAAGAAAAGAAGAAATAATCAAAACTACTAATTACAAAAGAAAAATGAAGAAAATAGCATTTTTGGCTATAGCAGCCATCTCTGCCCTTGGCTTCGGCTCTTGTGGCAATTCCACTCCAAAGGCAGACCTTAACAATGAGTTAGACACTCTCAGCTATGCAATCGGTATGGCACAGTCTAACGGTCTTGCAGAATATCTCGTTCAGAGCATGGGCGTTGACTCTGTTTATGCAGACGAGTTCATCAAGGGTCTTAACGAAGGTGTTAGCGCTGGTGACGACAAGAAGAAGGCTGCTTACTATGCAGGCATTCAGATTGGTCAGCAGATCTCTACACGCATGGTAAAGGGCATCAACAACGAAATCTTCGGTGAGGATTCAACAAAGACCATCTCTCTTAAGAACTTCATGGCTGGTTTCGTGAACGGTTATACTGGCAAGGGTGGTCTCATGACTATCGATGAGGCTGGCGTAAAAGCTCAGACCATGATGGAGAAGGTAAAGGCTCAGGTTATGGAAGAGCAGTACGGAGACAACAAGAAGGCTGGTGAGGACTTCCTCGCAAAGAACAAGAATGCAGAGGGTGTAAAGACTCTCCCTTCTGGTGTTCAGTACAAGGTGCTTGTAGAAGGTAAGGGAGAGATTCCTGCCGACAGCTCTACAGTAAAAGTTAACTACGAGGGCAAGCTCATTGACGGTACTGTTTTCGATAGCAGCTATGAGCGTGGCGAGCCAACAACTCTTCGTGCAAACATGGTTATCTCTGGTTGGACAGAGGTTCTCACCAAGATGCCTGTAGGCTCTACTTGGATGGTTTACATTCCTCAGGATAAGGCTTACGGTGCTCGTAAGGCAGGAAAGATTGATCCATTCTCTGCTCTTATCTTCAAGATTGAGCTTGTCGGTATTGAAAAGTAAATTCTTTCAGCCAATGATACTGAATACAGCTGGTATTCGGTGAAATTGAGTGCAGTTAAAGAATAGAAAAATCAATCCAATTATGAGATTAAACAAAAAAACAATATTGCTGGCACTCACTGTCTTGGTGGGTGCCTCTTTTTCTACTGCTACAGCAAAGGAAAAGATAAAGAAAACAAAAAAGGCAGAGAAGACAGAACAAGCTTCACACTTGTCTACTAATATAGCGGTCGGTGAAGATACTCTCAGCTATGCTGCTGGTCAGATGCTCACCCAAGGACTCATGGACTATGTTATTCAGCACCTGAAGGTAGACACAACATATATGGCTGCCTTTGTAAGCGGAATAGAAGAGTCGCTCTTCACAACAGAGAGTCCAGAGGCACATGCCAAGGCTGCTGGTGGAAAGATTGCGGGAATGATAAAAGACAATATGATTCCTCAGATGAAGAAGCGTCACGGAGATCTTTCACTTCCTTTCAATGAAGATGTCTTCAAGAAAGGATTCATGGATGCTGTCTCAAAAGATACAGCCATCTTCACCGTAGATGCTGCATCCCGCTATCACGAGAAAGTTATTTCTTCTGCCACAGAGAAGAAAAACAAAGAGGCAGTAGAGAAGGGCAAGGCATGGCTTGAAGAGAATGCCAAGAAGCCAGGTGTCATCTCCCTCCCTTCTGGCCTTCAGTATAAGGTGATTCGTGAGGGAAAGGGTGTTGTTGCGAAAGGTAACGACAAGGTCACTGTGAAATATGAAGGCAGACTCCTTGATGGCACTGTCTTTGACAGCAGCTACAAGCGTAATCCGCAGACAACAGAGTTCTCTCCTTCTGAAGTAATAAAAGGCTGGACAGAAGCTCTTTACCTTATGCCAGAAGGTAGCGAATGGGAGCTTTATATCCCTTACGACCTTGCCTATGGCAGTCGTGCAGCCGGAAAAATCCCTGCTTTCTCTACTCTCATCTTCAAGATTGAGCTTGTGAAGGTAGAGAAGAAAGAGCAGTAAACAATATTGATAATTAGCATTGTTAACCTGCATTGCCATATAGCGTTGCTAACCTGCGTTGTTAACCTGCGTTGTTAACCTGCGTTGTTAACCTGCATTGCTAACCTGCGTTGTTAACCTGCGTTATTAACCTGCGTTGTTAACCTGCATTGTTAACCTGCGTTGCTAACCTGCATTGCTAACCTGCATTGCTAATCTGCATTGCCATATAGCATTGCTAATTTTTATCACTAATACTGTTCCGTAAGGAAATCCCATTTCCTATGTCATTAATCTAAAACTATAGCATATTTACTTACTCATTAACTAACTCTATTTATTTGCCTATGATAAAGATTTGTAGTAAGCCGCTTCCGGTGGACATCGTGTTCCATCCCGATTGGTGGCATAAGAACTTGGGAATTTCCTTCGATGAAAGCTTCTTCTACGACCCTCGAAGGCGTGTGGAAGACGAGCAGAAAATGGAACAGCTGCTCTACGACCGCTTTGGAGACCTCGGGTTAGGAGAAGACCACGATAAACAGCTTCCACAGATAGGAGCCGTGCACCTTGCCTCTGGCTATCTCCTTTCAGAAATGCTCGGATGCAAGGTGGAATACTATGAAGACGCACCTCCACAGGTGCTCTGTGCACACAGGGAGTCGCTTGACTTTGAAGTGGAAGATGCGTTCCGCTCTCCTGCTTTCCAACGACTTGTGAAGCTTGTTGAGGAATTGAAGGCAAAGCATGGATATGTTGTTGGCGACATAAACTGGGGTGGGGTGTTGAATATCGCTATTGATGTTCGTGGAGAGGAAATCTTCACCGACATGCTCCTTGAACCAGAGAAAGCGAACGTCTTCTTCCAGAAAATTGCTCAGGTGATAGATAAGTTCGTATGGTATGTACAGACAAATACCGGCTCTTCTTCCATTTCCGTTAATAGAAGTGCAAGACTCTTCGACTATCCTGTGGCTATTCATTCTGAGTGCAGCCACACCATGATCTCTGAAGAAGACTATCGCCGATTCTTCCTGCCAATAGACCAAGAATGGAGTCTGCGCCATAAGCCGTATGGCATTCACTATTGTGGAAAAGACCCTCACCGAATGGCTTCCGCCTTTGCAGAGATAGAGCGTCTGGAATTTCTTGATATAGGGTGGGGAGGTGATGTTGCCCTCCTCCGTAAGCATCTTCCAGATACTTTCTTCAATATCCGCCTTAATCCTGTTGACATTCAGAAATACTCTTTCGAAGAACTTGTCAAGAACATCTCGGAGCGTGTTGCTGCCAGTGGTACTGACCTCACCAAGACTGGTCTCTGCTGTGTGAATATGGACAAGTCGGTCTCTGACCAACGTATCTATGACATCTTCCAAGTAGCAGACAACATCATACATTCCATGTAGTCACGCAGACAGAAAGATTCATCAATCTCCTGTGTTTCAGATAGTTTCAATCTTTTAACAAAATATGAAAGAATTCCTACTCGTTTTAAGACGCTTCGTCCCTCCATACAAGAAATACCTTACTCTGTCGGTGATATTCAACATCCTCTCGGCAGCACTGAACATCTTCTCCTTTGCTACTCTTATCCCTATCCTCCAGATAATCTTCCAGACAGGAGGAGAGAAGAGAACAACGGAGCTCATGGCATGGGACTGGGGGAATCTCAAAGACGTGATAAGCAATAATGCCGACTATTACGTGAACATGATGATCACGGAATGGGGGGAGTCAACCACTCTCCTCGTCATTGGCATTCTGCTGGCTGTCATGACAGGATTGAAAACAGGAGCCTATTTCCTCTCTTCTGCCACCATCATACCTATTCGAACCGGTGTGGTGCGCGACATCCGCAACCAGCTATACCGAAAGATCACGAGCCTTCCACTTGCGTTCTTTAGCGAGGAGAGGAAAGGAGACATCATTGCAAGAATGTCTGGAGACGTGCAGGAAATCGAAAGCAGCATAATGTCGAGTCTTGACATGCTCTTTAAGAATCCTGTTCTTATTGTCTGCTATTTCTCCACAATGTTGTTCATCTCCTGGCAGCTGACAGTGTTCACAATCGTCTTCGTACCAATCTTCGGATGGTTCATGGGCATTGTGGGTAGGAAGCTGAAGAGAAAATCCATTGAGGCACAGTCGCTTTGGAGCGATACAATGAGTCAGGTCGAAGAAACATTAGGCGGATTGAGAATCATTAAGGCTTTCTGTGCAGAAGAGAAAATGAACAACCGCTTCGATGCCGTAAACTCTGAATACAGAAACAATATCATGAGGGTGAATATACGTCAGCAGATGGCGCACCCAATGTCTGAATTCCTTGGTACGGTGATGATTGTCATCGTGTTATGGTTCGGAGGTATGCTCGTATTAGGGGGATATGCCCTCTCTGGTCCTACGTTCATATACTACATGGTGATTCTCTATAGCATCATAAACCCTTTGAAGGAATTTTCAAAAGCAGGATACAACATTCCGAAAGGACTTGCCTCTATGGAACGTGTTGACAAGATTCTCCAGGCATGCGACACAATCCCAGAGAAAGAGAATCCAGTGCATATCAATAGCTTCGACCATCAGATAGAATTCCACAATGTCTCCTTCGCCTATTCTGATAGCAAGACAGGAGAGCCACATTGGGTGCTTCGAAACATCAATCTCACCATTCCAAAGGGAAAGACCATTGCTCTTGTGGGGCAGTCAGGCTCTGGAAAGTCCACTCTCGTAGACCTTATTCCAAGATACTACGACACTGTAGAAGGTGAACTGCTCATTGACGGAATAAACGTGAAAGACCTCGGAATACACGATCTCCGCCAGCTTATTGGAAACGTGAATCAAGAGGCTATTCTCTTTAACGACACTTTCTATAACAATATCACCTTTGGTGTAGACTCTGCTACTCAAGAAGAAGTGGAGAATGCGGCACGCATTGCTAATGCTCACGACTTTATCACGGCTTCTGAAGACGGATATAACACAATGATTGGCGATAGGGGAGGTAGGCTCTCCGGCGGACAGAGGCAGAGGGTGAGCATTGCTCGCGCCATTCTGAAGAATCCGCCAATCCTCATTCTCGATGAGGCTACCTCCGCCCTCGATACAGAATCTGAGCGCCTTGTTCAAGATGCTCTTGAGCGACTCATGAAGACTCGTACCACAGTTGCCATCGCCCATCGCCTTTCCACTATCAAGAATGCAGATGAGATATACGTCCTTCACGAGGGACGTATTGTGGAAAACGGTACCCATGAGTCACTTCTCGCTTTCGACGGCTATTACAAGAAGCTGCACGATATGCAGAAGTAACAAAACGATAATATTTAAGGTAGAAAAGGTAGGTAGAAGGTTGAAAATTTGCTGAATCAGCATAGAATCCAGCTAAATGCCAGCCAAATACCATTGAAATGCCACCCATTTTCGGCATATTTAAGCATGAAACAAGAAGAACAGAAAACACAGAAATCACGCATTTGCGGAAAGATGTTTGGAACACTCCGTTTCAAACAGATGCCTCATTCCGTCTTCTTCATTCTTTACTTCTTTTGTGTTACGCTCTCAGGAACAATAGGTCACACCGTCTTTTATACAGCAAACCATTCTGTGATCTCCGAAGAAGGAGAGTCACCATTCTTTGAAATGATATGGAATGCCCTTAGACTTGATGTAGCCATTGCGGGATATGTTACCATAGTTCCTGCTCTCTTGCTGATAATAGCAATCTGGAAGAGGGGAAAGCTGCTATTTAGAATTTGGCAGGCATATACCGTCTTTATCTCTTTTGCTATCCAACTCGCCATAATGGCAAATATAGGACTTTACCCGTATTGGGGATTCCCACTCGATTCTACTCCTCTCTTCTATCTCCTCACCTCCCCAGCAGATGCTGCTGCCAGCGTGGGTACTGCAACTCTGCTGCTTGCTCTTGTGGCATTGCTTCTCTTTACTGCTGTTTTATATTTCTTCATAGTAAAGGTGACATGCCCAAGGAAGGTATTCTTAAATGATGCTGAAAACGAGACAAAGAGAAAGAAAATTTGGCAGACAATAGGAATAACGGTTATTGCTGCATTGCTGATAATCCCTATCCGTGGCGGACTATCCGTTGCCACAAACAATGTCGGCTCTGTATATTTCAGTAACAACTACCGACTGAACCATTGTGCGGTAAATCCTGTGTTCAGCTTCCTCTATTCTGTTTCTCACGATGAAGATTTTTCTTCAAAGTATCGTTTCATGGACAACGAAGAGGCAGAGAAACTGTTCCGTGAGATGGTGTATACCAATCTTAGAACGGAGGCTGACAGCATTCATGTCGAGAAGAATGTTAAGAACGTTGTGATGGTTATTCTTGAGAGCTTCTCAACATATATCATGAGTGAGGGAGGGAAAGTGGAAGGAATCACTCCAGCCCTCGATTCTTTAGCAAAAGGCGGAATATATTTCACAAATTTCTACGCAAACAGCTTTAGAACAGACAGAGGACTCGTGGCCATTCTCTCCGGCTATCCCGCACAGCCAACTTCCAGTCTGATGAAATATCCAAAGAAGACAAACAACCTCTATGGCATAGCACGCTCCTTAAAGGCGGAAGGCTTTAGCACGAAGTACGTGTATGGTGGAGATGCTAACTTCACGAACATGCGTGCCTATCTCCATGCAACTGGTTTTGAGAGTATTGTGGCTGAGGAAGATTACGATATGAGTATTCCAAGGAGCAAATGGGGCGTTGACGACAACTATCTCTTCGACCGTGGCTTACAGGAAATTCTGGATGGGGAAAAAGACGACAGACGCCAGTTCTTCGTTATTCAGACGTCAAGTAGTCATGAACCTTTCGAGGTGCCTCACAAGAAATTTTCTGACAAGGCTCTCAATGCATTTTCTTTTGCCGACCACTGCCTTGGGGAATTCATTTCAGAATTGAAGAAAAGGAATCTCTGGAACGAAACATTGCTTGTGGTTGTTTCCGACCATCTTGGCTGTTACCCACAGAAGATAGAGAACTTCAAACTCTATAGATATCAGATTCCACTCGTGATTTCTGGTGGGGCGGTGAAAGCACCCATGCGAGTGGAAACAATTGGTGCTCAGCAGGATATCCCTGCCACTCTCCTTGCCTTGCTTGGGGTGAAACACGATGAATATCTGTTCTCAAAAGACCTTTTCGACCCTCGTGCTCCACACTTCGCATTCTTTACAGTGCCAGATGCCGTGGGAATGGTTACAGAGGAGAATGCCATTATTTACGACAATGAGCAAGAAAAGGTTGTGCTTGATAAAGGAACCGAAAAAGGCAAGAATCTTCACAAGGCTCAGGCATATCTTCAAAAGGTCTACGATGATATCGCAAAGAGGTAAACGAACGTCTCAAAAAGCTAAAGTGTTGAAAGCAAAAAAATAATATAAACATTTGTAATAAATGTAATAATGCACACATACTTATGCATTTTATAATAAAACAAATATCACGACTCCCTTTCGGGGTGCTCTACGTCATTTCTGATGTGGTGTGTTTCTTCTTGTATCGTTTAATAGGATACAGGAAGAAGATTGTGAGGAAGAATCTGCGTTCTTCTTTCCCAGAGAAGTCCGACGAGGAGCTAAAGGAGATAGAGCGGAAATTCTACCATTGGCTTTGCGACTATTTCGTGGAGACCATAAAGCTTCTCTCCATGACTCCCGAGGAGATGAAAGAGCACATGGAATTTCATAACGTCCATCTTGCAACAGAAGCATACGATAGAGGACAGGGATTCTCTGCCTTCCTTGGACATTACTGCAACTGGGAGTGGCTCTCGGCAGTAGGCATCTACTATCCCAAGGGTTATGAGAATGTTTTTAACGGACTCATCTACCACCCTCTCAGAAACGATTTCATGGACAACCTCATGAAAGAGGCACGCTCTAATTTGCGTGGCACACCAGTTCCAAAGAAAAACATACTCAGAGAAATAGTAAGACTGAAAAAGGAGGGAACACCATACCTCTTCGGATATATCTTCGACCAGTCACCGAAATGGGAGAACATCCATCTCTGGACCGATTTCCTCAATCATAACACTCCCGTCTTTACTGGGGCAGAGCGACTGATGAAAAAAGCCAACGACCGTGTGGTGTTTGTCTCTATGAAGCGTCCGAAGAGAGGAAAATATATTGCTTCTTTCCATCTCATCTCCGACAATCCTGCTGCAGAACCAGAGTATGCTCTCACAAAGCGAGCTCTCGCAATGCTTGAAGAATCTATTCGTGAGGCACCACATCTCTATCTCTGGAGCCACAACCGTTGGAAGCGTACTTTTGAAGAATATCAGCGCAGACAGCAGGAGAATAAATCCCCTACTGAATAAAAAGAAATTCTTAACTGGATAAAAAAAGAAACTCTCAACTAAAGGAATATTTTTTCTTAACTGGAGAAAAATAAGCACTCAAACGAGGAAAAAAGAACTCTCAACCGTAGAAGAAAAATGCTAAGAAAGTTTTCACATACCACCGTAGGTGCATTGATAGCCAACCTCCTTCTTGTCTATCTGCTCTTTACGCTTACGAGAATAATATTCATCTGGACGAACAGCACACTCTTTGCCGACCATCTTTCACTTGGATATTTCTTTCATATTCTCATTGCCGGATTGCGTTTCGACACCACAGCCATTCTCTACCTAAACTGCTGGTTGATACTTGCCTTCCTACTCCCTCTCCATTGGAAGGAGAATAGCAAGAGGTTCTACAAGGTGGTAAGGGTATGTTATGTTGTGGTGAACTTCATTGGCTTGGGAGCAAACCTTTGCGATTGTGCCTACTTCCCATTCACTGGAAGGCGCACAACATGGAATGTGCTGCAGGAATTTGGAGGGGAAGGAAATTTCCTCACCATCATCTTACATGAGGCTTTGCCTTATTGGTATCTGTTCCTTGTGGCAGCAGCAATGGCATGGGCATTATGGAAGGGATTCCTCTCGCCAAAGACAGGAAAGGTTAAGGCGAAGGTGCTCTATTATATCGGACAGACCTTGATGTTAGCACTTGCCGTAGGACTAACCATCGGAGGCATGAGGGGAGGATTCACCTCGGCAGTGCGCCCTATCACCATGTCAAATGCCAACCAATATGTAGAGAAATCAATCGATGCTGGAATGGTTCTGAACACTCCGTTCAGCATCATGCGCACCATCGACAAGAAGGCTTTTGAAGAAAAGCATTATATGTCTGAAGAAGAGGCATTGAAACTCTTCTCGCCTGTTCATGTTCCAGCCGACTCTGTGAAGTTCAAGCCTCGGAATGTGGTGGTGTTTATTCTCGAAAGCTTCAGCAGGCAAGCAATGGCAAGGGGATATATGCCATTCCTCTCTTCTTTAGCAGAGAAGGGCATGAGCTTTGAATACAGCTACTCAAACGGAAGGAAGAGCATAGACGGAATGCCTTCGGTATTGTCGTCTATACCAAGCTTTGTGGAGCCTTTCTTCCTCACTCCTGCCGCTATGAATGAGATATCGGGAATTGCTGGTGAGCTCACAAAGAATAAAGGCTACACCTCTGCCTTCTTCCATGGAGCAGAGAACGGAAGCATGGGCTTTGAGGCTTTTGCAAAGGCTTCTGGGTTTCAGAAATACTACGGCAGAACAGAATACAACGAAGATCCAAACTACAATGGAGACAAGGACTTTGACGGCACATGGGCTATATACGACGAGGAGTTCCTACAGTTCTTCTGCGACCGCATAAACGAGATGAAGCAGCCTTTCGTGACTTCTGTCTTTACTGCATCCTCACATCCTCCTTATCCTATTCCAGAGAGATATAAGGAACAGTTCCCTGCTACTGACGTGAGAATCTTCGCATGTATAAGATACTCCGACAATGCGCTCCGTCTCTTCTTTGAGAAGGCACAGAAGCAGGAATGGTTCAAGAACACAATCTTTGCACTCACTGCCGACCATATCTCTGAGTCGGTAGACCCAGAGTATCTCACTGACCTTGGAAACTATAAAATACCTATCGTTCTCTATGCACCAGGAATGACGGAGGTGAAGGGATACGACCGAGAGAAAATCATGACTCAGATAGACATCATGCCAACAATCCTCGGACTCTTAGGCTACGACAAACCGTACATTGCCTTCGGTCAGGATATTCTGAACACAAAGCCAGAAGATACCTTTGCCGTAAACTATATCCCTGCCAGCGGCTACTATCAATTCCTTCAGGGCGACTGGATGCTTCAGTTCGATGGTGGGGAGGTTGTTCATGCCTATGAGTTCAAGAAAGACGTCCTGCAAAAGAACGATGTCAAGGAACGTTGTCCGAAGGTCTATGAAGATAGGCTTAAGAGCATCATTCAGCAGTATATGTTCAGAATGAACCATAACCAGTTAAGCAAATAGAAAAGAAGGAGTGCATAATGATGACAAGAAGAAAGAAGATAACGCTTTCCTGCATTGCCGTTGTGGTGATTGCCTTGGGAATATGGGTGTCAAAACGTTGGAACGCCTGGTTTCACGACCCGCCAGAGATGGCATATCATATTGGTGATGTGCCAAAGCGTGTGGTCCTAACATTTGGAAATCACGGAGAGAACTCAAGGTTCGTCTCTTGGGTGTGTGGAGAGAGGGTAGATGCGAATGCTCGCCTTCTGCTGGTCAACAATTCAGATACGCTCTCTCTACCAGCACTGGGAGAGGTGTTTCAATCGCGTGCTGGAAAGGCTGCCTTCTACCGTTGTGAGCTGAAGAACCTAAAACCGCTCTCAGAATATTCTTATTCTGTAGAAACAAATGGTAACCACTCGCCATGGTATCATTTCAAGACTTCTGACCCAAAAGCAAAGTCTTTCTCCTTTATGTTTGTGGGAGATGTACAAGATTCTATCAACGGAATAGTGAACAAACGTCTCCGGGAGGCGGTAAGGCAGCATCCAGAGGTGGAGTTCATAGCTTTTGGTGGAGACCTCATAGAACGCCCCACAAATAGCTACTACGACGAGGCGTTTAGAAGCATAGATAGCATCTGCACTGCCCTCCCCGTGGTTGTGGTAACGGGAAATCACGACTATCTGAAGTCGCTGATTCGAAAGTGCGAGAGACGCTTCGCACTCACCTTCCCTTATTTCCTAAAAGGCATGGAGGAGCGTGAAGACGAGAACCATCTCTTCTCTTTCGATTATCACGACACACAGTTCCTTCTCCTCGACTCAGAGCGTGAGTTCTTCTATCTCTTCGGTCAGAGGGAATGGCTGAAGGAGGAGATAGAGGAGTCGGATGCCAGTCATCGCATTGTCCTCCTCCATCATCCACTTTATTCCGTGAGAAGGAAGAACAATAACCTCATACAACGATGGATGTTCAACAACATCATCCGAGAAGGAAAGACAGAACTTGTGCTGCAGGGACATGAGCACGGCTATACTCGCAATACTGCCGACGAAGAGCCACTGAAGTCCGTTGACTGCAAAAATCCGCCTCTCTATGTCATCTCCCATTGCTCTCCAAAGACCTATCGTCTGCACCCTTCTGAGCGTCATGACCCAGTCATTCAGGGAAGCATGTACTATCATATCATCGATGTCACTCCACATTCAATAATGATGAGGGCTTACGATGCCAATTCTTGCAAGAGAATAGACAGTGTAAGAATATCAGATTCTTTTAAGCAATAAAAAACTCTCTTCAAAACATTATTATAACTCTTTTTAATAACATAGAATACAATGAGAAACTGCTATATTTCCAGAAACTACAAGACAACAAAGTCTGGAGGAGGAAGGGTACGTACTGACCTTGAAACCATCATGACAGAGATGGGATTCAAGAACCTTGGTCTTCCACAAAGTCGTCATAGCAATATGGTCTTCGACTTCTTCTATACGTTCACAAGCGTCATGAAGGCTTTACTGACAATGCGTAAAGGAGACACTCTCTTGGTGCAGTATCCTATGAAGAAATACTACGAGTTCGTTTGCAACGTTGCACACAGACGTGGTGTAAAGGTCATAACCGTCATTCACGACCTTGGATGCTTCAGAAGGAAAAAGCTTACGGTAGAACGTGAAATGAAGCGTCTCGCTCATTCTGACGCACTTATCGTCCATAACCCTACAATGCATAAATGGCTCCTTGACCATGGCTATCAGGGCGAGATGCAGATCATCGGACTCTTCGACTATCTCTCACCACAACCAATCGCCTCTAAGCGTCTGGCTCCTCGCTCTGAGAAAGACTACAGCCTTTTCTTTGCAGGAAGCTTGTCAACGAAGCATAATGCGTTTATATACTTGTTGCCAGAGCAGTTACAGGGGCATCGCTTCCATCTCTATGGCTCGGGATTCAGGGAAGATTTAGCTAAGGAGGAACTTGTCTATGAGGGCTTTGCTGCCGATTATGAGCTGATGGAAAACAACCATGGCGATTTCGGATTGTCGTGGTATGGAGAGTCGCTCACAGAGGGAAAGGGAATGATTGGTGAGTATATGGCTTACAACAATCCTCATAAGATTCTTCTCTATCTGCGTTGTCACGCTCCAATCATTATTGGGAAGACAGCAGGACTCGCTTCTTTCGTAGAAGAGAATGGTATCGGACTCTGTGTCGATTCCCTTGAAAATATCGGAGAGGTATTAAATTCTGTCTCTTTAGACGATTATCGTCGCATGCAGAAGAATGCTAAGGCAATGAGCGAGAAAATCTCTTCGGGTTATTTCTTCCGAAAGGCATTTACAGAACTCACGGAAAGAATGGGGAAGTAGAAGGTGCTTCCTCGTAAAAAAATCTACCAACACATACATTCATTGATATGTTAAAACTCAAATACTCTGTCCCTGACGGTTTCTTGAAAGAGGAAACACGCAGGGATTACACCATCTCTGAGACCATGAAGAAGGCATGGGCTGTTCAGATGGACTTGCTCCAGGAACTGCTCCGTGTCTGCAACGAGCATGGTCTTCGGGTCTTCGCTGACTCTGGTACGCTTATTGGTGCTGTTCGTGAAAAGGGTTTCATTCCTTGGGACGACGATATTGACGTTGCCATGCTCCGCAACGATTACGATAAGCTTATGGCTCTTTCTAATGAGTTCAAAGCACCTTACTATCTTCAGACAATCTCCTCTCATCCGTATTATATCAACCGCTATGCGCAACTGCATATGATGGGCACCACGGCAATACGTACAGACGGAAAACCTCAGCGCCACCAGCAGAATATCTTCATCGATATCTTCGTGATAGACACCATGCCTTCCAGTCCTCGTGCCTTTAAGCGCCATTATGCGAAGGTGAGAAGTGCGAGTCAGAAGCTGAAAATTGTGAGGAAAATAACACACAGCCTCCCAAAGCCTATATACCTTTGGTGCAGGGAGCATACAAAGTTTTTGTCAGATAAATACAGATATGAGGAATTTGAAAAGGTGGTGCGCTCTGTCTCTATGGACGACAGAAAGGCATATGGCGCATTCCTCTGCCAGAACATGACTCTTCCCATCAAGCATCTGTCCGACTATAAGGAGACCATCATGTTGCCTTTTGAGCATATCATGATTCCTTGCCCTTCTGGCTACGATGAACTCCTCCGACTTGAATATGGCGACTATATGCGTCCCGTTCAAGCACCCACAATGCACGGTACAATGCTCTACGATGCTGAAAAGTCTTATGAGGAATATCTATAACCAGAACAATGCCCGCACGGTTACTCAAAGTACTGGCTTTCAGCCAGCCGTTTTGCTATTGCCACTTTTCCGAGGACTTAGTCCTCGATTACTCAGAGTATAGACTTTCTGCCTAATCCTTAACTAGTCGAACCTTGAAAACTTCGCTCACGCGCGCATATACCCGCATTACATGTGACAACAGGCCGTATCCCCTCTGTCATGAGCCTCATGAGCCCCCATCTGAATAGGCACAAAAGGAGCCTCATAGCTCTTTTGAGGTTATATGCGGCGGCAGCGAGCATGACGTTGATAGAGTCTCCGAAAAGACCCTTGTAGAAGTTTCGTCCCAAACGACGATCGCTCTTGCAATGCCCTATAACTGGTTCTATTCCTGCCCGCTTCCTGAACATCTCGTGCTTCCTTGCCTTCATGTATGCGGAGTCAGAGGCTTTCGGAACGTCAGGTATTATGATCTTCGTAGCTCCTGACATTTTCTGTCCCCGGTAGCCTCTGTCCCCTGCCAGAATTCGGATTTTCCTTCCGTATAAACGGAGTGCCTGCTCCTTAGCAGTGTCTATCATGTGACCGTCCAGAAGCTCACGGTTTGTAAGCGTATCTACGTAAGTAGGTGTGCAAAATTATTTTTATAATGATTGTATTGATTGGTGATGTAGAA
>CALZTP010000041.1 GCA_945829115.1 uncultured bacterium | reverse complement strand
GACGTTCCCTATTTCTTGATTACGAAGAAGCAATCAAGAAATCAGAGTCGGGCACTCAATTTTCTTTACTACAAACTTTACCTAACTATCTTTTGAAAAGATTCTAACCTTAATATTATGAACGTACAACAAATCATGCAAGACTTGGAGCGAAAGCATCCAGGTGAGAAAGAGTTCCTTCAGGCTGTAAGAGAAGTTCTCTTGTCAATTGAAGATGTATATAACCAGCATCCAGAGTTTGAAAAGGCTAAGCTCATTGAAAGACTCGTGGAACCAGAGCGCATCATTACATTCCGTGTGCCTTGGGTAGACGACAAGGGTGAGGTGCAGGTGAACATCGGATATCGTGTTCAGTTCAACTCTGCCATTGGTCCTTACAAAGGTGGATTGCGATTCCACCCTTCAGTAAACCTTTCTATCTTGAAGTTCCTCGGATTCGAGCAGACGTTCAAGAATGCTCTCACAACGCTTCCTATGGGTGGTGGCAAGGGCGGTTCCGACTTCTCTATCCGTGGAAAGAGCGATAATGAGGTTATGCGTTTCTGTCAGGCTTTCATGACCGAGCTCGTAAAGAACATTGGTCCTGACGAAGACGTGCCTGCTGGTGATATTGGCGTTGGTGCAAGGGAGATAGGTTATCTCTTCGGCATGTATAAGAAACTGACACACCGCTTTGAGGGTGTGCTCACTGGCAAGGGACTCGAATGGGGAGGCTCTCGCATTCGTCCTGAAGCAACTGGCTTCGGTGCTCTATACTTCACAAATCAGATGCTGAAGACTCACGGTATAGACATTGCAGGAAAAACAGTTGCCATCTCTGGCTTTGGAAATGTGGCATGGGGCGCTGCATTGAAGGCTACAGAACTTGGTGCAAAGGTGATCACAATCAGTGGTCCTGATGGTTATATCTACGACCCAGATGGAATCTCTGGTGAGAAGATCGACTATATGCTTGAACTTCGTGCTTCTGGTAACGACATCTGCGAACCATATGCAGAAGAGTTCCCTGGCGCTACCTTCGTGCCTGGAAAGAAACCTTGGGAGGTGAAATGCGATATCGCACTTCCTTGTGCAACACAGAACGAGTTGAATGCTGACGATGCTCGTATGCTCGTAGAGAATGGTGTGACATGTGTCGCTGAGGTTTCAAACATGGGATGCACAGCAGAGGCTTCTGAATATTTCGTTGCACAGAAAACGATCTTCGCTCCAGGAAAGGCTGTCAATGCAGGTGGTGTAGCTACATCTGGTCTTGAGATGACTCAGAACTCAATGCGTCTCGGATGGTCAGAGAAGGAAGTTGACGAGAAACTGCATTATATCATGTCTTCCATCCACGATGCTTGTGTAGAATATGGAAAGCAGGCAGACGGTTACATAGACTATGTAAAGGGTGCGAATATTGCCGGATTCATGAAAGTGGCTAAGGCAATGATGGCACAGGGAGTTGTATAAAAAAGCTTCACATTTTTATTCTCTCATAAACCGTAACTCGCCTTAATTTAAGATTCGGTCTGGCAAAAACTTTTACAGTTGATTTTAGATTGTTGAAGTTAAACCTCTAAAAAACACTTTTATCAATATAGAACGGTTAACAACTATAATTATTACATTGCTGATAAGCTTTGCTCCGTTGCTCTCACAACAACGGGGCAAGGCTTCTTTTTATTCTAAGAGAGCAACAGGAAGCAAAAGTAGTAGCGGAGTGAGAATACATCACGACAGTCTCACATGTGCACATCGTACGCATCCTTTCGGTACAAAACTGAAGGTAACGAACCTTAACAATGGGAAGTCAGTCATAGTAAAAGTGATTGACCGTGGACCGTTTGTTCGTGGAAGAATCATCGACCTCTCTTACCGTGCCGCACATGAAATCGGAATGCTTTCAAATGGAATAAGCATGGTGGAAGTGGAAGTATACCATGAAAACATTACGCCATTCAAACCAGAGAGCGAGAAATACGAGCCTATCGAGTTTGACATTGCGAAGACTGCAATCGAAAAAACGCACCCAGTATGGCAACCAGATTCCATTGAGCATAAGGATGTTGACCTCGATTTTATGGGGCAGTAAAGAGAAGCTGCCTTCTTCTTCCTCCCCATAGCTGCTATGCCTTCTTCCCCTCCTCATATTGCTATGCCGTTAATAATCCGGGCATCGAATGCCCGGAAGTCCCTCAAGAGTCCCTCAAGAGTCCCTCAAGAGTCCCTTAAGAGTCCCTCTGAAAGTCCCTCAGAAGTCCCTCAGGACCGTCATGCAAGTGGTTTATTTTTTTACCGGCAGATAGCATTCTGGCATTCCTGCAGCATAGCAAGCAATCTCGTATTGCTGATAACGGATGCACACACCCTTATTGGTGAGATAAGGACGGTATTCTGGCAGTGGAAAGGCGTTACAGAACGATTCCTCGTCAATCAAAAGGCTATTCTGAAGCTGTTCGTCAGAATCGGCAGCCTTTGCCGGAATTTCGAAATATCCCTTCAATCCTTTCTTTATTTCGTTTCTAAGCTCCTTTGTTGTGTATCCCTTCAGCAGTTCCCAGTCAACTCTTTTTCCACTTGCCTTGCAGAACGTTTGTCCAACATTGATTGTAGAGCCATGGGCACCACCTAAGTAAGTGTAAATTATGCCTTCAAGGGTGAAGAACTCGTCGTCTTCATAAATAACAGAGACATTCATGTCGTATGTCATTTCCTTCACTTCTTCTTCCTCGTAAACATCAAGGATAGATTTCAAGTCTTTTGAGAGACTATCTACGAGCATTGTTCCTCGTTCCTTTGCCAATTCTAAGAATGATGCCTTTGCCCCTCTGCTCTCAAGCAATTCTTTCTCCCAGGCAAAGATGCTGTCTTGAACAGTCTCATGACCATTCTTTATATAAGGGTATTTTATTCTTACTGAAACCTTCCCGTTCTTTGCAACGTTGCTCGTTTTTGCCCAAAGAACAGAATCGAAAATAATTTTCTCTGTCTCCTTAACTTCGCCTATTGCATCTTCAGCAATTACTGTAGAGTCAGAAATGTCTGTCTTGCCTCCGTTCTTGCCATTACAAGATGCCAAAGCGGTGATTATTGCTACCAGCATAAACAATGCTGATGAAATAGAAAAGTTTTTCATGATTGTAAGAATGATTTGAAGTTTATGATTTGTTTGAAATAGTTTCTCACACCAACTCCACGAACATTGCATCGTAGAGATTCCCTGGAAAGAAAAATTACTCGTTAATGAGCATAGCTTGCTGGAAGACTCCAGCAAGCGTATCTGTCTCATTTCTATTTTATTTGCACACTCTCGATTTTCTCAATGCCTCCGTTGTAAGGATGCAGAAGAAGAGTCGTCTTTACCTTCTTTGAGAACAACGGATCATTAAGGTTTTCTATCTCCCCGAACTGAGAGGCTGAGAATTCAAGAGTTTTTATAGTCTTCTCGCTATTGGCAAGGGAAAAGCGCACCTTCCCAGGAAGAGAAATCCAAATGCCTGTCTCGTCTTTAGACGCTTTCTTTCCTGGCTCGTTGATATATTCTGGCATAGAGTGCAGGTCTTCTACAATGGCATAATATGGTTCTCCAGAGAGGTCATCGGTATCAACCATTCCGAAATGCGAAGAGAAGCGATACAGAATTTCCTTCTGTTTCTCTTTCTCTGGAACATAGATAATGATATGCTCAATAGTATCTGTTGTTATCACACCTTCAAAGAACTGCCTGATTGCCTTCTCTTGAGTGCTGAGGTTCTTCAGCATAATCTCCAATTGCAAACCGTCCTTTGGCATGTAGTCTGCTTGACCACGTGTCAGTTCATTGATACTCTCACGAATATCGAAAATCTCGTTTGCGCAAAGCTCTGCCATCTTTAACTTGCTTCCTGTGCTCACAATCTCCTGACTGAGAAATTTGTAAGGGTCTAATGGCTCTGGCTTTGGTGCAGGAACAAATGGCTCTTTGTATTTCGGCCCCTTCCCCTCTGCATTTATTCCGAGAAGGATATTGTCTTCTGTCAGTGAGAACGATGTGATATTCAGTTTGTTCTCCATCTTTGCCTCAAATATTCGAGAAGAGTCAGGAATAGCGTAGAGCTCAATGTCTTGATTTATAATGCGATAGTGGTCGAACGTCTCCTGTTCAACGTTCTTCTTCAAGAACCGATTCGCATATTCTGACAGTCTGCCAGGAGTGTACGATTTCTTCTCCACGAGAACAGAAATTTTCAGTGCTGTCTTTGGAAGATGGTATGTTGCACTCTGAGCAGAGGCAACAGCAATGCTTAAAAAGCAGAAAACGAATGAAAGGAATATTTTGTTCATTTTTTTTGTAATGTTTTTTTTGTCTTTGGAATATTTGTTGTTCTTATGTTTCTTTTATGCACATCTATTTGTAAAAACAATTATTGCTCGCCTGATTGATTCTCAAGAGAAGAATAAAGATCTTTAAATGCCAAAGGAAGAGCATCAACAATGTCTGACGCAATTAGACTTTCTACCCCCTTCGAAGATGCTGCTATGTCTCCAGCAAGACCATGGAGGTAAGCACCGAGAATTGCTGCGGCACCAACGGAATAGCCGCGAGACATCAGTCCTACAATAACACCCGTGAGCACATCGCCTGCTCCAGCAGTCGCCATGCCGCCATTTCCTGTCGTGTTGAGAATAACAGAGCCGTCTGGTTGGCAGATAGCAGTATAATGCCCTTTCAGAAGTATGTAGCCTTGCATGCGTTGCGCCATCTCTCTGGCTTTTGACAACCGTTCATATTCACTACTGCATGAATATCCCTCTAACGTGTCGAACTCCTTTGGGTGAGGAGTGAGTAGAATTCCTGGTGGCAACTGCTGCAACCATGCTCTCCTGCTTCCAAGAATGTTCAAGGCATCAGCATCGAGAACCATCGGACAGTTCGTGCGGCGAATCTGTGAGATAAGAGCGATGGCGGTGGTGTCGCGTTGTCCTAATCCTGATCCTATGGCAACTGCCTGATACTCATCGGTATCAACGGGGTCAGAGAAGCAACCACTGTCTTTGTCAAGCTGAACAATTGCTTCTGGAACGGAAATCTGCATGATGTCATAATTCCCTTGAGGGATATGGACAGTAACCTTTCCCACTCCAGAGCGCAAGCATGCCCTTGTGGCAAGAGTAGCAGCCCCTGCCATGCCGTAACATCCTGCTATTATCAAGGCGTGTCCCATAGTGCCTTTATGCACAAAGTCTCCTCTCCTCTTCAGAAGGGAAAGAATGTTCTCTCGCTCAACGACTGTTATCTGTGAAGTCTCACGCATCATCCATGCTTTAGAGAGCTGAATGTCTAAAACCTCTACCTCACCAAGGTATTGTTGACAGTCGGCAAAATACATGCAGAGCTTTTTCATCTGAAGCGTGAGCGTAACATCTGCCTTGACAATGTTCTGCGTGATATTGTACGTATTGTCTTCTGCCATTAGTCCAGAAGGGAGGTCGATACTCACCACCGTGCTCTCTGAAGCGTTTATGTACTTCACAAGGGAGGCAAATCCTCCGCTCAATGGCTTGTTCGTGCCAGAACCGAATAGTCCGTCTACAACAAGTGTATCGGAGTCAAGGGTAGGAGGGTCAAACTCTTCTGTAACCTCCACAAAGCGTTTTATATGCTTTGAGTCACGAAGGCGAGTGCGGTTTGCCTTACAGTCGTCACTGAGTTTCCCTTTTACGTTGAAAAGGTAGGCTGTAACATCGTATTTCTTTTCCGACAACATGCGAGCGACAGCAAGAGCATCGCCACCGTTGTTTCCTGGTCCGGCGAAAACAACCACAGGCTTTTTCACACCCCATCTCCTTATGATTGTCTGCGTAAGAACAGTGGCAGAACGCTCCATAAGGTCTATTGACGACACTGGTTCGTGTTCAATGGTGAATTTGTCCAATTCGCGTATCTGATTGCTTGTAAATATCTTCATATTTGACTAAAATATCTTCTTCAAGTGCAAAAATACAAAATTTATGTAAACAATGTGCTATTATTTCTCGTTTTTTTATTAATTTTGTAGCAAATTTGCGATTTTATAAAGTTTTTCCTCGTTAAAAGCACTATGAAGGATATAAAATTAAAGGACAAGACCTTTCGTCTGAGCATATCAGAGAAAGAGATTCTTGAGAAGGTGAAAGCTGTGGCTGAAAGAATAAACAGCGACTATAAAGGAAAGAACCCTCTGTTCCTCTCTGTACTCAATGGAGCGTTTATGTTTACAAGCGATCTGATGAAAGAGATTACTCTCGACTGTCAGATTAGTTTCGTGAAACTCGCCTCATATCAGGGTACGATGTCAACAGGAAGTGTTCATGAGGTGATAGGAGTAAACGAAAACCTTGCTGGGCGCGACATTATTATTGTTGAAGACATCGTGGAGTCGGGAAAGACAATGGTGCAGATGCTTGATTCGCTGTCAAATAGAAATCCAGCGTCAGTGAAAATCTGTGCTTTATTCCATAAGCCTTCAAAGCTTCTTGAACCGTCTGTTCATGTTGACTATCCTGCCATGGTTATTCCAGACGACTTCATTGTTGGCTATGGCTTAGACTACGACCAACAAGGGCGAAACCTTCGAGATATCTACACCATAGTTGAGGAATAAGCTAAACAAATGTAAGACATATGTAAATAATATCAATAGGTAAAAAGTAATACAAACACAGATTGCATTGCTACTGTAACCAATATGTGTGAGTGTTAACATACCTCATGCAGACGGAAACAGCGACTGCTGTGCACAAAACCAAAAAAATAAAATGAAGAATATTATTATTTTCGGTGCTCCTGGTTCAGGAAAGGGCACTCAGAGCGATAAGATTATCGCGGAATTTGGAGTAGAACATATCTCTACAGGAGATGTTCTCCGTGCAGAAATCAAGGCGGGAACAGAACTCGGAAAGGTGGCTGCCAGCTATATCAATGATGGAAATCTTGTTCCTGACTCTCTGATTATTGACATCCTCGCTTCTGTTCTCGACAGTAAGGGAAAGGATATTGAGGGTGTTATCTTTGATGGCTTCCCTCGTACAATTCCTCAGGCAGAGGCTTTAGACAAAATGCTTCAAGAACGTGGTGAAGAGGTTAGTGTTGTTATCGGACTTGAGGTAGACGATGATGAACTCGTAAAGCGTATCGTGGCAAGAGGAAAGACCAGCGGTCGTGCCGACGACAATGAGGAAACTGCCAAGAAGCGTCTCGACACTTACTATGCCCAGACTCTTCCTCTCAAGGATTTCTATATCACTCAAGGAAAATATGCTAAGATTCACGGCATGGGCTCTATAGATGATATCTATGACAATATCTCAAAGGCTATAAAAGGATAGAGATGACAGATAATCATCTCTTACAATAGAGATGTATCTTCTCACACCTTGAACATCTTAAAGGCGTTCAATATAAACTCATAAATAACCATTCAAGGAAAGAAGGCAGGGGTCAACCGCCCCTCCCTTCATTCCTTCAATAAAAAAAGAAAGGAAATAATGGAATCAAATTTCGTCGACTATGTCAAGATACAATGCCGCTCAGGAAAAGGCGGACGCGGCTCCATGCACTTGCGCCACGTGAAGTACAATCCTAACGGAGGTCCTGACGGTGGCGACGGAGGAAAAGGCGGAAGCATCATACTTCGTGGAAACCACAACTATTGGACTTTGCTACATCTGAAATACCAGCGTCATTTCTTTGCTGAACACGGAGGAAACGGTGGGCGAGACAAGTGTCATGGAACAAACGGAAAGGATATCTATATTGATGTTCCGTGTGGTACGGTAGTATATAATGCTGAGACCGGAAAGTTCGTCTGCGATATCTCCTACGACGGTCAGGAGGTGGTGCTGCTGAAAGGTGGGCGAGGAGGACTTGGAAACTTTCAGTTCCGCTCTGCCACAAATCAGGCACCACGATATGCTCAACCAGGAGAACCAATGCAGGAGATGACGGTAATAATGGAACTGAAACTGCTGGCTGATGTAGGACTTGTAGGACTGCCGAATGCAGGAAAGTCCACTCTCCTCAGTGCTGTCTCTTCTGCCCGACCAAAGATTGCAAATTATCCTTTTACTACTCTTGAACCGTCTTTGGGAATTGTCTCATACCATGACCATAAGTCTTTCGTTATGGCAGACATCCCAGGAATCATTGAAGGAGCCTCCGAAGGTAAGGGACTCGGATTGAGATTCCTCCGCCATATCGAGCGAAACTCTCTCCTCCTTTTCATGGTTCCTGGAGATACAGAAGATATCAAGGCAGAATACGAACTGCTATTAAGAGAACTGGAGAACTTCAATCCAGAGATGCTCAACAAGCATAGGGTTCTTGCAGTGACAAAGTGCGACCTTCTCGATGAGGAACTCTGCGAGATGCTTCGAGAGACTACTCCAGACGATCTTCCCGTGGTCTTTATCTCCAGCGTAACAGGACAGGGAATAAATGAACTGAAGGATATCCTTTGGAACGAGCTGAACTCTGAGAGTAATAAACTCCTCGACATCACAAAAGACGATACTCTTGTTCATCGAGACAAAGACATGACTCGTTTTAATGCAGAAATGGCTGCGGAGGGTGAGGATAATGTTGTATTCTTCGAAGAAGAGGATGCTGATGAATATGATATTGAGGAGCTCGACGACTATGAGGTTGAAGATATTGAGGACTACGAGATTGAAGACCTTGATGTCAATGAGGTTAATAACCTTGACGAAAAGAAATAACTTAAATAAAGGGGGATAATCGTTCCCACTCTTAAACTGAAAGGAGTATAGAATACTATTGGTTCCTTGTGAACATTCCCACAGATAAACAATGACAGAAAGAGAAACAGACAAGGAAAAGGCTGTCTTCCGCTACAATCTCTCTGGCGAGAAGATACAGGACATAGAGAATGGTGAGAAACCTCTGGCTGAGGCTTTTTTTACAACAAAAGCCATAGGCAGAGACCCAGAGAAGTTGTGCCCGCTCCTTGGAGTGGAGAAAGAGCGATTTGCACGCCCTCACCAAATACACGGCTTTCAAACAAGGCAGATTGCAGAGGAATTCTTCCTTCTCGGAGATGGGGTGAGAACGATGCTTCTCGATGGCGTCGATGCGGTTATATACGATGTAAAGAACGCATGCATCGGAATCTCCACTGCTGACTGCATACCCGTTGTCGTCTATGATACTAAGAACCATTGTGCGGCAGCAATTCATTCCGGATGGAGGGGAACACTTGAAAGAATCGTCATTCGAGCTATTGAGAATCTCATAAAAACTTTCCACACAAAACCGGAGAACCTGAGATGCATAATAGGTCCTGGAATATCAATGGAGTCGTTTGAAGTGGGAGATGAGGTCTACGATGCTTTCCTGAAAAAAGGATTCCCTGTAGACAGCTTTGCGGTCAGAAGGCTTGCCAAGCACAACCGAGCAAACGATAATCTCTCTGCCGACATACCATGGAAATGGCACTTAGACATCAAGGAGTGCAATCGTCAGCAGTTGCTCTCGCTTGGGGTGAAGGAAGAGAATATCATGATTCTTGACGTTGATACCATGACAGACGAACGCTTCTATAGTGCTCGCAGGGAAGGTGCCGAAACAGGGCGAATGCTCTCGGGAATTATTCTGAGATAAACAGTTGTCCAACACTCTTGCTCACTTTCATTGCTTACACCTTATTATATATAATGATAAAGAAAAAGATAAAAAACATATTTCTGCTTTCAATGCTGCTGTTGCCGATGAGCGCAATGGCGCAGGAGGAAATGTTCTCACCAAGGGAACATCAGTCCATCAGTACTGAGACTCCTGGACTCTTTGAACGCTCAAACGGTTTCACCGTCGACTTCGGACCGTATACCGACAAAGACTATTCGTTCCCTCTCCCAGTGGGAAAAGTTCTTGGAACAAGAAAAAACAACAATATACTCATCGGCTCTACTGAAGGCGATGCGGTAAAGGCAATGTTTGATGGTGTTGTCAGACTGTCGAAGGAATTGCCGCAATGGGGAAGAACGATTGTGGTGAGACATGCTAACGGACTGGAAACAGTATATGGCAATAACGCACAAAACCTCGTTAACGTAGGAGACAAGGTGAAAGCGGGACAAACAATCGCCATCATCGGAACAAAAAGCGAAAAGACGTTCTGTGAGTTTGCTGCAATGGTGAACGGCTCAAGAATGAATGTCGAGACACTTATTGACATCAGAAGTCATCGCTTGCGCCATCACACCTTACTCTTTGAACAACAGGTGGCAGGGGTGAAGATCACGGTTGTCAATGAGGAGCATGAGCATACAATGACAAAAGGAAAGGGAAGGAGGGAACCGCAACGCGGAAATATGACTGCCTCTCAGAATCGTGTCCTTAGCGAGTGCAACTCGGCAGACAGGAAGTTTGCGAAAAACTCAGAACATGTGGCTCGACCTCAAGACGACTTCGAGGTTCTAGATATTGATGAGTTCCAATCAATGCAGTTTGAAAAGGAAATCGTCTCGCCTTTTAAAAACAATAACGAGTTCTCTATAAACTTCGCTGAATATTCAGAAGAAGACTGGTGTTACCCAATGAAGGGTGGAAAGGTGATTAGTCCGTTCGGAGGAAAACGTCGACATGCAGGAACCGATATAAAGACTAAGGCTGGCGACCCTATATATGCTGCTTTTGAAGGTAAGGTGGTGCGTTCTGGTACTCACTACGGATATGGACTTTGCATCGTAATTCGCCATGCCAACGGTCTTGAGACTCTCTACAGTCACCAGAAGAAGAACCTTGTGAAGGTTGGCGATTGGGTGAAGGCGGGCGACCAGATTGGTATTGTTGGAAGAACGGGAAGAGCATCTACAGAACACTGCCATTTCGAGGTGAAGTGTAATGGTAGACCGTTTGACTCCGCCAAAATCTTCAACCATGCCAATAATACTCTAAAGAGGCAAACTCTCGTGTTCCGAAAGACAAAGAACAGAGTATCTATCACGTCAGATAAAAAACAATAACACAATAGTAGTATTATGAAAAAAACTTTAACAATGACTGCACTCGTGGCAATGTCAGTATTCGGATCAACAGTCTGTAAGGCTGAAGGTACAGAAGGCAATGTAGCAAAGGCTAATGAAGCGGTTTCAAAAAACTGCTTGTTGAAAAAAAGTACCAATAAACACGGTATTGAGTCGTTCGACAAACTCACTGCAGCCGATTATCGGGAGGCTGCATTGTTAGGAATTGAAAAGCAGAAGGAGGCAATAAAGGCAATCACTTCAAATCCTGCTGCACCTACTTTCGAGAATACTATCGTTGCACTGGAGAACAGTGAGAAACAACTCATGCGTGCTCTCGAAACTTTCTATCCCCTTGAAAGTAGCAACTCTTCTCAGGAATATCGTGACCTCGACAAGGAACTCTCTCCTCTTCTCTCTTCAGTAAACGATGATATCGTTATGAACCCTCTACTCTTCAAAAGAGTGAAGGCTGTTTATGATGGACTCGCATCTTCTGGTCTTGATAAGGAACAGAAGAAGCTCGTAAAGAATATTTATAAGAACTTCGTTCAGAATGGTGCAAACCTTCCTGCTGCCGACCAAGAGAAGCTAAGAAAACTGAACACGGAGATTTCTATGCTTCAGCTGCAGTTCTCACAGAATCTGCTCCATGAGACAAACAATACGTTCGTGACTGTCGACAAACTTTCTGACCTTGAGGGACTGTCACAAGCTGATATTGACCGGGCTGCGGCTATGGCAGAGCAACAGGGACAGAAGGGAAAGTGGATGTTCAATATGCAGAGAACATCATGTAACCCAGTACTGCAGTATTGTAAGAATAGAGAACTCAGAAAGAAGGTATATCTCGCATACTGCAATAGAGGAAGTCAGGGAAACAACTACGATAGTCGAGAAATATGTGCAAAACTCGTGAAACTGCGTCTTGAACGTGCTAAGCTGATGGGATTCAAAGATGCTGCTTCACAGATTCTCGACAACCGTATGGCAAAGAAACCGGAGAACGTTTATAAACTCCTCGACCAAATCTGGACTCCTGCAGTCGCAAAGGCAAAGGAGGAATTAGAGGATATCCGCATAGAGATGAAAAAGGATGGTCTGAACTGCGAACCAGAAGGCTGGGACTATCGGTTCTACTCTGAAAGGGCGCGAAAAGCAAAGTTCAATTTCGACGAGACGGTTCTCTCTGAATATCTCGAGATAAACAACGTCCTTAAGGGTGTCTTCTATGTCGCAGGTAGACTCTACGGACTGACCTTCAAGGAGATAACAACTGAGGTGCCTGCATATGAGCCTACTGCTCAGGCATGGGAGGTATATGACAGAAACAACTCTCTCCTCGCAATCTTCTATAGCGACTATTACCCTCGTGGTGGAAAACGTGCTGGAGCATGGTGCACAACCTTCCGCTCACAGACCTACGAGAACGGAAAGCGTGTAGAGCCTGTCGTTGTAAACGTATGTAGCATGACTCCTGCAAGTGCCGACCGACCTGCACTGCAGTCTATTGATAATGTGCAGACAATGTTCCATGAGTTCGGACATGCTTTACATGCCTTCATGCAGAATACTCATTACACGGGTGTAGGAAACGTAGAGCGTGATTTTGTGGAACTCCCTTCACAGATAAACGAGCATTGGGCTTTTGAACCAGAGGTGCTCGCTATATATGCAAAGCACTACAAGACGGGAGAGGCACTTCCTAAGGAACTGCTTGAGAAATACAATGCTGCAAGCCGTTATGGTCAGGGATTCGCTACTGTTGAGTATCTTGCTGCTTCTTACGTTGATATGGACCTTCACGTGCTCACCGAGGTGCCAGAGGGTCTTGACGTCATGAAGTTCGAAGAAAAGAAATTGGCGCAAAGGGGAATCCCAAGACAGATACAGCCTCGCTACCGTGTCACAAACTTCTCACACACAATGGGAGGTGGCTACACTGCTGGATACTATAGCTATATCTGGGCAGAGGTGCTTGATGCTGACGGCTTTGAGGCGTTCAAGGAGACTGGCGATATCTTCAATCAGAATGTTGCAGAGCGCTTCCGTAAGTATGTGCTCACTCCTGGCGGCATTGACGACGGAATGACCATGTACCGCAACTTCCGTGGTGCAGAGCCAAAGATTGACGCTCTTCTCCGTAACCGTGGTTTGATAAACTAAAAGCTTCCTTATAGGGCTTTGGGAGAATCTATCCTCTTTATATCAATGTTTGAAGTTTTTAATCAGAAATATAATAGAAAGAAAAATGAAAAAAATATTATTGCTTGGCTCAGGAGAATTGGGCAAAGAGTTTGTGATTGCTGCAAAACGTAAGGGTGTATATGTTGTGGCATGCGATAAATACGACAACGCTCCTGCCATGCAGGTGGCTGACGAGCGTGAGGTGTTCTCTATGCTCGATGGAGATAAACTTGAAGAGGTGGTAAAAAAGCATCAGCCAGACATTATCGTTCCAGAGATTGAGGCAATTCGTACTGAGAGACTGTTCGAATTCGAGAAGCAGGGCATACAGGTTGTGCCTTCTGCACGTGCGGTGAACTATACAATGAACCGTCAGGCCATTCGCGACTTGGCAGCAAAGGAATTGGGACTACGCACTGCAAAGTATTTCTATGCAAAGACCTACGAGGAACTTGTTGAGGCAAGCAAGGGGATTGGATTCCCTTGTGTAATAAAACCACTCATGTCTTCTTCCGGACATGGACAGAGCACTGTGAAATGCTTCGAGGAACTGAAGCCTGCTTTCGATGCTGCTATGGAGGGTGCTCGTGGCGATGTGAAAGAGGTCATCATCGAGGAGTTCATACACTTCACCTCTGAATTCACTCTCCTCACTGTAACTCAGAAAAATGGTCCTACACTCTTCTGCCCTCCTATTGGGCATGTTCAGAAAAGTGGCGACTATCGTGAGTCTTGGCAGCCTTATCAGATCTCAGAGAAAGACCTTAAGGACGCACAAGATATGGCTGAGAAAGTAACGGCATCTCTAACAGGTGCTGGCATTTGGGGTGTGGAGTTCTTCCTCACTGATACTGGTGTGGTGTTCTCAGAGCTCTCTCCTCGTCCTCACGACACGGGTATGGTGACTCTCTCACACTCTACAAACCTTTCTGAGTTTGAACTCCATCTGCGTGCCGTACTCGGATTGCCTATACATAGCATAAAACTTGAGCATGCAGGTGCTTCTGCTGTTGTGCTTGCCGACAAAGACTACGAATCTGTTCCTGACTATAACCTCTTTGACGTGCTGAAGGAAGAGAATGCAAGAATACGCATCTTTGGAAAACCAGAAGCACACAAGGGGCGCCGTATGGCGGTTGTCTTGACATATGGTCCTATTGAGGAGGGTACAGACTCTCTCCGTGAGAAGGCTAAACGTCTTGCAGACACTGTGTTGTAAAAAGAAAAACGAATAAAGTATTATTGTCCGTTTGTGACATTGAGAAATGACATTATATCCAAAACTCATTACCGATGCATTGGCAACTGTAACCTATGCCGGTACAAAGAAAAACCTCATAGAGAGCGAGATGCTCGTTGACGATATTCGTATCGACGGAATGAAGGTCTCGTTCTCTCTGCTCTTCCCAAAAGAGACTGACCCTTTCCTGAAGTCTACAATAAAGGCGGCTGAGGCTGCCATTCACTATTATGTTAGCAAAGAGGTTGAGGTGACAATAAAGACGGAATTCAAAACAAAGACTCCACCTAAAGACGAACCGTTGCTGCCGCTGGTGAAGAACATCATTGCAATAAGCTCTGGAAAGGGTGGGGTGGGAAAGTCTACCGTCTCTGCTAATATCGCTGTCTCTCTCGCAAGACTCGGCTATAGTGTCGGACTGCTCGATACCGATATCTTCGGACCTTCCATGCCGAAGATGTTCGGGTGCGAGGAGGCAAGGCCTTATGCCGTGGAGGTTGACGGAAGAAATCTCATAGAGCCTATCGAGGCTCTTGGAGTGAAGCTGCTATCAATCGGATTCTTTGTTTCTCCTGAGACGGCAACACTTTGGCGAGGTGGAATGGCGTGCTCTGCTCTCAAGCAGCTGATTGCTGATGCCAACTGGGGCGAACTGGACTTCCTTATCCTTGACACTCCACCGGGAACAAGCGACATCCATCTCTCTCTACTCCAGTTGCTGAAAATCACGGGGGCAGTAATCGTTTCTACTCCACAGCAGGTGGCGCTTGCTGATGCGAGAAAGGGTATCGATATGTACCAGAACGAGAAGGTGAAAGTGCCAATTCTTGGACTTGTGGAGAATATGGCGTACTTCACTCCTGCAGAACTGCCAAACAATAAGTATTACATCTTCGGAAAAGATGGATGCAAAAAATTGGCAGAGCAGTTGAATCTTCCGCTCTTGGCACAGATTCCTATCGTGCAGAGCATTTGTGAAGACGGTGACAATGGGCGACCAGCAGCAATGGATGTTGCCTCTCCTACAGGACAGGCGTTCCTTGCTCTTGCACAGAGCATTGCTTCAAAGTCAAGACTGCTAAACGCTTCTGAAAAGCCAGATATTTATTAACGATAACTTGTCCTTTTTGGCTTACAAAGTAAAAATAGAAAAGATTTTCAAAGAGTAGAAGTGGCTTTTGAACAAATTTTTCTAAGGAAAGTATAATAACTTTATTTTGAGAATTTTGTTGCGCTCACTTGTCCAAAAATTCCTATTTGTATTCCAAAAACCGACAAATAACTTAAAAATCGTCAACAAGTGGTGTGAAAATACCCTAAATAGTGGTGAAATACGTATTTTTTGAATAATTTTGCAACCAACAAAGCGCATCTGCTATATAACACGAAGGCGGAGCGCTCTTGGTTCTCATTAAATTGTGAGAAAATAAATATTGTTTATGAACAAAAAAGTAATCATCCCAATCTTCGCCGTACTGCTGGTATTGCTGGTGGGCGTAGTGCTGTTCCTCTCTCATAGCCTGAACGAACAGAAAGAAGTCAATCAGGAAATGATGGAACTTGCGGAACTTGACAAAAAAGAGATGGAGAACGAGTATCAGCAATTCGCTGACCAGTACTCGGAGATGAAGACGAGAATAAACAACGACTCGCTCGTTGCACAGCTCACAAAAGAACAGATGCGCACTCAGGAACTCCTTAAGGAACTTAAGGAAGTGAAGAGCAACGATGCTCGGGAGATTGCGCGACTGAAGAAGGAACTTGCTACTTGTAGGGCGATTATTCGTAGCTACATAATAGAGATTGACTCTCTCAACCGTCTCAACCAGAATCTGCGTGAAGAAAACTCACAGATTCGTGGACAGTACGAAGAGGCTAACAGGCAGATTGCTGGACTGAACACAGAAAAGGCTTCGCTTTCAGAGAAAGTGGCTATCGCTGCTCAGCTCGACGCAACTGCCATCTCACTGCAACCGCAAACCAGCAACGGAAAGGCTACTAAGAAGCTAAAGAAGATTCGTAAGTTCCTGCTTACGTTCAATATCGCAAAGAACGTTACAGCTGCGGCTGGAAACAAGACTGTATACGTACAGATAAAGACTCCTACGAATGTGGTGCTCTCTTCGGCTGGAACAACAGCCTATGAGAACCGTCACATTCAGTATACAGCAAAGAAAACCATAGAGTACACGGGCGAGGAAACGCCTATGAGCATCTATTGTAACATCTCAGAAGCTCTCATTGCTGGAACCTACCGCGTGAGCATCTTCTGTGATGGCAATATGATTGGCTCACGGTCTTTCTCGTTTGAGTAAAGAAAATTTTTAGTCTATTTGTTAATTCTTTTAGATTATTCTTTTCTCGCCCGTTATGTGCAAAGCATGGCGGGCGAGATTCTGTTTTTGCCTGTCATAAAGAAGAATATCGAAACAAAATTGATATATAATATATAGGAATAATGACAAGGATAATAACATTATTGATGCTCATCTCTGGTTGCTCCATGAATGTCAGTGCGCAAGTGCTAACACTCGACAGTTGTAGAAATATGGCTGAAAGGAACAATAGGCAGATAGCCATCGGTAGAGTTCAGAAAGACATTGCTAAGAATGTAAGGAAATCGGCAAGAACAAAGTATCTGCCAAGGGTCTCTGCCTTAGGAGGATACGAGCTCACAAGCAGGGAAATCTCCATTCTAAGTAATTCCCAGCAGAACGTGCTTAACAATATAGGCACCACTGCCATGGGAACACTCTCCGGAATGCTAACACAGGATATCACGGCTCTCGTGCAGCAAGGGGTCATAACGCCTCAGGCAGCACAGGCAATTCAGCAGCAAATGGGCTCTAAGGGCGAACAACTCTCGCAGATGGGAAATGCTGTCGGACAGAAAATCACAGAGGCTTTCCATACTGACACAAAGCAGATTTTTGCTGCTTCCGTAATGCTTACACAACCATTGTATATGGGTGGAACAATAACTGCTATGAATCGTATGGCAGATATTCAGGAAAGCATGGCGGAGAACAATTTCGATAAGCAACTCCACGAAACGAGATATAAGGTCGACAATACCTATTGGCTCGTAGTTTCTTTAAGCCATAAGCTTGCTCTTGCAAAGCAATATAATGAGCTTCTTAAGCAGTTAAACAAGGATGTTGCGAACATGATTCGTGAGGGTGTAGCTACAAAGGCTGACGGACTGAAGGTAGCTGTGAAGCTCAACGAGAGTGAGGTATCGCTCACGCAGGCGGAGAACGGAATCTCGTTGGCGAAGATGCTGCTCTGTCAACAGTGCGGAATGGACCTCGACTCGCAGTTCTCTCTTGTTGACGAATCGTCATCAGACGTTTCTCTAACTTCTTCTGAAGTGGGGAACATCGATACAGAAACTGCCATTGAACAGAGACCAGAGATACGTCTTTTAGAGAATGTCGTAGAGCTCTCTTCTCAAGCAACCAAAATGGCAAGGGCAACAAACCTTCCGCAGGTCATGCTCACAGGTGGGTATCTTGTAACAAATCCTAACGTCTATGATGGTTTCAGTCGTTCCTTCGCAGGTATTTGGAGTGTAGGTGTTATGGTTCGAGTGCCAGTGTGGAACTGGTTCGATGGAGCTTACAAGGTTCGTGCTGCAAAGGGTGCTACCGTAATGGCAAACTATCAGTTAGCGGAAGCTCGCGAGGGTGTTGAGCTGCAGATAAACCAGAGTCGCTACAAGTTGCAGGAGTCTTTGAAAAGGCAGAAAATGGCAAAGAGCAATATTGCCAGTGCTGAGGAGAACCTTCGCTGTGCTAACTTGGGTTTTCGAGAGGGTGTCATAAGTTCTACTGATGTTCTCGGAGCGCAAACGGCGTGGTTCGAGGCAAAGAGCCAAAGCATAGATGCTGATATTGATGTGCGGATGAACCGTCTTGCTTTGGAAAAGGCAATGGGTGTTATCATGAGATAATGGTGGAGACTTTGAACTCCTAACCAATGTATAATTTACATAGACAATTTTTTTACAATGAAAGAGAATCAACAGAACAAAAGCATACTTCTTGCCATTATGGCTATTACCATTGTGGTAATTGTCGTGGGCACTATAGGCTATTTCGCCTTCGGAAATCATGAAGAAGAAATACAGGGACAGATAGAAGTGGAGGAATACCGAGTGTCAAGCAAGGTGCCAGGGCGTATACTCGAGATATGCGTGAAGGAGGGTGACTTCGTTCATGCGGGCGATACTCTCGCCATTCTCGACTGCCCAGAGGTGAACGCAAAGCAGACACAGGCTTCTGGCGCAGAGGATGCTGCAGCTGCTATGGATGAGATGGCGAGACGAGGCGCTCGGCAGGAGCAAATTCGTGGTGCTTATGAACTCTGGCAACAGGCACAAGCGGGTGCAGAGGTGGCAAGAAGAAGCTATGAGCGCATACAGAGACTGTTCGATGAGGGTGTTGTCACTGCCCAGAAGCGAGATGAGGTATATGCGACATGCAAGGCTATGGAGGCTCAGGAGAAAGCGGCAAAGAGTCAGTACGATATGGCTGTCAATGGCGCTCGAAATGAAGAGAAAAAAGCTGCAAAGGCGCAGGTGACAAGGGCGCAGGGCGCTATGCAGGAGGTGAAGGCATATCTCAACGAAACGGTTCAGATAGCTCAGATGGATGGTGAGGTGAGTGAGATTTTCCCAAAAGTGGGTGAGTTGGTTGGAACAGGCTCGCCGATCATGACTGTCTCTATGCTTGATAAGGTGTATGCCACTTTCAACGTCAGGGAGGACTTTCTCGCTAATATGAAGGTGGGAGATACCTTCTCTGCTTTCTGTCCTGCCTTTGGAAAGGACGTCAATCTAAAGGTGTATTTCCTGAAAGATCAGGGCTCGTATGCTGCTTGGAAGGCAACAAAATCCATTGGCCAGTACGATTTGAAGACTTTCGAGGTGCGTGCTCGTCTGGAGAAACCTCTCGATGGGTTGCGTCCTGGTATGACGCTTGTTGTAAAAAAGTAACCTACTAAACAATATATGTTCAGAAGAATATACGACATAATCCTACTTGAGTGCTGGAACATCTGGAAAAATCCAGTCTACCTGCTCTCTATGATTGTCTTTCCAGTGCTCGTCATGGTCTATTTCACTTCGATGATGAATGCCGGACAGCCTCAGGAATTGCCTGTCGGAATCGTCGATCTGGATAATTCGGCTACCTCAAGGGCTATTGTCAGGCGACTTGATGCTATGCAGACAACAAACGTTGTTAGGCAATTCTCTTCTGTCGCTGAGGCAAGAAAGGCTGTGCAGAAGAACGAGATTTATGCATTCATGTATATTCCAGAGGGAACAACAGCAAACCTCATGGCGAATAGGCAACCAAAGATATCGCTTTATTACTCCAGTACATCGTTGCTGGCTGGGGCTTTGCTATTCCGGGATATGAAGACAGTGGCTACTCTCGCAAATGCTGCTGTAGGGCAAACGGTGCTTAGGGCAAAAGGATTTACAGATGCTCAGACAATGGCATTCTTGCAGCCTATCTCTCTCGATGCTCACCTGCTGAACAACCCTTGTGTGAACTACAATCAGTATCTCTCCACAATGCTCATACCTGCTTGCATCATGCTCTTTATCATGCTCTTAACAACATATACGTTGGGAATGGAACTGAAGCAGCAGACAGCAAGGCGGTTGATGGAAATGGCAGGGGGGAATGCGTTCATTGCTGTTTTGGGAAAACTCATACCGCAAACACTGACTTTTCTCACTATGATGTTCTGCCATGTGTTTTATCTCTATGGAGCTCTCGGGTTCTTCCATCAGGGCTCACTGTTCGTAATGCTGCTCGTATGTGTTCTCGCTGTTCTTGCAGCGCAAGGGTTCGGGGTGATGATATTTGCTCTGCTTCCGTCAATGCGACTCTCCATGAGTGTCTGCTCGCTATGGGGCGTGCTGAGCTTCTCTATGGTGGGAACAGCGTTCCCAGCATTCGCAATGGACGCTCCGTTAAGGGCTCTCACTGTACTCTTTCCAATGCGTCACTATTGGCTCATGTATTCTGTGAATATCTTCAACGGGTATTCTCTCTCTTATACATGGATAAACATTCTTGCTCTTGCACTCTTTGCTCTCTTCCCAATCGTCTTGCTAAAAAGAATGAAGAGGGTCTTTATGACTTATAACTATATGGAGTAGAAAAACAAGTGGGTGTGCATAATTAACGAAACTGTTTTACTTTGAAGAATATTAAGAAATACATACAGGATATTTGCAACGTTTGGTACAAAGAATTGCGATTCATGGTTGCTGACGAGGGGCTATTGTTGTTCCTTGTTCTGTTGCCATTGGCATACCCTGTCATCTACTCTTGGATCTACAATAACGAGGTGGCTCACGAGGTGCCTGTGGTTGTTGTAGACAATAGTCATTCTTCTCTCAGTAGGGAGTTTGCACGTAGAGTAGATGCTTCGGCTGAGGTGAACGTAGCTTTCTATGCTCACGATATGGAGGAGGCAAAAGATTTGATTGGTAGACAGAAGGTATACGGAATTCTCTATTTCCCAGAAGATTTTGCTGATAAGTTGAATCTCATGGAGCAGACCACGGTAGGTGTTTATTGCGATATGTCTTTGATGTTAGCATATAAGAATATCTACCTTTCTGCAATTCTTGTCAGTGGAGAGATGGGGAAGAACATACAGGCGAAGCTTCTTGGAAACTACACCTCCAGAGAAGATGAGGTGGCGGGGCAACCACTGCAATATGATGAGATTGCAATCTTCAATACCACTGGCGGATATGGTAACTTCATCCTTCCTGCAGTACTGATTCTCATTCTTCAACAAACTCTACTCCTTGCAATGGGATTGACAAATGGTTCTCTGCGTGATAAAAAACGGAGAATAGCCTCTTCCTCTCGAAATGGTGACGTGACTTCTGATGACCTTTCACGTATCTCACTAAATGGTGGCATGGCTTCAGAAGGTAACACCTCGTCTGTTCACACAGAAGGACTTTTCTCCTTCCTTTGTGGACGTTCGTTGCTGTATATCATGCTTTACGCTCTCACTTCCACCTATGTCTTGCTTATTGTGCCGAAGATGTTCTCGTTTGTAAGCATACTTCATCCTGCAGACTTCTTCATCCTTCTCGCCTGCTATCTTCCTGCATGCTTGTTCTTTGCAATGGCAACGATGTCCGTAATACAACAGCGAGAGGATGTAATGATAGTAGTGGTGTTCACAAGCATTCTACTACTCTTTATCTCTGGAGTATCATGGCCAGCGGCAAGTATGCCTGTTTTTTGGGAATATCTCGGATACCTCTTCCCAAGCACATTCGGAATAAAAGCATTTGTCGCACTGAACTCCATGGGAGCGCGTATTCCTGATGTCCTTCCTTATCTTTCTGGATTAATAATCCAGTCTGCTCTGTATCTCGTTCTCACAATTCTCATATACAGAAGAAAACTTAGAACTTATTAGTTTTTTGGTTATATAATACTTTGGGGAGCTCTTTTTTTTGGAAAGGCTCCCCTTTTCCTACATGCTCTTCCTATTCATTTCCCGACTTAACTTGTCTTTTCATATGTTCACCTCTCCACCCATCGCGTACCGCAATGGTATTTTTTATGAACGTAAATGACCGTGAATTATCCGTAAATTACCGTGAATTTTTTTTATGAACGCAAATTGCCTCACTGCGTAGCTGATTGACAGGAACCAGTTATAGGGCATTGCAAGAGTGATCATCGTTTGGGACGAAACTTCTACAAGGGTCTTTTCGGAGACTCTATCAACGTTATGCTCGCTGCCACAGCATATAACCTCAAAAGAGCTATGAGGGCTCTTTTGTGCCTATTCAGATGGGGGCTCATGAGGCTCATGACAGAGGGGCAATGGTCGGTTGTCACATGTAATGCAGGAACATGCGCGCGTGAGCGAAGTTTTTAAGGCTCGACTACTTTATATATATCTTATTCAACTTTTGCAAGTGTTTGTTGCTGGTTAACTGTTGATTCGTTGCTTGTCATATTGTTGAAGTATTTGACTCCGATATCCAATATGAGTTACATATGAGTTACATATGAGTTACAACGGAGGATGAGCCTTGAGACCTTTAGAGGAAATTGGTCGCAGATCTTTACATAAGATAGGCTGCGCTCGACAAAACATTCAACCAAGCTTGATGATTTTGCTCTCACTTGCACTATCTTTACATAAGATAGGCTGCGTTCTGCCATTACAATTACATCATTACAATAATTTGCATGTATCACAATCCGTTTTCTTAGTCTATACACAGAACCTGTATTTATATATTATTTATATATATACATGACTATTAAACATTTACAAATTCCCGCCCTTACACTAATTCTGTCTCCTACCCAAGAGGAAAGACGTAGGGCACAAGTTATTGTAATGCTGTAATTGTAATGGTAGAAGAAAATCAATCCGCAAAATTCTGAAGATTAGCTACCCAGGTTACCAAAGAACCACTCCCTTGTGGCTGATGACAATCAAAGATTCGTATCGCTGTGTTATGAATTTTAAGCCCACTCTCTCAATTTATCTTGCCAAGGAACATTGCAGGAGTTCTACACGCCTTGAAAGAAAATTTTTATCATAAAATTTGGTGATTTCTTTGAGCTTTAGATATTTTTTTTGTAACTTTGCAGAATCAAAGCTGCACCTCGGCATAATTGCCCAAGCATTGCTTGGCAAGTTCTGCTCTCGGTTTGCATTTGATTTGCAGAATCAAAGCTGCATTTAACTTCGTTGAATATCGGCTGCACTCGGCATACTCCAAACAAGTTTGGCTCTGCACTCGTTGGCACGATATTTCGGCATAATTGCCCAAGCACGCTTGGCAAGTTCTGCTCTCGGTTTGCATTTGATTTGCAAAATCAAAGCAGATTATTGTGGCTATATACCGCTACTATAACTGATTTCAATATATTAAGGGTGGTTCTATAAATTAGCCTTGACAGATTTTGATTCTATTTTCGAGGTCAAAATGTAAGTGAAAGAGGAAGCAATGCGGGCATTGTGACCGAATGAACTTACAATTTGAACCGAAAAGAGAACAAAAGATGGTAAGACGTTATATCCACTCTGAGAAAATATCTACGGTGGTAATTTTTAGAACCACCCTTAACTCTAAGATATTACAAAAGACAGAGAAAAGAAGAAAACGAAACATAACATATTGACATATAGCAACATCAGACTATCATTGTGGTGTTCCAGAATAAGCGTCGGAAACTTAACTCTTGGATAAAAGACCACATCAATGATGGTTGGCTAATGGCGTATATACAGGCGTCAGGAATTTTAAGGCCAACTACTGAATAATGATTAGAAGATGTTTGCACCCAGCAATGGGTGTAGGCATTATTCTTATTCAGTAGTGGGGTCCAAAACATTCCTAGGCTTGTACCCCGGAACACCGTAAGAAGAAGCTTGCACCCTTTTTCTATGTCTGTATCCGTGGTCGTGTCATATACGTTATATATATATATAATGCCAGATGATAGTAGGATGCTTTTGCTTACTATCATCTGTTTTTTTATGGATACACCAAAAGCAAAACAAGTAAAGTCGCGTGAGCGAGTGCAGCAACATGGTGAGGTGTTTACCAACGAAAGGGAGGTGAATGCCATGCTCGACCTTGTGAAGCACGAGACGGAACGCATTGACAGTCGTTTCCTTGAACCAGCATGTGGCGACGGTAATTTCCTTGCGGAGATTCTCCGCAGGAAACTACGTGTTTGCCGCAGCTTTGTGGAACAAGGAAAGAACACACAGTTGGAATACGAGAAGAATATTGTGTTGGCTGTGAGCAGTATTTATGGCATTGAACTGCTACCAGACAATGCTATGGCTTGCCGTGAGCGACTATTCAAGATATGTGAAGACGAGTATAGGGCATTGTTTGCAGACAAAGCAAAAGAGGAATGCTTGGAGAGCATCCGCTATCTGCTAAGCAAGAACATTATTATTGGCAATGCACTCACATATCATCGAGTGGATAAACCCAAAGAATGGATCATCATTTCTGAATGGAGCCTGCTTGGAGGCGGAATGATGAACCGAAGAGACTATGATTTTTACGATATGGTTGGCGATGGACAAGGGGATAGCTTCTTCTCTGATATGCCTTGTGCTACCTTTGAACCCGTTCATTTCTTGAAACTTAATCCACAGTCTTATGGAGAATAAAGAATACAATCCCGATGTGCTCAACTGCATCGCCAACCTC
>CALZTP010000040.1 GCA_945829115.1 uncultured bacterium | reverse complement strand
AAGCCGCCTTCTTTCATGAACAGCCTCGAAGATTAACCTCTTCGGGGCTTGTTTCATTTCCCATAGCATATATTTTTTTCTCTCATTTCATTTCCAAGAACCTAATCTCAAATATTATCATGAAGGTATATACAAAAACAGGCGATAAGGGTAGTACATCGTTAGTAGGCGGTCAGAGGGTAAGAAAATCCTCTGTTAGAATTTCTGCTTATGGTGATGTTGACGAACTGAATTCTTTCGTTGGATTGCTGATTAGCAAGAACAGTGATAGTGAAAGTAATTCTTTCCTTACAAATATTCAACGTGACCTCTTTACAGTTGGAGGTTATCTTGCCACAGAGGGTGATGCAGAAAAATATTTTGACCTTTCTAAGGTACAGGAAAGTACTGAGGTTATGGAAAAGGAGATTGATCGTATTTCAGAGTTGCTTCCGAGGCTAAGAGCATTCATTCTTCCAGGAGGTTGTGAGAGTTCTTGTCTTTCTCATGTTTGTCGCACTGTCTGCAGGCGTACCGAGCGTGAGATTCATAAGATGATTGATGAGGGAATTGATGTTGATGAAAGGGTTCTGGCGTATATGAACCGACTTAGTGACTATTTCTTTATGCTCTCCCGTCGTTTGAATCAAATAGAGGGTGATAATGATATTATATTGTAGGTATCATGTGTGAATAATGCTGTTTAAGCAAAAAGCATTCTTCAAGATGAGAAAGATAGTTAAGCAAAAAGGTTAAGCAATGGAAAAAGCAATTTTTGATTATTTAAATAATTACGAGAAAAGCCTTCTTTCTGAAGTGCTTAAATATCTCACTTCTCTCGGACACCTTGATGGGAAACTGTTGGAAACAGAAGATATCAATGAGGTGTGGGAGAAGGTAGCCCCTTCGTATGTTGCCGATAGCATAAAGGAGATTGCCAAGTATCCGAATGTAGCACTTGGATGGGCAATGTATGTGGGAATGGCAGTAGCAAGATTCTGGGATGAGGATTGGAATTGCTATTCCTCAAAAGAAAACCTTTATGAATATCTTCGCGACAAACGAGGGTATGACTATCTCGACGAGGTGGTGAGAGGAGATGTTCTCACTCTTGATGGTGAGTCGTATGACGAGATGGAAGAGCTTGTTAGAAAGACTTCGTCAATGGTTCTCTCACATATCCGTCATGAACAGATAGAACCTCAGAGTCCGATGGCTTTCCACGTCTTTGCAAGAAGCATAAGGGTATTATATAAAATAGGAGCTGCTGTAGAGCTGAAGAATTTAGGCTACAAGTTTGAACGTTGCAGTTAAACGAGGAACATTCCTTAGAAATGGAATCGACAGCAGAAATGGAACATTCCTTAGAAATGGAATCGACAGCAGAGAATCTCGCAAGCAAAGGTTACGTTTGTTTGTGAAATATCTTTGAACCTTGTTCAACCATGCATCAAGAGCGAGATTAGCACGGTATTCCCCTTTCGTGCAGTTCGTTGATGATCTTTGAGTATTCCAAGGATGTTGGAGCACCGTGTATGAGATCGTAGATGATATTTGGATTTACCCAAAATTTTATTGAAAGTTCAAGAATCGTCATACGGTGATGAGACCGCATAAAGCGGAAACGTTTAGAGTATTTTCTACGTTTAGACATAGTAAGGATGCAGTAGGCTTTAAAAGATAGGTTAAATATAAGATTATTATGGTGGCGGGAAAGGGATTCCCTTGCCAATAAGGACGAGTTATAGGGTAGGGTAGCAGAAGAGAGGCTGGTTATGAACTGAGTTCCTTTGCAAAGATGGTGTCAAGAGACTGCTGAGTGAAAGGGCAATGTTCCCCAAATTCCTTCGCTTTATCTAACTGCTCACATGCTTTTTTTATCGACTGCTCTGTATAAAAATCTATGACAGCATTTTTTATAAGGTTCAGCCTTTCGGCATCAGTAGGAAAAAAACGACAGAGAGAGCGGTAGTCGCAGGTGGAGGTGGGTAGAATGTTGTGATAGTAGTATGACCAGACAATGAACTGCATGCAGAACATTGGTGTTACGATGATTTCTTGTTCCATGAGTAGGTGTGCAGAATTGTTTTTACAATGATTGTATTGAATATAATTTTGTGGGATTTAGTCGTTTTTCTTTTTTATGAGTACAAAGGTAATGCTTTTTTTTCAAATAGCAAAGCTTCTTCTGTCGATAGTGCTTATTTTTCTCTTTTTTCCCCTTTTTTCTTTTCAGAAACTGCATTTTCTGGTGGAGATAGAAAGAATTATGTAAATGAAAGGAAAAAATATTTTGAATTTCTTGTATAAAAAAAATATAATTCTTATCTTTGCAGAAGATTTACAGTTGGTATAGTATTTAAGAAGTACACCTACTTAGCAAAAATAAGAAAATGTCTTTAAGAAATGATGATAGCCGGATGACGGCACTTGTAGAACGTCTCACGAAGAATAGCTCACTGAACAAGCTCTACCACGAGCACAGAGACGGATATCCACTGCCATCGAGCAAGGTGCTGGCAGAGATTGTGGAGATTATGCGTTCAATAGTCTTTCCAGGCTATTTTGGAAAGTCGAACATTATATTACATTCCTTGGAGTATCCGATTGGCGCAAGTCTCCAGACTCTCCGTGAATTGCTTGTAGATCAAGTTTTGGCAGGCCTCTGCTTCTCGGAGTGTGACTGTGATGACGACAAGGGTCGCAGTCTTTCCCGCTTGCGCAATAAAGCAGAAGAGATCACAACAAAGGTTCTGGAGCGCCTTCCAGACATTCAGGCAATCCTTGCCACCGATGTAGAAGCCGCTTACAATGGTGACCCTGCAGCCGACAACTACGGAGAGATCATCTCCTGTTACCCTATTATCCGTGTTCTCACGAACTACCGTCTTGCCCATGAGCTGTATGTTCTTGGAGTTCCGCTGATACCGAGAATCCTCACCGAGATGGCACATTCCGAGACTGGTATTGACATTCACCCAGGAGCGCAGATTGGTCATCACTTCACTATTGACCACGGAACAGGAGTTGTTATTGGTGCCACATGCATTATAGGCAATTATGTGAAGCTATACCAAGGTGTCACGCTTGGAGCGAAGAGCTTCCCACTTGACGAGAAAGGAAATCCTATTAAGGGCATCCCTCGCCATCCTATTCTCGAGGACAATGTGATTGTATATAGCAATGCCACTGTTCTTGGCAGAATCACCCTTGCCGAAGGAACGGTGATAGGTGGAAATATCTGGGTGACGGAAAGTACGCAGCCTGGAGAGCATATCGTTCAGAATAGTCACCGTCAGGTGAAAAAAGCGAAGTAGGCAATAACCCTTTGGAACACCTTTTTTTCGTAAATAGAAGAAATGAGCGACCGCCAGTTCTTCTTCCCGAAACACTCCCAACAAAATTCTTTTCAGAACAAGAAACCCAAAATATATGGAATATGAGATGATAGCCAAGACCTTTATGGGTCTTGAAGAAGTGCTCGGCAAGGAGCTAACCGAATTAGGAGCACACAACGTAAAGGCAGGCAGGAGAATGGTCTCTTTCTCTGGAGACAAGGAGATGATGTACCGTGCCAATTTCCACCTCCGTACCGCCATCAGAATTTTAAAGCCGATAAAGCATTTCAAAGCCTCTTCGGCAGACGATGTCTATGAAGGCATAAAGTCAGTGGATTGGAGCGAGTACCTCACAGACAAGCAGACCTTCTCTGTTGACTCTGTTGTTTATTCAGAAGATTTCAGAAACTCAAGGTTTGTGACCTATAAGGTGAAGGATGCCATTGTTGACCAATTCCTTGAGAGAGGCGGTAAGCGCCCGAATATCTCTGTTGCCAATCCAGACCTCCGTTTGAATATCCATATCTCTGAGAACGACTGCACGCTCTCCCTTGACTCCTCTGGAGAGTCTCTCCATCGCCGCGGTTATCGTCAGGAAAGTGTTGAAGCTCCATTGAACGAAGTCCTTGCTGCAGGTATGATACTCATGACCGGTTGGAGAGGCGAGACTGACTTCATTGACCCGATGTGCGGTTCTGGTACGATTCTCATAGAGGCAGCCCTTATAGCGCAGAACATGGCGCCAGGTCTTTTTCGAAAGGAATACGCCTTTGAGAAATGGGCAGACTTTGATGCAGAACTCTTTGATGAGATCTACAACGACGACAGTCAGGAGCGTGAGTTCAACCATAAGGTATATGGTTACGATATCGATATAAAGGCAGTGAACACATCTCGCATCAACGTACGTGCAGCTGGACTTACGAAGTGTATAGAGGTAGAGTGTGCCGACTTCAAGGATTTCACTCAGCCTTCAGAGCCAGCCATCATTGTCTGCAACCCTCCTTATGGCGAGCGCATCTCCACACCAAATCTCTTGAACACTTACAGAATGATTGGCGATCGCTTGAAACATCAGTTCCAAGGAAATGATGCGTGGATACTCTCTTACAGAGAAGAATGTTTTGAGTCTATTGGTTTGAAGCCTTCGCTGAAGATACCTGTTTACAATGGTTCTTTGGAGTGTGAATACCGGAAATACTCCATCTTTGGAGGAAAATTCTCTGACTTCAGAAAAGAAGGCGGAGAGATAAAGAGCGACGAAGAGCGCAGACAGATGTCAGAGAAACATCGCTTCAAGCAGAACAGAGACTTCAAGCAGCGCCTCACAAGCGAAGCAAGGGGTGATGATGAAGAAAATGAAGAAGAGGACGATATCCGCTCCTTCCGCTTCCACTCCCTTGAGCGCAGGCAGTTCGAAGACAAGAACCGCAAGACCATCTCCCGCAGACGAACACGCAATAGCGATGAAGCACCTCATGGCAAGAGCGAGAGGAAGCCTTACGGCAAGAATGAGCGCCGTGCTTTTGACGAAGAGCGTAAGAACAAACGTGGTGGCTATGATGAAGAGCGCAGGAACAAGCGTGGTGGCTTCCGTCATGGTGAATCCCGTCGTGGTGGTGTAAAGGACCGTCGCGAGATGTTCTCTGATGAGGATTGATTTCGCATAAAGAATAAGTAACGCAATGAAGAAAATATTCATTTCAATAGCAATGTCATTGTTTACACTCGGACTTTCTGCTCAGGAACTGAAGCAGTTCACTTTGGAAGACCTGAACTTTGGGGGCAAGAACTATCGGCAGATGATTCCGAAGACCTTGCGGTTGTGGTGGAAAGGGCATGAGTTAGTGAACAGTGACACGCTTGTAAAGCCGAAGGGCTATCCTCAGGTTTTTGTACGCGACCATAACATCTTCTACCAAACATCTGTTGGCAGTGAGCCTGTACAGATAACCACTGACGGCAACCGTCAGCTGACTTATGGCGAGTCTGTTCACAGGAACGAGTTTGGCATAGAGGGAGGTCTGTTCCTCTCTCCTGACAAGCAGGCAGTTGCTTTCTACCGAATGGACCAGCGCATGGTGACCGACTATCCTCAGGTGAACACCTTCAACCGTGTGGCAACCTATGAGCCAGACTCCTATCCAATGGCAGGAATGAAGAGTCATAAGGTAACCGTTGGCATCTATACCTTCTCCACGGGTAAGACTGTATGGCTGGACTTTGGCGATGTCACCGACCGCTATTTCACAAATATCTGCTGGTCGCCTGATAGCAAAGAGATATACCTCTTTGAGGTGAATAGAGACCAGACAGACACCTCGCTTGACGTTTATGACAGTGCAACGGGCAAGAAGCTCCGCACATTGTACACAGAGCATGACGATAAGTATACAGAGCCTCAGAATCCGGTGATGTTCCTCCCTTGGGACTCAAAGAAATTCCTGATGTTCAGTCAGAAGAGCGGATACATGCATCTCTACCTCATGACCACTGAAGGCAAGATGTTGAAGCAGCTCACTGATGGAAACTTTGTTGTTCAGGAAGTCCTTGGCTTCTGTGAGAAGACAAAGAGTGTCATAATAGCCACAAACGAGATACACCCCCTCCAGCGGAATCTCTATTCTGTTGATATAAAGAAAGGCACACGGACACTTCTCGACAACGGACGAGGTTACCATTACGGTATTCTCTCTGACGATGGAGAGAAGATGATCGACTCTTATTCCACTCCAGAAGAGCCAAGAGTATACGATATCATAGATGTTGTGAAGAAAAAGCGGAAGGAATTTTTTCGTTCTGAGGACCCTTGGAAAGGCTTTGCTGTGCCGACATTCAAGAGCGGAAGCATAAAGTCAGCCGATGGCGTCACCGACCTTTACTATCGCATGGTTCTTCCTCCCGACTTCGATGAGAAGAAGAAATACCCTACCGTGGTGTATGTCTATGGTGGTCCGCATGCCCGTAACGTTCAGGCACAATGGCATTGGGCATCACGTTCCTGGGAGACATACATGGCACAGAAAGGGTATATCCTTTTTATTCTCGATAATAGAGGCTCTTCTGAGCGAGGAAAGGAGTTTGAACAGGTAACATTCCGTCACCTTGGAGTAGAGGAGATGAAAGACCAGATGTGTGGTGTTGACTTTCTGAAGTCGTTGCCGTATGTTGATGCCGACCGCATGGGTGTTCATGGCTGGAGCTATGGTGGTTTCATGACCATCTCACTTATGGCAAACTATCCTGATGTCTTCAAGGTAGGCGTTGCAGGAGGACCCGTAATAGATTGGAAGTGGTATGAGGTGATGTATGGTGAGAGATATATGGACACTCCGGAACAGAATCCAGAAGGCTATCAGGAAACCTCTCTTATCAACAAGGCTGGCAATATCAAGGGCAGACTGCAGGTTATTATCGGCATGAATGACCCTACCTGCGTTCCGCAGCATACGCTTCAGTTCCTTGACGCTTGTGTGAAGGCAGGTACACAACCAGACTGCTTCTTCTATCCAGGTGAAGGTCATAACATGGTAGGGCATGCCAGCGTTCATCTCCATGAGCGTATAACAAGATATTTTGACGATTTCTTGAAGTAAACTCAGGGAGAATTTTGCAATCAATCGCAATACATTCTCGCAAGTATAAGCCCTTGTCAGTAAGTCCTATTGCGAGGCATGAACTTTGACATTCATAAAACACATTAGTTGTATATAGAAAAAAAATATATTTAATCAGAAAAAATATCAAAGTAAAAAAGACATAAATCATGAATATATTACTCTTAGGAAGTGGCGGTCGTGAGCATGCTTTGGCATGGAAGATTGCCCAAAGTGAGAAGTGCGACAAACTCTTCATAGCCCCAGGAAATGCAGGCACAAATGGTGTTGGTGGCAAGGGCGAGAATGTGAATATGAAGGCCGATGATTTTGAGGCTGTGAAGGCATTCGTTGTGGAGAATGAGGTTGCTATGGTTGTGGTAGGTCCTGAGGACCCACTTGTGAAAGGTATCTATGACAACCTTCTTGCAGACGAAAGAACGAAGAACATCCCTGTTATTGGACCTTCAAAAGCAGGAGCAGTTCTTGAAGGCTCAAAAGATTTTGCCAAGGCTTTCATGCAGAGACATAACATCCCTACAGCAGCATATGCCACCTTCGATGGCGAGCATCTTGAAGAAGGCCTTGCATTCCTTGAGACCATGCAAGCACCTTACGTGTTGAAGGCTGACGGACTCTGTGCAGGTAAGGGCGTGCTCATTCTCCCAACCCTTGAAGAGGCTAAGAAGGAACTTCGCGAGATGCTTGGAGGAATGTTTGGAAATGCTTCCTCACGTGTTGTCGTAGAGCAGTTCCTCTCTGGCATTGAGTGTTCTGTCTTTGTGATCACAGATGGCAAGAACTATAAGATTCTTCCAGAGGCAAAGGATTATAAGCGCATTGGTGAGGGCGATACAGGTTTGAACACTGGTGGCATGGGCTCTGTTTCTCCTGTTCCGTTTGCTACAGAAGAGTGGATGAAGAAGGTGGAGGACCGCATTATTCGTCCGACTGTTGAAGGCCTTGCTTCAGAAGGAATCTGCTACAAAGGATTCATCTTCTTTGGATTGATAAACGTAGATGGAGAGCCAATGGTGATAGAGTACAACTGCCGAATGGGCGACCCAGAGACAGAGTCAGTTATGTTACGCTTGAAGACAGATATCGTGGAACTCTTTGAAGGCGTGGCCAATGGAAACCTTGACGCCTATACCATTGAGCACGACCCACGTGCCGCCGTTTGCGTAATGCTTGTTTCTGGTGGCTATCCACAGGAGTATAAGAAGGGCTACGAGATTACAGGCATAGAGAATGTGGAAGGTTCTATTGTTTTCCATGCCGGAACAGCGTTGAATTCTGAGGGTCAGGTAGTTACCGCTGGTGGTCGTGTGATTGCAGTCTCCTCATATGGTGCAGACAAAGAAGAAGCTTTGAAGAAGTCGTTCTCTGAGGCTCAGAAGATCTGTTTCCAGGATAAGTATTTCCGCTCTGACATTGGAAAAGATCTCTAAGACATATCTCCAAGATCCAACTCTTTCACACACACAGATGTGAAATGCACATAAAGCAATGGGGAGCGCCTTGCAAAAGAGTTAGGCGTTCTCCCATATTTTTGTTTTGTCATAAATGCGAAAGAAATCAAATCGTATTATTGAAAGTCGGCTGACAATGCCGACGGTGTTCCTTTTGGCAGTAGCCACTTTCTTCATTCTCTTTTTAAAAGACCATTCCACATGGATAGAGATGCTTCTCTTTTGTGTGAATGTGTTTCTTTTAAGAGAACTGAACCACAGAAATACCCTCATACGTCAGAATTCAGGGATGATAATGGGCATGTTCGTAACGCTCATGCTTCTGATTCCGGGAATACTCTCTGAGGCAAAGATTTTGCTATTCCAGATGAGCATGCTTCTCTCCATGATGTTCTTCTTCCAGACATATCAGCAGCAGTACTCACAAGGGGTGAAGTACTATGCCTACCTGTTTTTAGGCATAGCAACAATGTTATGGCCACAGGCTTTCCTGCTCGTTCCGCTCTTGCTCCTTTCCGAGCAACTGCACATGTCGTCGTTCAATATCCGTTCGCTATGGGCATGCCTACTTGGCATTCTAACCCCATATTGGCTCGCATTGCCATTCGTGTATTTCTACGGCATGGAGTTCTTCTCAGGAGTATTGGACTCATATCAGGATACACTCACGTCACTTTGTGAAATATATCCCCAGCCATTCTATCACGATTTTCTCTCTCTCCTTCCATTTTCTCTCGCTCTTTCCGTTGTCATTCTATTGATGATGTTTCTTTTCAGTGCTGTTCATTATTTTCGATTCAGCTATACAGATAAGATTCAAGTGAGAATGAACTATAGCTATCTTTTGCTGCTATCTGTTGTGATGGTGGTTATGACAGTTGTTCCCGACTTTAAGACCTTGCTTTCAACAGACTCTGTGTTGTTTGCCTTCAGTGTGGTGATATGCTGTGCTACTCCCCTTCTCGTGCGTTGCTTGAACCATGTCACCTCACGTATTGGAAACGTGTTAGTATATCTCTTTGCGAGCGTAGTGACAGCTTGTGTTTTATATAATATTTTCTTGATATGGATGCATTGATACTTCTTCTTGAAAGTTACGGCAATTGGGGAATGTTCATTGCCGCTTTCATAGCCGGCAGCTTTCTCCCTTGGAGTAGTGAAGCTATAATGCTCGCAATGCTTGCCGCCGGACTTGACCCTCTCGGACTGTTTCTCTATGCTACGGCAGGGAATGTTCTTGGCTCTATGTTCAATTATTGGGTAGGTACGCTTGGCAGGATAGACTGGATAGAACGCTATCTCCACGTGAAAAAGGAGAAGCTTGAGAGGGCGCAACGTTTTATGGCAGGTCACGGAGCATGGATAGGCTTTTTTACCTTCCTTCCCGTCATAGGCACTGCGATAGCTATTGGTCTTGGTCTTATGCGTGCAAATGTTTATATTTCTTTCATTGCCATCTTGCTTGGTAAGGCTGTGAGATATGCGTTCCTCGCCTTTGGCGTTGGTCTTCTGATGTAACTATGTGACCTCTCAGAATGTCCTTCTTGCGACGTTATAAGCGTAATAATGTCTGTAATATCCTCCGTTCAACTTAACTTTAGTTAAAAGAGCATGTCAATATTTTCCAGACTGTAGTTTTTTTATTATTTTTGTAGTCAATATTGTAAACAAAGCATTTGCGCATTGTTCTGTACAATCATAAACAAAGAATTTTCGCACACAGACGTATCACAGCAACATAAAAGAATAACGACATTATGAACACGGAGAATCCCCTCTTGTTGCCTTTTGGCACACCTCACGATACAGCCCCTTTCGACAAACTGTCCCTCGAACATTATGAAGAGGCGTTCCTTGAAGGTATTAGGAGATCAGAGGAACTGATAGACATTATCTGCAACGACCCTTCAGAGCCGACTTTCGACAATACCATCGTTCGTAAGACAGAGAAGAAGCACTACTACGACCTCCTCGACACGACAGAAACAATTTTCTTCAATCTTCTTTCAGCAGAGAAAAAAGAAGGCATGGACGAGCTTTCCGAGAAGATGATGCCACTTCTCACGAAACATGCCAATGACGTTTCCTTGAACGAAACGCTCTTTAAGCGTACAAAGGCGGTCTATGATGCCTACCACAGTGAGGAGAAGAGAGAAGCCCTCCGCCCTCTCACAAAAGAAGAGATGCTCCTCCTCGAAAAAAGCTATGAAGGCTTTGTGCGTTCTGGTGCGTTGCTATCAGAAGCCGACAAGGCTACCTTGCGTTCTCTGACAGAAGAGAGTAGCAAACTGTCGCTACAGTTCTCTCAGAACTACATCAAGGACACAAAGGCGTTTGTTCTGCATATTACAGATGAGAACCAGCTTAGTGGACTTCCAGAGTCGCAAAGAGAAGCGGCAGCAGTCACTGCCCGAGAGTTATGCGCGCCGAGAGCAGATGTTACAGGCAATGAAGGCTATGGCTGGGCAATCACCCTTGATGCCCCTTCAATGCGTCCGTTCATGATGTATTCTGATGTTCGTGAGCTCCGTAAGAAAGTTTACATGGCTTATAACACCCTCTGTACTCACGACAACGATGCAAACAACTTCTCTGTATGTCAGCGTCTTGTAAACCTCCGTCGCCAGATTGTTCAACTTCTTGGCTATAAGAACTATGCTTCTTTTGTTCTTGAGCACCGAATGGCGTCAAACGTAGAGAACGTCTATAAGATGTTCAATCAGCTTATCGAAGCCTACCGCCCAACGGCAGTGGAAGAGAGGGAACAATTAGAGGAATTTGCGAGAAAGACAGAGGGTGAGGATTTCCGCTTGGAGCCTTGGGACAGAGCATATTATTCCCATAAGCTGAAGAAAGAACTCTACGATATAGACCCAGAGATGCTTCGCCCTTACTTACAGTTAGAAAACGTCATAAAAGGCGTCTTCGGTCTCGCAACAACACTCTATGGCATAACGTTCAAGGAAAATGCAAAGATTCCAGTATACCACAGCGACGTGAAGGCATATGAGGTTTTTGACAACAACGGAGAATACCTTGCTGTGCTCTATGCCGATTTCCATCCTCGCAAGGGCAAGCAGTCTGGAGCATGGATGACGGAATTCCAAGATCAGTTTATCGATGATGATGGTGTAAACGTACGTCCACATATCTCCCTCGTGATGAACTTCACAAAGCCAACAGAAGAGAAGCCAGCACTGCTGACACTCGGAGAGGTCTGCACCTTCCTTCACGAATTTGGACACTCCCTTCACGGTATGTTCGCAAACACCCATTTCTCCTCCATGTCGGGAACAAGTGTATGGCGTGATTTCGTTGAACTGCCATCACAGTTCATGGAGAACTACGCATACGAAAAAGATTTTCTGAAGACATTCGCCTTCCATTATGAAACGGGAGAGCCGCTTCCAGAAGAACTCCTTGACCGTATTCAGAAATCAAAGAACTTCCATGTTGCAAATGCATGCCTACAGCAAGTGAAATACGGAATGCTCGACATGGCATATTACACCCTTGAAGATGAGTTCACAGAGGATATTATATCTTTTGAGAAGAAAGCTTGGGAGAAGGCATGCATAGAGCCACAGACCTTAGACACTTGCATGACAGTGCAGTTCTCACACATCATGGCAGGAGGTTATTCTGCTGGCTACTACGGCTATAAATGGTCAGAGATTTTGGATGCCGATGCCTTTGCCGTCTTCAAGAAAGAAGGCATCTTCAATCCCGACACAGCCCAGAGATTCCGAGACACCATACTCTCTAAGGGTGGTACTGCACATCCAATGACTCTCTACAAACGTTTCAAAGGCTCTGAGCCAACCATCGATGCTCTACTCTGTCGCGATGGAATCACCGTGCAGGAGAAGCCCCTTTCAGAGTTCTCTACTCTTGACAAGCAGCAGCAACTTGACAAGCGCTATCTGCGCATGGCAAGCATTTGGTCAGAGAACTCCTACTGTGAGCGCAGGAAAGTGGGATGTCTTGTTGTAAAAGACAATCGCATTATCTCCGATGGCTACAATGGCACTCCTTCTGGCTTTGAGAATGTCTGCGAAGACGAAGGAAATGTCACGAAGCCTTATGTGCTCCATGCGGAAGCCAATGCCATCACGAAGTTAGCACGCTCTCACAATAATAGTGACGGTTCTACGCTATATGTTACTGATTCTCCATGTATAGAGTGTGCAAAACTCATTATTCAGGCAGGTATTAGGCGAATTGTCTACTCTCGTAATTACAGGCTCTCAGATGGCATAGACCTTCTGAAAAGGGCAGGTATAGAAATTGTGTTCCTTGGAGACGAACAGTCATCATGAGCTATGTAATAATAAGAGAGAGGATTTTTCCTCTTGAAAATGTAATAGATAAGCTGGTGTGAAGGTAGATGTGCACAATCATTATTGAGAAACAGAAATCGACACACCTTTATGGAGATGAATTTTATTAACAATCAACGATGAACAGCAAAAACAGATTCATGCCGTTGCTCATGGCGTTATGTACGGTGATCGGCATTTTGATAGGTATCTTCTATACAAACCATTTCTCTGGAAACAGGCTGAACATTATCAATACGGAGTCGAACCGTTTGAATAACCTCCTCCGAATCATTGACGATCAGTATGTGGACAGTGTAAATGTCAACGAGCTTGTTGAGAATGCTATTCCGATGATTCTCTCTGAGCTCGACCCACACTCTGTGTATATCAGTGCAAAGGAGGTGGCAACAACAAATGATGATTTGAAAGGATCGTTCTTCGGAATTGGAATCCAGTTCACAATTCGTGAAGACACCATACATGTTGAAGATGTTATTGCCGATGGCCCTGCAGAACGTTCTGGAATAGTTGCTGGCGACAAGATTGTCGAGGTCGATGGAAAGAAATTTGTAGGTAAGGAAGTTACAAACAGTGAAGCCATGCTACGTTTGAAAGGAGAGAAGGGCACCAAGGTAACAGTGGGTGTTATGAGCTACGGAAGCAAAAAGGTTAAGCGCATCACACTCATTCGTGATGAGATACGCACCCAGAGCGTCACCGCTGCCTATATGCTCAATGAGACTACGGGATATATAAAGGTGAAGAGTTTCGGTGAGAACACCTATGCAGAACTTCTTGTCGCTCTCGCTACTCTTTCTCAGGAAGATCTCCAGAACCTTGTTATAGACCTTCGTGACAACGTAGGTGGGTATATGCAAACGGCAATTCAGATGGCAAACGAATTCCTTCCTGCCAAGCGGCTTATAACATACATGGAGGGGCGTCGTTCTCCTCGAAAGAACTTCCTCAGTGATGGGCGCGGAGCTTACCAGACCATTCCACTTGTTGTGCTTATCAATGAAGTGTCAGCAAGTTCCAGTGAAATCTTCGCTGGAGCCATGCAGGACAACGACCGTGCCACTATTATTGGTCGCCGTTCTTTCGGAAAAGGTCTTGTGCAGCAGCAGATTTCCTTCCCCGATGCCTCTATGATTCGCCTTACAATCGCCAGATACTACAGTCCGTCTGGTCGTTGTATTCAAAAGCCATACACGCTCGGTGACGGACAGAAATACGAGCAGGACCTCATTGACCGTTTCAAGAACGGCGAGTATTTCTCACAAGATAGTATCAAGCACGAAGGACCAGAATATCATACCACCATTGGTAGGAAGGTCTACGGCGGTGGCGGCATCACTCCAGATATCTTTGTTGCGGAAGATACCTCAAGCATGACTTCCTACTATAAGAAGGCAGTAATGACCGGTCTCATGCTGAAGTTCGCATACCAATATACCGATGAGAACCGTAAGAAGCTGAAGGAGTTTACAGACATGCAAAGCCTGTCTCAGTACCTTGTACGCCAGAACCTTGTAGAGCGGTTTGCAACATTTGGCGATAAGAACGGTTTGAAGCGAAGGAATCTTATGATCAATCGCTCTCGTGCCCTTTTGGAGCGTTTCATCAATGCGAGGATAATCTACAATATCCTCGACGAGAGTGCTCTAACAGAATACCTTAACCAGTTTGATCCAGTCATTGACAAGACCATAGGAGTATTCGAAAGAGGTGAAGCCTTCCCAAAGAAACCAGAGCCCGAGGCAAATGCTTCTGTTTCCTCAAAACAGAAAAAATCTTCTTCTCAGAGGAAGTAGTAAAAAGTTTTTTCGCCTAATCAAAGAACACCCCCTTCATTGAAATACCTATGGATAAAGCGGAAATAAGACGGCAGGTAAGAGCGGCAGCAAAAGAGTTCACCGAGAAAGAGCGTCTCTTAATATCCACAACCGTCTGTGAGACCCTCCTTCAGCATGCACGCATTGAAGAGGCAGAGACGGTGATAGCCTTCTCGCCATTGCCAGACGAGATAGATATTTTTCCAATGGTTCGAGACCTCTATTCTCGAGGGAAGGAAATACTCTTGCCGAGAGTGGTGTCTGACGAGGATATGGTGCTTTGCAGATATTCTGGAGAAGGTAGCCTTTCAACTGGACGCTATGGAATCTTAGAACCTTCTGGGGATGAGGTTTCTGTTTCTCAGTTTCTTTCTACCGATTCTTCTATGAGAGGTGTTGTGGCTATTGTCCCCGGAGTTGCGTTCGACAGTCTTGGACATAGGGTGGGGCGTGGTAAAGGCTATTATGACCGCTTCCTCTCTTCCCTACCTATATATACAATAGGTGTCTGTTTCCCTTATCAGCTCTTCGATTCAGTTCCTTTCGAGTCTCACGATAAGGTTCTTGACGAGGTTATACTCTGCTCTCAGAGATAAATCGGAAATCTGATAAAGGTAGTGCCAACGAGTGCAGAGCTGAGCTTGCTCAAGCTATGCCGAGTGCAGCCTACCTTATGAAAAGCTAATTTATAGAACCACCCTTAAATAGATTTCTTTCAAAAACAAAAAAGCAAAATGAAAAAGTTTAAAGTAATGATAGTTGAGGATGTTGCACTGGAACTGAAAGGAACAGAGAATATTATCCTTAACGAAATCCCAGAGGCAGAGATTGTTGGTACGGCACAGAATGAAGCTGAATACTGGCGGTTAATAAGGAATGTAGAGCCAGACCTTCTTCTCCTTGACCTTGGCTTGGGAGGCTCCACAACTGTTGGTGTTGAAATATGCCGGCAGACAAAGCAGTCGCGCCCGAAGGTGAAGATTCTGATTTTTACAGGCGAGATTCTTAATGAGAAGCTATGGGTTGACGTGCTTGACGCTGGTGCGGATGGCATAATCTTAAAGACAGGAGAACTGCTCACTCGCCGTGACGTTGTGTCTGTTATGAGCGGAAAGCAGTTGGTTTTCAATCAGCCTATTCTTGAGAGAATTGTGAATCGCTTCAAAGCATCTGTATCTTCAGAGTTGAAGCTTCAAGATGCTACAATACGCTATGAGATAGATGAATACGATGAACGCTTCTTGCGACATCTTGCTCTTGGCTACACAAAAGACCAGATCACAAAGTTGCGCGGAATGCCTTTTGGAGTGAAATCACTCGAAAAGCGTCAGGTGGAGCTTACACAGAAACTCTTTCCTGGGAAGTCTGGTATTAATGCTACTCGTCTTGTTACCAAGGCCTTAGAGCTACACATCATCGATATAGAAAATCTTGTTCCAGATGAAGAATAGCGTTTGAGAAGTTCTCTCGCTCTTCTGAAACTGCCATGTGCGTTGCTCTTTGATTTTTAACGCTGTGTATTCTCTCATCTGCAAAAGTCATGTATTCCCGCATAAGTAGGTGTGCAAAATTATTTTTATAATCCTTGCATCGCCTACTGCGCATTATCAGCAAGTGACAACAGTCGAGTAGGAGTCGCTACACTCCTTTATGTCACATACTGATTCTGCATCACCAATCAATACAATCATTATAAAAATAATTGTGCACACCTACTTAATAAAAAATATTATCCCAATAACGGTCGTAATACTTTTTCTCCTCGAAGTGATCATCATCGTCGCCTCGTGGATTGTCTCTGTGTTATGGCAAGAATATGGGTTCAACCCATTGATATCATATCGCGGAATAAGATGGATGGTGGGAGAGTTGCCAGAAATAGTTGCTTCACACTGGCTTCTCACCATAATCCTTTTCGGCATGACCCTTGGAGTGTCTTCAGCTGCTTTTCGAAAGGGAATATCTTCTTCTCTTCCTCCCTCCACATCTTCTAAGACATCGAAATATGCAGAGCGCATAGCCATTCATGCCACTATTGTGGTGGCAGTTATTTTTCTCTCACTACTTACCTATTGGATTGCAGGACCTGGAACGCTTCTTCTGAGTGCCACCGGAACATTCCTTGGAAGCAGTCTGTCAAAAGGTATAATACCACTTTCGCTATTCTTTTGTTCATTGCTTTCTGTGACCTTTGGACTTTTCTCAGGACGTATTCCGAACCTCTCCGCACTTTTTTCTTCTATGGTTGGTGGGGTGGAGAAGACAGTTCCGTTCTTGATCTTATATATCTTTATTGCACTCTGCATCTCTTCCGTTCGTTTCGTGATATCATAATACGTACCGTACTCTCCTAATTCCTTTTGTGACACCAGAATATGTTCTTCCTGTCATAATTCAGTATGAAATTAAATGTTAAATCACACTAAATCTGGCAGAACGTTTAAAAAAAACTTTTTTTTCTTGCTTGAATAGGAAATTTTTAGTACTTTTGCAGAGCAACAGCGTGATATCTCTTTTTTGACCTATCGCAAGAAACGAAGAAAAAATAAACACTTAAATCTAAACGAAATATGACAGACCTTATGAAAAAACCGCTCAGCGGTATCGTACCCCCACTTGTAACACCACTCCTCGACAACGAAACAGTAGATATCGAAAGCCTTGAACGACTCATTGAACACCTTATTGCTGGTGGAGTGCATGGACTCTTCGTGCTCGGAACCACTGGAGAAGAGCAGTCACTCTCTTATAAAGTGCGTGAAACAATGATTCGTGAGTCGTGCAGGATAAATGCCGGCAGACTTCCAATCCTTGTCTGCATAACCGATACATCTATTGTTGAGTCTATAAAGCTCGCAAATGTAGCAAAGGAATGCGGTGCAGATGGACTTGTTTCCGCTCCCCCTTATTATTTTGCAACTGGTCAGCCAGAGTTAGCACAGTTCTATGAGGAACTTGTTCCGCAGCTGCCATTGCCAGTATTCCTCTACAATATGCCAAGCCACGTGAAGGTAAGCTTCGCTCCTGCAACTGTGGCACGCCTTGCAAAAATGCCGCAGGTAGTTGGTTTGAAAGACTCCAGCGCAAATGCTGTGTACTTCCAGAGTGTGATGTATGCCGTACGAAAGGTGAACCCGAACTTCGCTATGTTCTGTGGTCCGGAGGAGATTACTGGTGAGCTTGTTCTTATGGGTGCTGACGGTGGTGTCAATGGAGGTGCGAATATGTTCCCAGAGCTCTATGTTGCCATGTACAATGCTGCCAAGGCTCACGATATCGATACTCTCGTTTCTCTCCAGCAGCGCATCATGCAGATTTCCTCAACAATATATACCGTAGGAAATCACGGCTCCAGCTATTTGAAGGGTTTGAAGTGCGCTTGCCAGCAGTTGGGAATCATCAATAACGACTTTGTTGCCTCTCCATTCTATAAGTTCGAGCAGCCAGAGCGCGACAAAATCACCCTTGCCCTTGCAAAACTGAAAATGGAATAGCCCCACTCTTGCCCTCAGAGAAAAAAGGAATCGTCTTTCTTCTCTCTGAGAGCAAGATATTCTGCTATTAATCGTCATAAAAAAAAATTTTTCTTCCTTTACCTAAAACAATACCCATTGCCGTTCTCTCGGCAGTGAGAAAAAGAACTATTTCATGAACATAATCGACATTATCGTTTTTCTGCTCTTCACGGGAGGAATAGTATTCTTCGGATGCTCCTTCTACAGCAAGAAATCGAGTGCCAAAGAGTTTACAAATGCAGGAAGGAGCATTCCAGGCTGGGTGATTGGCATGAGCATTTTCTCTACCTACGTATCGTCCATTTCTTACATAGGAAATCCAGGAAAAGCATTCGCCTCAGACTGGAATCCATTCGTCTTCGGACTCGGAATACCCATTGCCTCCTATTTCGCTGCAAAATACTTTGTGCCGTTCTATAGAAATAACGGCTCGGTATCTGCCTACGCATTCTTAGAAGACCGCTTCGGACCATGGGCGCGATATTACGCCAGCGCATGCTACCTTCTCACGCAGATGGCGCGCATGGGTTCTATACTCTATCTTCTCGCAATGCCAATGAACGTCCTAATGGGATGGGACCTTCAGACAGTCATTATCATCACCTCTATTGCCATTATCCTTTACTCCATGCTCGGAGGAATGAAAGCTGTGATATGGACAGAGGCAATTCAAGGATTCATACTCATTGGCGGAGCCCTTGTCTGTCTCTTCGTACTCCTCTTCTCCATGCCAGAAGGTCCAGCGCAGACATTCGAGATAGGCATGAACACACTCCTTGAGGGCACAGACCGCTGCAAGTTCTCCCTCGGCTCTTTCTCGCTGACAGAACTTGGTGAGGCAACCTTCTGGGTGACACTCATCTACGGTGTGTTCATAAACCTCCAGAACTATGGTATCGACCAGAACTACGTGCAGCGATATCATACTGCAAAGACAGAGAAAGAGGCAAGGAATGCCGCACTCTTCGGAGGCTGGCTCTTTATCCCTGTGAGTGCTGTGTTCTTCATGATAGGAACAGCACTCTATGCCTATTATCAGGTGATGCCAGACGCTCAGGTGGCGGAATATGTGGCAAACGGGAAGCCCGACTATGTATTCCCTTATTTCATTGTGAACTCACTCCCTGCAGGCCTCACTGGATTGCTCATTGCCTCTATTTTTGCTGCAGGAATGTCGACCGTGGCTACGTCTGTAACCTCATGTGCCACAATTATCTATACAGACTATTATCGCAAACTTCGTCATCAGCCAAGTGAAGCAGAATCGCTCTTCACCCTGAAAGCATCTTCTGTTCTTGTTGGGGCAGTAGGTGTTATTGTAGCCATTGCGCTCACAAATGTGGAGTCTATTCTTGATGCATGGTGGATTCTCTCCAGTGTCTTCTCAGGCGGCATGTTAGGATTGTTCCTCTTAGGCTTCATATCTAAGAAAGTACAGAACGTGCATGCATTCCTCGGAGTGCTCTCAGGATTCATCGTCATTGCATGGATTTCTGCTGCAGAATGGCTTGGACTTCCTTCTTCTGGTCTCCACGGCTACCTTGCCATTGTTCTTGGCACGATGTCTATTTTCATCGTTGGCTTCGCACTCTCTGTGTGCTTACCGAAGAAAAAGTCGTTGAACGGTGAAGAGTAATAATAACATTTTCAATAAAAAAATTTTTTTCTAAAGACCAAACTCTAAGAAAATAACATAAAAAAAATAAAACTATGAGCAATTTCCCAAAAATCGGTATTCGTCCAACTATCGACGGTCGCCAAGGTGGCATCCGCGAAGGACTTGAAGAAAAAACCATGTGCTTGGCACAGGCAGTAGCAGACCTTATCAGTAGCAATGTACGTAATGCTGACGGCACCCCTGTAGAATGCGTGATTGCAGACACCACTATTGGTCGTGTTGCAGAAGCAGCAGCATGTGCTGAAAAGTTCGAACGTTGTGGCGTGGGCGCTACTATCACAGTAACCTCTTGCTGGTGCTACGGCTCAGAGACAATGGATATGAACCCTCACTGGCCAAAGGCTGTCTGGGGCTTCAATGGAACAGAACGCCCAGGAGCAGTATATCTTGCTGCAGTACTTGCAGGTCATGCGCAGAAAGGACTTCCTGCTTTTGGAATATACGGTCATGATGTTCAGGACCTCTCAGACAATTCTATCCCTGCCGATGTAGCAGAGAAAATACTTCGTTGGGCACGTGCCGCACAGGCTGTTGCCACTATGCGTGGAAAGTCATACCTTTCTGTCGGTAGCCAGTGTATGGGTATTGCTGGAAGTATTGTCGATCAGGATTTCTTCCAGAACTATCTTGGCATGCGTTGCGAGAGTGTTGATGAGGTAGAGATTCTCCGTCGTATGGACGAAGGCATCTACGACCAGGAGGAATATGCAAAGGCGATGGCATGGACAGAAAAATACTGCAAGCCAAACGAGGGTTGGGACAAGAACCGCCCAGAGAAGCAGAAAGATCGTGCTGGTAAGGATGCCGACTGGGAGTTCGTGGTGAAGATGACAATTATTATCCGTGATCTCATGCTTGGAAATGAACGTCTCAAAGATCTTGGGTTCAAAGAGGAAGCCATTGGTCACAATGCCATAGCTGCTGGATTCCAGGGACAGCGTCAGTGGACCGACTGGAAGCCGAATGGAGATTATTCTGAGGCTCTTCTCTGTAGCACCTTCGACTGGAACGGAATTCGTCAGGCTTACGTTCTTGCAACAGAGAACGATGCTTGCAACGGCGTAGCAATGCTCTTTGGAAAACTGCTCACTGGTTGCGGACAGATGTTCTCCGATGTGCGCACATATTGGAGCCCAGAGGCTGTTAAGCGCGTCACAGGAAAGGAACTCACTGGACTTGCAGCTGGTGGCATGATTCACCTCATCAACTCAGGAGCCACAACCCTCGATGCCACTGGTGCCAGCCATAACGCTGCTGGAGAGCCATGTATGAAGCCATCTTGGGAGATGACAGAAGAGGATGTTGAGGCTTGTCTGAAAAACACCAACTGGATGCCTGCCGACCGTGACTATTTCCGTGGTGGAGGCTTCTCTTCACAGTTCCTTACCAAGGGCGGCATGCCTGTCACCATGAGCCGATTGAATCTTATCAAGGGACTTGGACCTGTTCTTCAAATTGCCGAGGGATGGACAGCAGACGTAGATCCTGAGATTTTTGACACTTTGAACAAGCGTACAGACCCTACATGGCCTACAACATGGTTCGTGCCACGTCTCGACGCTTCAAAAGATGCCTTCAAGGATGTCTATTCTGTAATGAACAACTGGGGTGCAAACCACGGTGCTATCAGTTACGGACATATCGGTGCCGACCTCATTACTCTCGCTTCCATGCTCCGAATTCCTGTATGCATGCACAATGTCCCTGAAGAGAAAATCTTCCGTCCTGCGTGTTGGAATGCCTTTGGCATGGACAAGGAGGGTTCCGACTACCGTGCTTGTCAGAACTACGGTCCGATCTACAAATAATCGCACTTTTTTCGCATAAAGAAAATCAGGAGTAGCCTCCCTTACTTGGAGACTGCTCCTGTTACCCGTTTTTCATTGTTTTGTGTGTGACCATACAAAATCCTTTTAAAAAATATGTGGAAGAATAATCTCGAAGAAACAAAGAAACACTATATAAACTGGTGGAACCATAAGGGAGTTGTCGTGAATATGTGGGAGCACTTTCAAGAAGGAGTAGCGCCACACGGTCCTTATTCCTCTGAAGCGCCCATAAGACTCACCGAAGCCCTGAGAAACGATTTTGGAACAGGAGCGTTCGGACTTCCCGGAGCACCAAAGGCTACTGATAACCATCAGAAATGGTTTGACCCTCAGTGGCGAGCAGAATACCTCGACTGGTATGTGGGACATTCGTGCCTAAAGGCAGACATGCTCCCAGTTGCAAATACTCAGCTGGGACCGGGCTCTTTAGCAGCCATTCTTGGAGCACGCTTCGAAGGTGGTGAAGACACTATCTGGATTCACCCCGACCCTGACTTCACCGACGACTTTGTCTTCAATCCCGACTCCGCGAATTACCGCATTCACAAGGAACTTCTGAAGGCGTGCAAGGCACGTGCAAACGGTAATTACTATGTAGGAATGCCTGATCTCATGGAAGGTCTTGATGTCCTTGCAGCCATGAAGGGAACCGATAAGGTGCTCCTTGACACTGTTATGCAACCAGAGGTTGTAGAGCGACAGTTGAAGTATATCAACGAGGTTTATTTCAAGGTCTTCGATGAACTCTACGAGATCATTCGTGAGGGAGACGAGATGGCATTCTGCTATTTCTCTTCTTGGGCTCCAGGAAAGATGACAAAGTTGCAGTGTGACATCTCTACGATGATTTCAGAAGACGACTACCGCCGATTCGTGCAGCCATTCCTTCGTGAGCAGTGCCAGAAAATCCCGTATACTCTATATCATCTTGATGGAGTAGGAGCTTTACATCATCTCCCTGCCATTCTCGAGATAGAGGAGTTGAAGGCAGTTCAGTGGACTCCAGGTGTTGGAGAACCGCAGGGCGGCGACCCGAAGTGGTATGACCTCTACCGAAAGATTCTTTCTGCGGGAAAGAGCATCATGGCTTGTTGGGTTACTCTTGATCAGCTTCGTCCTCTCCTCGACAATGTTGGTGGCGATGGCATACATCTTGAAATGGACTTTAAGAACGAGGATGAGGTAGAGCAGGCGCTCCGAATTGTAGAGGAGTATCAGTCTGCTGCTGTTGAGAAGACTGTTGATGAAGCTATTCATGTCTCTGATTCCCTCACTTTCTCTTCTAAAACTGCTCCAAGGTATAAGAACATCCGTGGTGTGAAGACAGCAGAGGAAGTGGTTTCTGAACGTTCAAAAGCAACTGGAAATGATTCTCAGAATACTGTCAACGGAGTCAGCATTCCATCTGTTCCAGTAACCATAACACCTTCACGACCTTCTCTTGAAGAGCTGTCAGAAAAGCGTGTGCTAATTCTTGATGGTGGAATGGGAACAATGGTTCAACAATACGGCATGAAGGGATGCAGCGATGAACTGAACATCACACGTCCAGAGGTAATCTCAGACATCCATCGCCGCTATCTCACTGCAGGTGCAGATATCATCACCACAAACACATTCTCTTCTCAGGCAGTCTCTTTGGCTGACTACGGATGGCAGGAGCGTGTGCGGGAGTTTAATCTCTCTGCTGCTCGCATTGCTCGTCAGGTGGCAGATGCCTTCACCTTTACAAATCCAGAGAAACCACGCTATGTTGCTGGCTCTGTGGGACCTACAAACAAATGCGTTTCCTTCGGAACAGCAGGATGTGCACCTCTCGGCACCGAGGTGTTGCAGAAAGCATATGCTGAGCAGATAGAAGCTCTTCTCGATGGTGGTGTTGACATTCTCCTCATAGAGACAATCTTCGACCTTGAGAATGCTTACTATGCCCTTCGTGCCGCTGAGGATGTGATGTCATCTCGTGGCGTTCGACTCCCCATCATGCTTTCCTTTGCGCAGGTGAATGTTTCTGGCATGAACATGAATGGGCAGGATGTTTTCACATTCATTGAAAAGAATACTCGCAAGTTTGAGATTTTCTCAGTAGGTGTAAACTGCACCTCAGAGCCTGCGGTAATAGCCGATGTCGTGATGGAAATGGCGCAACGCTTCTCATGCCGAATTTCCATTTACGGAAATGCCGGAATCCCTGATGCTCATGGCAGATATCTGCAAACTCCAGAAAGCTTCGCACGCCAGAACTGGCGTCTCATCGATGCTCATGCCGTGAATGTCGTTGGTGGTTGTTGTGGCACAACAGACAGTCATATTGCAGCCCTGACGTCTCTTGTTGAGCCTTTCGAAAACTGCTTTGTGACTCCGAAAAAAGGTGCATGTAATGGAGATATATCTTCTGTAAATGCGAAAAAAACAGTTGCTTCCCAGACTGATTCTGCGAAAGCGAACGATGTTAATACAGATGCATCTGCTGAAGTTAGTGTTTCTGACACTGCAGCCTCTGCAACGACAACTTCTAAGACTCCAGCCACTTCTGAGCCGTCTATCCTCGACGCCATCGTTGCCGGAAAGGAGGCTGATGCCATAAAGGCTACAGAGGCAGCAGTGTCTCTTGGTGCCGACCCTTCTGAGCTTATCAACACACAGATGATTCAGGCAATGTCGGTTGTTGGACAACGTTTCCAAGAAGGAAAGGCGTTTGTTCCTCAGCTGCTTATGGCTGGTAGAGCTATGAAGGCTGCCCTTGGCATTCTGAAGCCAATCATGGAGGCAAACGGTGGTGGTATAGAGTCTGCAGGAAAGATAGTAATTGGAACGGTTAAGGGTGACCTCCACGATATTGGCAAGAACCTCGTTGCCTCAATGCTGGAAGGTTCTGGCTTTGAGGTTGTGAATATAGGCATTGATGTTGATGCACAGGCATTTGTTGATGCTGTGAAAGAAAACAATGCTGACATTCTCTGTCTCTCTGCCCTTCTTACCACCACCATGACCTATATGTCTGATGTTCTTGAGGCTCTGAAGGTTGCAGGACTGAGAGACAAGGTAAAGGTGATGGTTGGCGGTGCGCCTGTCAGCAAGGAATTTGCCGTAGAGATAGGTGCCGATGGCTATAGCTCTAATGCTAACGAAGCAGTAGCACTTGCAAAGAGTCTGATGGAGAAGAAATAACCTTTTTAAGGTGGGTTCTTACAATTCCCACCTTATTTTTCTTTCTCATAAGTAGGTGTGCAAAATTATTTTTATAATCCTTGCATCGCCTACTGCGCAT
>CALZTP010000039.1 GCA_945829115.1 uncultured bacterium | reverse complement strand
AAAAATTACGACTATGATTAAGTACAATGTAAAACAGAACAAGAACGAGTCAAGCACAGCCTACCAAAAGTGGTACGCCTACCCAGTGGTGGAGGAGACTATCGACCTCGCAGGACTCGCAGCACACATGGAAGAGCATAACACCAGCTTCTCAGAGGCTATGTGTATTGGTGTGCTCAAGGCAATGGTGAAGTGCATCAAGGAGCAGCTCCTTTCAGGGAAGAGCGTAAAGATCGATGATCTCGCCATCTTTAGCGTGGGTATCAAAAATCGTATTGGAGCGGAGAGCGAAGAGGACTATACAACGGCGAACATCAGTGGTGTGAAGCTACGCGCTCGTGCTACGGGTACGCTGAGCAACACGAGCCTTAACCTCGCTGCAACACTGAAGAGGGTGAAAACCATCCCTATTGGTTCTTCAAGCTCTTCAAGCGGCTCTGGTGGTTCAAGTGGCAGCACAGACTCTGGCAGTGGCTCAGGAGGTGACTCAGTAAACCCAGACACTGGTGACCTGGAGCCTTAGAAGCCCCTCTCTAACTCCCCCTTAAAAGGGAGAACCTTTGCTGAGGGGCAGGGGCAGAGCGCTAACGCGCGTTTCAGGTTTCAGAGGGGTTTCTGAAGGTTTCATGAGGTTTCAGAGGGTTTCAAACGCTAACGTTGGTTTCAAGTTTCAGGTTTCAGGAGGTTTCAGAGGGTTTCAAACGCTAACGTTGGTTTCAAGTTTCAGGTTTCAGAAGGTTTCAGGTGGTTTCAGAAGGTTTCAGAGGGTTTCAAATGCTGACGCTGTTTCAAGTTTTCTGGTTTCAGGAGGGAAGAATAAAAACGTAAAAGATCTAAAACTTTTTTTGACCACGAATCAAACGAATTTGCGGATTATGGTATAAACGAAAACCATGGTGCGCCAACAGAAATTGAAACACCATGGTTATTAGTCGAACACCTTGAACTCATAGCCCTGCGATTTAAGATACCGGAGACTTGCGGGGAGAGCGTAATGGAGTTTGTCTATTGATTTCAGCGAGTCGTGGAAGGTTATGATAGAACCGTTGCGAGCATAGAGATGCACGTTTCTCACAACGTCATAGGCAGAGAGTCGCTTAGAATAATCGCGAGTGACAAGGTCCCACATAACAATTCGGAACTTATGTTTGAAACGGTGGTATTGCGTTGGGCGCATCCAGCCATGAGGTGGTCGGAAGAGGTCAGAGTGAATAAGGTCGTCACATTTCTTCACGTTCTTCTCGTAGGTATAGATAGAATGCCGTGCACCACCAATATGGTTATAGGTATGGTTCCCCACACGATGACCTTCATCGAGAATCTGCTGGTAAAGCTCTGGATATTTCCTTACATTATCGCCCACTACGAAGAAGGTTGCCTTGACGTCAAATTCCTTCAGCACCTTAAGGATATAAGGTGTTGATTCTGGGATGGGTCCGTCGTCGAAGGTGAGGTAAACGGAATGGTCGTTGACGTCCATTCGCCATAGAGCCTGTGGGTATAGCCACCTCAGCCATTTTGATGGTTGCTCAATAATCATTTCTTTTTTTTCTGTTCAGATGAAGAATGAGTGTAAATTAATTTAAGCAGCATGTTGCCCGCTTTTCAGACAACATGCCGCTTTATGTTTAGACAGGCAGGAACTGCTATTTATTCTGGCAGCATACCGCCCTTAGCCTGATATTCACCAATAATGTCAGCAAATTGCTTAAGGTATCTTTGTTCTGTCTTTTCATCGTGTCCATCAACGATTTCGTAGAGAGCCTGCATGATGTAAATCTGCTGAACACACTCATACTGTGACATTGCGAATCGAGACGGAGTCATGGCATTATACCATCTCATATACTGCACGCAGTTCTTCCACATGTTGTTTACGATGCGTATGCCTTCCTTCTTCATGCCGAGCTTGATGTATGTGCGAGCGATATCAAGACCACCAGTCCAATAGTTGGTTGGAATGTTATACTCAGGAAGAACCTTGTTCATATAGTTGAGAACTTCCTTTGCCCTTTTCTTATCGCCCATATTCACGAGATGAGAGGCAAGCTCAGAGAAGAGACGCTTATGTGTGTAGCACATGCGCATAACCGTTTCATCGAGATAGAGCCCCTCTTTCTCTAATCCACCGAACTTAAATCGTTTCATAAGGTTGTTATAGACCTTCTCAACGTCGTAGTTCTTTGTGTCGTCGCCGATGGTGGTGAATGGAGTGATGCGGTTTACGAGACCCTCTTGAACGAAGTTATCGCCGAGGTTCATGTAGTTCTCCTGTCCAACGGTTTGTGCCACATAGAGTGGGCGTGTCCAGTTTGCGTTAGCAAGCATTTCGAGGAGCATGAGGTCGTTTTTGTATAGAGCACGCTTTCCTGCGAGCGAGATAACCATCTTGTCAGGAATGCTATCGCTTGCCATGAGCATACCACTTTTCTTCACAGCCTCTTTATCGACAGTGAGATAAAGTGTATCGGTAGGAATGATGTGAGTGCCCTCAGAATCTTTTCCACCTCTCACCCAGTATTTCAAGACGTTCTTCAGTTCAAACGGCTCATCTCCGAATGTCTTCCTTGCCTCCTCAGGGTCAGATGCATAGAAATCAAGAATCTCCTGTTTTGCCTCAGGCTCCACAGTGATATATTCGTTTGTTCCAGCGCAATAATCCACACGAGGCCATGTGATAGGAAGAGAAGGCGAGTCGTAGGCAGGGCGCACCATTTGGTCGATATACCAGTCGGTGGCGAGATAAGAAAGGTTGCAGACACGAGCATCTGTGCGCACTCCCTCCACATCCTGGTTGTACCAGAGCGGGAAGGTGTCGTTGTCTCCGTTAGTGAAGATAATCGGATTTCCCTCCTCTTGAAGTGCCATGAGATAGTTCTGACCAAAGTCGCGGCATACGTAACGTCCAGAGCGGTCGTGGTCGTCCCATGTCTGAGAAGCCATTTGCAGAGGCACGAAGAGACAAGCAAGTGCCACAATGGCAGCTACTGTCACGTTGCTCTTCTTCATTTTACGCTCTATGAGTTCAATAATGGCAGCTACGCCCATTCCGCACCATATTGCGAAGGCGTAGAACGAGCCAGCATACGCATAGTCACGCTCACGAGGCTGTGAAGGAGTTTGATTAAGGTAAAGCACGATGGCGAGACCCGTCATGAAGAACAGGAAGAACACCACCCAGAACTGCTGAATGCCCCTCTGTCCTCTGAATGCCTGCCAGAAGAGACCGAGAAGACCGAGAATGAGAGGCAGACAGTAGAACACGTTATGCCCCTTGTTCTCCTTCAGTTCGTCAGGAAGCAGAGATTGGTCGCCGAGCATAGCATTGTCTATGAATGGAATGCCTGTGATCCAGTTTCCATGCTCCAGTTCTCCATTTCCCTGCAAGTCGTTCTGTCTTCCTGCGAAATTCCACATGAAGTATCTCCAGTACATGAAGTTGCACTGGTAGGAGAGGAAGAAGCGGATATTCTCCATCATCGTAGGCATCTTCACATCGATGATTTCTCCGCAGCGGTCGTATTGTACGGTATGTCCTTCTACACCACCCATCCAACTCTCGTAGTTCTTTGCGTGGTCGCTGCTATGCATACGAGGGAAGAGCATATTCTGAGCATACACATACTTATCTCGAGTGCGCACCACGAAGTAGCGGTCAGGCTCGTCAGGAGAGTGCTTTTCCACACGCTGATAGATAGGAGCACCCTTTTTCATCACTGGTCGGCACATGTTTCCATCAACCGTCAAAGCCACCTGAGAGGTGTATGCCTCTCCGTAGAGCAGAGGACGGTCACCATACTGGTCGCGGCTCAGATAGCTACCGAGCGTGAAGATATCTTCTGGGGAGTTCTGATCCATAGGAGGGTTTGCTGATGAGCGAATCACGATAACCGCATAAGTGGAATATCCAATCATCAGCATAAGGAGGCAGAGGAGTGTTGTGTTTTTAAACCGGGAGGTGACCAGTTCAATGCCGTTCCGCTTTATCTTCAGCACGAACCAAAGCACGGCAAGAGCAATGAAGCCGATAACGGCCGCACTCCATCCATAGCCATAGAACGGAATACCGAGCATGCCTACTGAGAGCAGGAAAGCGATGTTCTCACGCTTCTTGCTCTTCTGTATGTATGTCTCGTATATTGCCCATGTTACGATTCCCACAAGCAAGACGATATACACGAAGACTCCAGTGTTGAACGGCATTCCGAGAGTGTTTACGAAGAAGAGTTCAAACCATCCACCAATGGTGATGATTCCTGGTACGACACCGTAGAGCACTCCAGCCACAATCAATCCAGATACCGCCAACGCCATCAGCGAGCCTTTTAGGTCGGCCTCTGGGTTCTTCTTGTAGTAATAGACAAGTACGATGGCGGGAATGCAAAGGAGGTTTAGAAGGTGCACACCGATAGAAAGTCCAGTCATATAGGCAATGAGCACGAGCCATCTGTCTGAATGCGGCTTCTCTGCTTGGTCTTCCCATTTCAGTATGAGCCAGAACACCACTGCTGTGAAAGCAGACGAGTAGGCGTACACCTCACCCTCTACAGCAGAGAACCAAAAGGTATCGGAGAACGTGTATATAAGAGCTCCCACAAGTCCGCTTGCCTCAATGGCAATGAGTCGAGAGATGTTCATTTCTTCTTTCCTTCCTACAATCAGTCTTCGCGTGAGATGCGTAATAGACCAGAACAGGAAGAGAATACACGTTGCCGAGAGCAATGCCGACATCATGTTTACCATCCTTGCCACTTGTGTAGGGTCGTTAGCAAACTGCGAGAAGAGGTTTGCCGTGAGCATGAAGAACGGAGCTCCAGGCGGGTGTCCAACCTCAAGCTTATAGCCTGTGGTGATAAACTCCGGACAGTCCCAGAAGGACGCTGTTGGTTCAATTGTTGAGCAATAGACGAAGGCGGCAATAAGGAATGTGAGCCATCCTAAGCAATTGTCTACAAGACGGAATTTTTTCATGTTGTACTTTTGAAGATTTTTATAGTTTAATTATTGATTTCTTTTTCTTCTTCCGTGCGTTTTTTATTGAAAAAGGTGTATAATTCACGCAAAATTACTTATTATCTCATAAATATCAAAATATTATTTTTGTTTTTACATTTTATTTACACAAAAAAGCAGTAACTTTGCAAAATCTTTTAGATGAAAGCGAAAAAAGGCTGTTTAATGAGCCTGTTTCAAGAATAGGAAAAATTAATAATTATAAATAGAACTCTGCATACTTATTACTTGCAAAAAGCGGAATGCTGACGAGTTGGTGTGCATGGTTAACACTTGCAAATCGATGAAGATAAAGAAGACGAACAACCCCTTGCCTCCGGTATGGATAAGTGCCATTCCGTTGATTATACTTGTGTTGCTCCTTGCATTGACCATAACGATTTTTGGTGGTGATGCCTTGTCGGGACCTTCACAGATGTCGCTGCTGATTGCCACCGCCATTTGTGTGGTGTTGGGAATGGGCTTTTGTGGCGTTCCATGGAAGAAGATAGAGGAAAACGTTATTGAGAAGGTTAGTGACACAACGATCTCAATATATATACTTCTATGCATTGGTATGCTCTCCGGAGCATGGATGATCAGCGGCATAGTGCCAACGATGATTTACTATGGCATACAGTTTATTCATCCTTCCGTATTCCTTATGTCGGCATGTGTTATCTGCGGAATTGTTTCTGTCATGACTGGTTCCTCATGGACAACGATAGCCACGATTGGTGTGGCACTCTTGGGAATTGGTAGGGCACATGGTTTTGATGATGGATGGATTGCGGGAGCCATTATCTCTGGCGCATATTTCGGCGATAAGATCTCTCCTTTGAGCGACACCACTGTTCTTGCCTCTTCGGTAAGTGGAACGCCATTGTTCACGCATATTAGGTATATGCTTCTCACGACAGGTCCGACGATGTTCCTCACGCTTATTCTCTTTTCTTTTGCTGGAGTGTGGATGGGAAATGTTGGTGTGAACGATAATGCGTTGTATCTCGCCACTTTAGAGAATACGTTCAACATCAGTTCCTGGCTGTTGATAGTACCCATTTTCAGTGGATTCCTCATATATAAAAAGGTGCAATCGCTCATAGTGCTCTTCTCGTCAACGCTTATTGCCATTATTATGGCGATTTTCTTCCAACCAGACGTTCTGATGGAAGTAGGAGGAGCAGGACGAGGAGCGGAAATGGATTGGGGAGTATTGTACCGAGGAATAATAACCACCTTGTCGGGAAGCACCTCAGTAGAGACTGGACTTCCTCTTTTCAACGACCTTGTCTCCACCTCTGGCATGGCAGGGATGCTCGACACCATTTGGCTTATTCTCTCTGCCATGATTTTTGGTGGTGCGATGACTGCTTGTGGAATGTTGAAGAGTTTCCTTCGTGCTATCTTCAACAGACTGGTGAAGACGAGGGTGGGCATTGTTTTTGCTACCGTGTTCAATGGAATTGCCATGAACCTTGCAACCGGCGATCAGTATATCTCCATCATTCTCTCAGCAAATCTCTTCAAGGAAGCCTATGAGCGAGAGGGTTATGAAAACCGACTCCTATCTCGTTCTGCAGAAGATGGCGCCACAGTGACGTCTGTGCTTATTCCTTGGAATACCTGTGGCATGACTCATTCTACTATTCTTGGTGTCGCTACACTCGTGTATCTACCGTATTGCTTCTTCTGTTACCTCTCCCCTCTGATGTCTATCTTTGTGGCTGCCATGGGATGGAAGATAAAGAGGAAGAAGGTAAATTGAATGTGAGCAAAAAAATAAATACTTGAAAAAATGCGAACAATGAAAGGACGCTTTGCACCTTCGCCGACTGGGCGCATGCATTTGGGAAATGTTTACGCTGCTCTCCTTGCCTGGTTTTCAGCGAGAAGTAAGGGTGGAGGCTTTGTGTTACGAATAGAGGATATCGACCGACAGCGGTCGAGAGATGAATATGCCCGTCAGATAGAGTCAGACCTTCAATGGCTTGGCATTGACTGGGATGAGGAGTATGTACAGAGTGAGCGTTTCTCGTATTATGAAGAACACTTGAAATGTCTTGTAAGTCAAGGACTTGTATATCCTTGCTATTGCACTCGAGCAGATATCATGGCAACACAAGCGCCACATGAGTCAGATGGAAGGGTGGTGTATAAAGGAACGTGCCGCCCAGAGAATCTTCCTAAAGATTTTATTGTCAATCGTCCTGGTGCTCTTCGCCTTCGTGTTCCCGACAGAGATATTGTATTCTCTGACCGCCACTACGGCTGTCATAAGATTAATCTCTCTCGTCAATGTGGCGATTTTATTCTTCGCCGTGCCGATGGGGCGTGGGCATATCAGTTGGCAGTGTCAGTAGATGATGCACTGCTTGGAATCACAGAAGTGGTGAGAGGGTGTGACCTCCTCCTTTCTGTTCCGCAACAGATGTATCTCTTTGAACTTCTCGGCTATCAAGCACCAGAATATTGTCATCTCCCCTTGCTATGCAATGACTCTAAACAGCGACTGTCTAAGCGTGACAAAAGTCTTGACATGGGTATTCTTAGAGATAATCATTCTCCAGAGGAGATTGTTGGCTTCCTTGCCTTTCATGCTGGCATAATAGACCGCCCAGAAGCGGTAAAGGCATCAGAACTGATAGGTGCCTTTTCTTGGGAAAAGGTCCCTCGTGAGAATATTATTGTCAGTTGCTCTATCTAATGTAAACTACTTTACGTTTTAGGGTAGATGATTACGGAAAATAATGAAGATTACGGAAAACTACGGAAAATAATGAAGATTACGGATTATTCTGATTTTACTGAATTAAGAAGAATCATAAGAATCAGAATCTGGAATCGACAAAGAATTGCCTCCCAAGTACCTCATATGCTCCTCATATGCTCCTCATATGTTCCGTATATCTACCTCCCATGTACCTCCCAAGTACCTCCCAAGTTCCTCCCATTTTTTGAAAGTGAGAAAACGGAGGAGAAACGGAGGAAGAAATAAGGGACATGGAATGGAGAAGGAAGTGAGGACAATTTTGTTTCACGGGATGAAACATTTGCTGCCTCGCGAGGAAACAAAATGTTTCACCTTGTGAAACTGAGAATTGATGTCTCGAATTGCGAACCAAATGATGCCTCAAAAACCGAAAAAGGCTATAGCGAGAGAAAAAACGTAGATTGCTGTACGTTTTAAATTGAAATTTTGCGCTCTAAAGCTATATAATTCAACATCTATAAGAAACGTAAAACGTAAAGTGTAAACTCGAAAAGATTTTGATTTGAACAAAAGACATTCGCTTATTTAAGGTTGCTTAGCCGCTTGTTAGCCGCTTGTTAGCCGCTTGTTAGCCGTTTGTTAGCCATTTGTTAGCCATTTGTTGCCGTTTGTTAATCTACTGTTTGCCTTCCAAAGTACTTAACTTCGTTGAATATCTGCAGCATTTAACTTCGTTGAATATCGGTTGCGAAGATTTGTTTTAGGAGACTCGTTTTCGAACCTTTTTATCTGCCATAGCTGTCTATATCTCCTTCCCAAAGGTACTTTCGTGTTTCCCTTACTATTACCCCAGAAAGGAAGAGTAGAGAGATGAGATTCGGTATTGCCATGAGCGCATTGAAGATATCAGCGATGTTCCATACAAGGTCAAGACTAATCACCGCACCAAGGTATACAGTGATAAGGAACATGACACGATAAGTGTTTATAGCCTTACGAATGGTAAGGTCAGCATCACCTTTTTTCTTCCCTATCTCTGCCGCCTTTATTTTTGAACGGTATGTAAGCTTTGTGACAATATATTCCATGCCGCATTCACCGTAGTAGCTCCATCCGAGAATTGTTGAGAATGCGAACGTCAATGAGCCGAAGACAAGAATAGGCTCTCCAATATACGGAATTTTTGAGAATGCCATTTTTGTCAGTGCACTACCATCTGTCATGCTGATATCTGGATATGCTATCACAGAAGACACTACAACAATTCCTGTTATGGCGCATATCACCACTGTGTCCCAGAATGTTCCAGTGGAAGAGACCAATGCCTGTCGAACTGAATTCCTCGTTTGTGCAGCAGCAGCTACGATAGGTGCCGAGCCTAATCCAGATTCGTTTGAGAACAGTCCTCTGGCAATACCGTATCTTGCAGCAATCATAATAGAAGCACCAACAAATCCTCCTCCAGCAGCTGAAGGGTTGAATGCCGAGGTTACAATCAGTTCGAGTGCAGGAAGGATATAATCTTTATTGATGATCATGATTGTTATACAACCAATGATATACAATCCTGCCATGAAAGGAACAATAGCCTGACAGCAACGTCCAATGCTCTTCACACCACCCATGATGACTGCAGCGGCAAGAATAGTGAGAACACCGCCAACAATTACGGGAGAGAACCCGAAGGTGGTGGTGCTCATTGTAGAGATGGCGTTTGCTTGAACCGTAGAGCCGATACCGAAGGTTGCCATTGCAGTGAAGAAGGCGAATGCTATGGCGAGGAATTTCCATATCTTCCTGCGCATGCCTTTAGAATGCTGTGCAAGTCCTCTTTCTAAAGCATACATCGGTCCACCGAGCATTCTTCCCTGAGGAGTTTTTATTCTATACCTTACCGCAAGCAAAGCCTCACCGTATTTCGTGGAGATACCGAAAATTCCCGTCATCCAGCACCAGAACACAGCTCCTGGTCCTCCCAAAGCGATAGCTGTTCCTACGCCAACGATATTTCCCGTACCAATTGTTGCTGCGAGCGCCGTCGTTAGTGCCGCAAATTGCGACACCTCGCCAGATGCCCCTTTGTCTTTACTCACCGACAGTTTTATAGCTTTAAAAATATGCCTTTGAGGGAATCGTAGCCTAATGGTTAGAAAAAGGTGTGTTCCCAAGAGCAGAATAATCATCGGGTATCCCCAGATTGTTGTGCTTATCTCAGAAAGGATCTTGTTTAGCATCTCCATAAGCAGTGTGGTGTTTGTGTGTTAAGGGTTTTGTTTGTTATGCTGAGATTGGGCAGGGGCGTTTTAATATACAGAAACGGGGTGGAGAATTTTTAGATGCTGAGACTGGACAGAGACGTTTCAGTCGTTGTAACGATGTTGCTTGCATGGGGCAGGCTGAGACGTTTATTGGATAGGAGGGATATTTGTGAAATAGAAGAGGTTTTGCGATTACACTCCCTCGTCTTCTTCCTCCTCAATGTCTACTATATCTGCCTTGTTGTCGATAGCAATATATAGTGCTCCCGATGTTGACAATGTCAGTGTGAGAGGAATGTATTCGTCGCTGTTAGGGTCTGGAGAGCCAACACTTGCAGCGAACGACAATTTTCCATTATCTATCTTGTCGTATACGATGCCCAGCAAAGCTCCAGTCTTTCTCAGCTCGTTGTTTCCGAGATATTCGGCAAAGTCTGATTTCCTGAATGTTTTGTTCAGTAAGTCACTTCCATCTTCCCTATGCACTCTTACAGTGATGATATTGTCATAGTAAGCGTTTCCCATCTCGTCGGATGTGAGAGGAAGTGAGTGGTCGGCGGAGCGAATGATGTCTATACTGTATTTCTTCCCGTTGAGAGACTCTGTATACTCCTGGTGAGTTTCAGACATCTCCATAGTCTTTTTCTCTTGTTTAACAACGGGAGCCGGAACAATAATGTCTTTCTGTTCCTGCTTCTCCTTGCATGAAATGGCGAGTAGACAGGAGATGGATAGTATAATTGCAGTTTTTTTTGTCATGGCGTTTTAGTGTTATGCAAGCATTTCTAACAGTTCGTTGTGTAGGGATTCAAACCGTCTTGGGAAGAATCCCAAGAGTAGGATGCAGAAAAAGCAGTTTACAGCAATTTCCTGATCGCTTATTTCTACATCATCGTCAACGACTACTTCCTTCCCGAGAATCACATTCCATTGAGCTTCGAAGCATTTGTCTTCTGCACCAACGAAACAGTCGTCGCTATCTTGCGCGTCAATCAGTTTATAAACGATTTTCTTTTTTGAGGTTACAGGGCTTTGTGACATAAGAAAATCGTAAGCTTCCTGCATGGCAGGACGCTTACGATTTAGCACAGGCATCATTTCACAGAGTTCTGTGAATATGACGTTGAAGGAATATTTTTCGAGTATGTCTTTTAGTATCATACCTTATTCTTTGCACCTTATTATATAGATAGCATCTGCTTTGCATAAAAAAGGTAACAGAGCCATCATGGTTGTTTTTGTTGGCGGCAGGAGAATGCAAAACAATTAGAATTTTGCCATTTTGATGGCTGCTACTGCACATTCTTCACCTTTATTGCCTAATCTGCCTCCTGAGCGTTCTTGGGCTTGCTCAAGAGTGTCTGTCGTGAGTACTCCGAAGATGATAGGTACTTTACTTGTTGCGTTCAGTTGAGCGAAGCCTGCTGTTATTCCTTGGCACATATAGTCGAAGTGAGGAGTTTCACCCCTAATCACTGCGCCAATGGCAATCACTGCGTCATATCCGTCGTTTAGCGTCATCTGATGAACGCCATAAACAAGTTCGAAAGTGCCTGGAACATATTTCACGTGTATGTTCTCTGGAAGAGCATCGAAGCTCTCAAGTGTCTTTACGGCACCATCAAGAAGTGCTTTTGTTATTTCCGCATTACGCTCAGAAACAACGATGCCGAAACACATGTTTTCTGCGTTTGGCACCTTTGTCCGGTCGTAGTTAGAAAAATTTCTTGTTCCCATTATTTTGTTGTGCGCTCAATGTATTTGTCTATTTCGCGACTAATAGGAGCATTGATGTAGTTCTTCTTGATGTCGTTGTAGATCTCGTTTGCCTCAGCTGTCTTGCCCTGGCTTTCAAGAAGCTTACCAGCCTGAAGGAGGAACTGTGGTGCAAGAGAGAGGTTATGACCTGTTGCAGACTCACTGTTTGCCATCTTTGCAGCCTTTTTAAGACAGCTGATAGCGTCGTCAACCTTGTTGAGGCTTGCATATACATTTCCGAGGGCTGCCATTGCTGCTGGAGACACCATTGCGTCGTCAGCAGGAGAATAATCGCTTAACTGCTTCTCAGCCTCTGCAAATTTCCCCATCTGTGCATAGCAGAGTCCGGCATAGAGCTTTGCAAGATTTCCTGCGTCTGTGCATCCGTACTCGTCAATAACCTTTAGGAAACCGATGTACTTTCCGTCTCCGTTAAGAGCCTTTTCGTACTGTTCCTGTCCGAAGAGTTCTTGCCCCTTAGCGATTGCTGTGCTTGCTTCTTCCTGACGAGGTTTGAAATAGAATGAGTTCAGGAGAATGGCAGCTGCTACTACCACGAGAACAGCGATGATAGAGAAGCTGATTACTTTTTTGTTCTTGAGGACAAAAGCCTCACTTTTTGTACGTGACTCCTCTGCTGGAGTCTGCTGAATGTTTTTCTTTTCCATTATTTTTTATTGTTATTTTTTTATATTTTCTTGACGTGCTTTTAATATGTATTTTTTATATTATTGTGTACCCTTTTAGGGAAGTTTCTGCTGATAAAAGCGCAAACTTGCCACAAAATTACAGAATTTATCTCAGATAGTGAAATTTATTGCCGATTTTTTTTGTTTTTTACAATGAAAAAGGCTAACTTTGCGGTAAAATAGCGGAAAATGATACTAAAAAAGCTCTCAATAATAAATTATAAGAACATTTCGGAGACCACTCTTGAACTCTCTCCGAAGATCAATTGCTTTATCGGAAACAACGGTATGGGGAAGACAAATATCCTCGATGCCGTTTATTATCTTTCCTTCTGCAAAAGTCATTCTTCTGCCGTCGATTCACAGATTGTTCGCCACGACTCCGACTTCTTTGTTCTTGAAGGCGATTATGTTGATGAAGAGGGTAATGAAGAACAGATTTATTGTGGAATGAAACGTGGTAGCAGAAAGCATTTCAAGCGAAATAAGAAGGAATATAAGCGCCTTGCAAGTCATATCGGGCTCATTCCGCTTATCCTTGTTTCGCCTTCAGACACCATGCTTGTGGAAGGAGGCAGTGAGATGCGCCGGAAGATGATTGATATTGTCATTTCACAATACCGTCCAGATTATCTTGAAGCTTTAGTGAGATACAATACCGCACTTCAGCAGCGCAATGCCCTTTTGAAGATGGAGGAAGAGCCAGACCTCTCGCTCATGGAACTTTGGGAGGAAGAGATGGCTCGAGAGGGTGAGCGCATCTATGTAGCGAGAAATGATTTCCTTGAGCGACTTACTCCTGTTTTCGAGAATTTCTACCGTCAGGTATCTGAATGCTGTGAGACGGTTTCGCTGAACTATGTCTCTCATTGCCAGCGAGGTCCGTTGCTTGAGGTTATTCGCCGCGACCGCTTTAAGGATAGGGCAGTTGGCTATTCTCTACACGGTGTTCATCGAGATGATATCGAGATGCTCATAGACGGTTTCCCTCTGCGTAGGGAGGGCAGTCAGGGTCAGACGAAGACGTTTGTTGTATCCTTGAAGTTAGCACAGTTTGACTTCCTCTGCCAGACAACCACACATACTCAGCCACTGCTGCTCCTCGACGATATCTTCGACAAACTCGACTCCCATCGAGTTGAGCAGATTGTTAAGATAGTGTCAGACGACCGATTTGGGCAGATTTTTATAACTGACACCAATCGCGACCACCTCGACGAAATTCTTCGTCATTCTAATCATGATTACCGAATTTTTGCTGTCAAGAACGGAGAAATCTCAATACAATGTTCAGAAGAAAAGAAATTCCTGTAAACGATATCGTCTTGCAGATTCTGCGTCAGCAAGGTCTTGAAACCCCTCTTCTTCAAAGGCGTCTTATAGCACTCTGGGAGGATGTGGTTGGACCTGTTGTTGCACGCTATACCAAGGAGAAATACATTAAGAATCAAACACTTGTGGTGAAGGTTTCTAATGCTGCCTTGCGTGCCGATTTAACCATGTTCCGATCGCAGTTGTGCGATAAACTCAATGCAGCAGTTGGTGCAAGAATAATCTCTGAGGTAAGAATAATCTGAAAACGATTTCTTCAGTTTTTTTACACCGTAATGAAAAAAACAGAGAAAAATGCTTTGAAGAAGCAAATTTTTTTGTAACTTTGCAAACGATAAGCCAAGGAAAGACTTCCTTAACCTAAGGCTTTTCAAAAGAGAAAGAAAAAAAGAGAACCAAAACACTCAATCAATAAATTCAACAGAAATATGAAACCAACACTTTTCTTACTCGCTGCAGGAATGGGCAGCCGCTATGGCGGACTTAAGCAGCTTGATGGTCTTGGACCTAATGGTGAAACAATCATGGACTACAGTATCTATGACGCAATAGAAGCCGGATTTGGCAAGATTGTATGGGTGATTAGAAAGGACTTCGAAGAGCAGTTCCGTACACAGATTCTTTCAAAATATGAGGGAAAAGTGCAGTGTGAACTCTGTTTCCAGTCTATTGATGCACTTCCAGAGGGCTTCACCTGCCCAGAGGGTCGCCAAAAGCCTTGGGGAACAAACCATGCTGTTCTTATGGGAAAAGACGTTATCAAGGAGCCTTTCTGCGTTATCAATTGCGATGATTTCTACAACCGTGACGCATTTAAGGTAATCGGTAAGTTCCTTTCTGAACTTCCAGAGGGTGCACGCGGACAGTATGCTATGGTTGGTTTCCGTGTTGCAAACACTCTTTCTGAAAATGGTACTGTTTCTCGCGGAATATGTTCAAAAGACGATAATGGTTGTCTAACCACCTGTGTGGAGTGTACGAAGATTGCTCGAGTAGATGGAAAGGTTGCCTACCGTGAAGACAACAAGGACGATGGCAAGTGGATAGAGATCGACGATAATACACCTGTTTCAATGAACATGTGGGGTTTCACTCCTGACTATTTCGACTACAGCGAGGAGTATTTCAAGGAATTCCTCTCTAACCCAGAGAACATTGCAAACCTCAAGTCCGAGTTCTTCATTCCTCTCATGGTTAACAAGCTCATCACTGAAGGCACTGCAACCTGCAAGGTGCTCGACACCACAAGCAAATGGTTCGGTGTGACATATTCTGAAGACCGTCCAGAGACTGTGGAGAGAATCGCAAAGCTTGTTTCTGACGGTATTTATCCAGAGAAGCTTTTCTAAATTTATGCATAAAATTCCCTCTAAATGACTCTTTTAGATGAAAAAAATATTTCTGAGTTTCGCCAGTGTGTTGGCGAGGCTCAGAATATTGTTGTAATGTGCCACAAGAATCCAGATGGAGACTCCGTGGGCTCTTCGCTCGCCCTTTCCCGATACCTCAAGTCTTTGGGAAAAGACGTCACCGTGATTGCTCCCGATGCTTTCCCTGACTTCCTGCAATGGTTGCCAGGAACTCAGGAGATTGTGCGCTACGACAAATATAAGGAGAAGGCGGAGATGATATTGAAGATCTCAGACCTTATCTTCTGTCTCGATTTCAACACCCTCTCTCGTGTAGGAGATGATCTTGGTGCTTTTATTGGCGATCTAAAGACGAAGAAGATACTCATAGACCATCATATTGGTCCTGATGTCCCTGCTGTGCTCACTGTATCACGGCAAGAGATGAGTTCTACGTCAGAGATGGTCTTTCATATTCTCGACAATCTCGGAGCATATGAAGATATGGACGTCAAGACAGCAACATGCATCTATTGCGGAATGATGACCGACACAGGAGCGTTCACATATAACAGTGCCTCTCCTGAAATCTATCATATTATTGCGCGGCTTATAGAGAAAGGCATCAACAAAGATAAGATATACCGTAATGTCTATTGGGTTTCTTCTGTCAGCAGATTGAGAATGTGGGGGCATGTGCTTCAGAATTTCCACGTCTCAGACGATGGTCATGCTTCTTACTTCACACTCTCTCGAGAGACTATGAAGAAGTACAACTACATAAAGGGTGATGCCGAAGGACTTGTGAACATGCCATTGCAGATAAAAGGCATGCGACTCTCCATCTCTCTTCGGGAAGATACAGAGAAGCCAAACCTTATATGGGTTAGCCTCCGCTCTGTAGACGACTTCCCTTGCAATAAGATGGCAGGTGAATATTTCAATGGTGGTGGGCATCATAACGCCTCTGGTGGCAGACTATTTTGCTCTCTTGCCGAGGCTGAGGAGATAGCAAAACGTGCAATAAGAGATTTTAAATATTAATAATTCATAATTGCAGTAGCTCTTTCTTGCTGTAACCAACAAATTATTAGTACCTTTGCAGTCGCATAAAGAATTCATCAAGGTGAAGAAGCCATTTCTGCTCACCTGCAATTCTTTCGGCATACAATAATAAATAATGTAACGTTAATGAAAAAACTACTGTTTTTACTTTGCTCTCTCGCAATGCTCGTGGCGGCATGTAGCGATACGGAGACATACGCTGACAAAAGAAAAAAGGAGAATGCCGCAATCTCGCAGTTCCTCACTCGTAGCACTTCTGTAGCACAGCAGGTGATGGAAAAGCCTATCACCGTCATTTCTGAGCTTGACTTTGAGAATGCGGGCTATAAGACAAATGTCGAGAAGAACGAATATGTTCTCTTCGATGGCTCTGGTGTGTATATGCAGATCGTTAGGGAAGGCTGCGGAGATAAAATCTCTTCCGGTCAGACAGCTTCTGTGCTCATGCGCTTCGATGAGTATAACATTCTTCAAGACACCATTCAGCTATCGAATAATCTCCTTGCCTTTCAGCATATTCCAGAGAAGATGACCGTCACAAACACCTACGATACGTTCACGGCGATGTTCATCTCTGAAAGCAGTCTTATGACAAGCATCTATGGCAGCACATCAGTTCCTGGCGGATGGCTTATCCCTATGCGATATATAAAGGTGGGTAGACAAACATCTCCAGACGATGAGATTGCAAAGGTGAGACTTATTGTGCCTTCTGCACAGGGACAGGCTGATGCCTCCCAGAATATCTACCCTTGCTTCTACGAAATTACCTACGAGCGAGGGTTGTAGGCTCTTGCCCTTGCAATCCTCCCATGTAGATTATATATACAATGAGTTGAAAAAAAAGAAATTTACTGATTTATGTCGTTGATAAAATCTATTTCAGGAATCCGCGGTACAATCGGCGGTCCTGCAGGCGATACACTCAATCCGCTTGACATTGTGAAGTTCACATCAGCATATGCTACATTCATAAAGAAAGCCGTGGCAGAAGAAGAGGGCTACTCTCCTTCAAACAAGATTGTGGTAGGGCGTGATGCACGCATCTCTGGTGAGATGGTTCGCAGCATTGTCTGTGGCACTCTCATGGGTATGGGCTTTGATGTCGTGAACATCGGTCTTGCCTCTACTCCTACTACAGAACTTGCCGTAACCATGGCAGGAGCAGACGGTGGAATAATAATCACAGCATCTCATAACCCTCGCCATTGGAATGCTTTGAAGCTGCTGAACCGTCATGGTGAGTTTCTTACAGCTGCCGATGGTGGTGAAGTGCTTTCCATTGCTGAGGCTGAGGCTTTTGAATATGCTGATGTAGACAATCTCGGACAATATACGGAGGAGAATTTCGACGAGCGTCATATAAACAGCATACTCAACCTAAAGCTCGTGGATGTTGAGGCTATCAAGGAGAGGAAATTCCGCGTTTGCGTTGACTCTATAAACTCTGTTGGAGGAATCATTCTCCCTGAGCTCCTCGACCGCCTTGGAGTGGAGTATACATTCTTGAACAGTGAAGCAAACGGTGACTTCCAGCATAACCCAGAGCCATTGGAGAAGAACCTCCAGGGTATTATGAACGAGATGAAAAGTGGTCGCTACGACCTTGGTATCGTTGTCGACCCAGATGTTGACCGTCTTGCCTTTATCTGTGAAGACGGAACAATGTTCGGTGAGGAGTATACGCTCGTTTCTGTTGCTGACTACATCCTCTCAGAAATGGCAAAAGATTCTTGCCATCCGGCTCTCAACACCGTTTCTAACCTCTCTTCAACACGTGCTCTCCGTGATGTTACAGAGCGCTATGGCGGCACATATACTGCTGCTGCAGTGGGTGAGGTGAACGTAACCACGAAGATGAAGGAAGTGGGAGCCGTTATCGGTGGTGAAGGAAATGGCGGTGTGATATACCCTGATAGTCATTATGGAAGAGATGCTCTCGCAGGAATCGGACTCTTCCTGTCTTCTCTCGCTCACAAGGGCATCTCTGCTTCTCAACTTCGCAAGACCTTCCCAGAATACTTCATTGCAAAAAACCGTATCGACCTTACTCCAGATACAGATGTCGATGCAATCCTCGCACAGGTGAAGGAGCGCTATGCTGCACTTGACAATGTTGCAGTGAACGATATTGACGGTGTGAAACTCGACTTCCCAGACAAATGGGTGCATCTCCGCAAGTCTAACACAGAGCCAATCATTCGTGTTTACAGTGAGGCGCATTCTATGGAAGAGGCTGATGCTCTCGGAAAGTCCATTATGGACATTGTTTATTCAATGGTTTAGAAGAATTTTTTTGAACCCACCATTCGTAATCCCAAACAGGAAGTATCTCGTCTGTTTCGGGATAATTGAGCAGACCTAATTATTCTTTTTAAAGTTCTACATAGATTATTTGCTTTGGTAGCTGGATTGCGAAATCTGGCTACCATAATTGTTTCTTATTCAGTCATTATTCGCAATAATACACATTATTTACGTTCTAAGAATAAAAAAGAATAAATTTTCAGAACAAATATTGCAAGTGTGAAATATATTTACTAATTTTGCAATCAAGAATTAATTTCACACATTTTGTATCTATCACTTTTTGAATCTAACTAAATAAACATGTATGAATTTTAAAGCTATCATTTTTGCAACACTGACAACGATATGCACATCAACATCGTATGCCATCGACCACAAGGGAATAACCCACACCTCCCTTGCGCCAGAGCGTTTCACTCTCGTAGAACAGGCAAAACCAATAACCATTCTTGTTGACGAAGCAGACGACAAGGGCATTCAGATTGCTATCAATAATCTTTCTGCTGATTTTAAGCGTGTATGTGAAACTGCTGCACCTGTTGTCTCTGTACCTCAGGGGAAGAAGATGGTGATCATCGGTAGTCTGAACAGTAAGTATATCAAGCAGCTTGTAAAGAAAAAACTCATCGACAAGAAACAGCTTCTGGGAAAGCGTGAAAAATACCTTATGCTCACAGTGCAGAGTCCACTACAAGACGTTGATGAGGCTCTCGTGATTGCGGGTAGCGACAAGAGAGGAACAATATATGGCACTTACGAGCTCAGTGAGCAGATAGGTGTTTCTCCTTGGTACGACTGGGCTGATGTGCCTGTTGTAAAGAACAAGAACCTTTCTATCGAGAAAGGTGTGTATACTGCCGGAGAACCAGTAGTGGCATATCGTGGAATCTTCTTAAACGACGAGGCTCCTTGTCTCACCACCTGGGTGAAGAATACCTACGGAACAGGATATGGCGATCACCGCTTCTATGCTCGCGTCTTTGAACTCCTCCTCCGCCTGCGTGCCAACTATCTCTGGCCTGCAATGTGGGGATGGTCTTTCTATGCAGACGACCCAGAGAATGGAAAGACTGCAGACATGATGGGTATCATGATGGGTACCAGTCACCATGAGCCTATGGCAAGAAACCATCAGGAATGGGTGCGCAAGCGCAAGGAATATGGCGTTTGGGACTATGCCACTAATCAGGAGATTATCGACCGTTTCTTCCGTGAGGGTATGGAGCGTGCAAAAAATACGGAAGACCTCATAACTATTGGTATGCGTGGCGATGGTGACACTGCCATGGGTGGCAAAGAAGGTCACGACGATGAGTATGTCTCTGACGACGAGCGTAATATGAACCTTCTACGCAAGATTGTGAAGAACCAGCGACAGATTATCAAGGAGGTTACAGGAAAGGCTCCTGAGAAGCGCCCTCAGATGTGGGCATTGTATAAAGAGGTGCAGAAATACTACGACCTCGGTCTTCGTGTCCCAGACGATGTTATCATGTTGCTCTGCGATGACAACTGGGGTAATCTCCGTCGCCTTCCTGATGCAGAGGAGCGTAAGCACCCTGGCGGTTGGGGAATGTATTATCATGTTGACTATGTAGGAGCGCCAAGAAACACGAAATGGATGGATGTGACACCTGTTGCTCATCTTTGGGAGCAGATGACTCTCGCTCATCAGTATGGTGTCGACAAACTCTGGGTGCTTAATGTTGGTGACCTAAAGCCAATGGAATATCCAATCACATTGTTCTTGAACATGGCATGGAATCCTGATGCCTTTACAGCTGAAAACTATTCCGAACATTCCGTCCAGTTCTTTGCTGAGGCTCTCGGTGAGAAGCATGCTGCTGAGGCGGCTCGTATCTTCACGCTCAGTCGTCAATATAACGGTAGAATAACGGCTGAGATGCTTGACAAAAACACATATTCTCTCTCAACAGGCGACTGGGAGCAGGCGGTCTTAGAGTTCAAAGCATTGGAGACAGATGCTCTCCGCTTGTTCCTTGAGCTCGACAAATCGCAGCATGACTTCTACAAACAGTTGATTCTTTTCCCTGTACAGGCAATGTGTAATCTCTATGAGATGTACTACGCGCAGGCAATGAACCACTTCCTTGCTTCACAGAACGACTCTGAGGCAAACCTCTGGGCTCAGAAGGTGAAAAAGGCATTCGAGCGGGATGCTGCCCTCTGCAATGCCTATAACAAGGAGATTGCTGGTGGGAAATGGGATGGTATGATGATTCAGAAGCATATTGGCTACACCAGTTGGAACGATAATTTCCCTGCCGACCGCATGCCAGATGTGAAGAATGTTACTGCTGAGGTGCAGAATGGTGGCTATACCTTCACACATGATTTGGGTAAGGTGGTTATGGAAGCAGACCATTTCTATTCTCAGAAGACTGTAGAAGGAACGGAGTGGAAGAGAATAAAGAACGTTGGTCGAACACGTGGCGGCATGGCGCTCATGCCTTACAATGTGGAGCCAAAGGGTGCTGAACTCTCTTATCGCATGTCGCTCCCTGCTGATGTTCGCAAGGTAAAAGTGCATATCATTACGAAGAGCACACTTCCTTTCCGTAATGCTGACGGTCATTGCTATGCTATTTCTCTTGACAATGGTGCAGACAATATTGTTAACTTCAATGCAAACCTTAACGAGAATCCAGAGAATATCTATAGCATCTATTATCCTACAGTTGCAAAGCGAATCATCGAGAAAACAGTCGATCTTGATGTCACTCCTTCTTCCGACAATCTCCACACTCTTTCTTTCAAACCTCTCGATCCTGCTGTTGTGATAGAGAAGGTTATAGTAGAGTGGGAGGGATATGAACCTGCTTACCTCTATCATAAGGAGTCTGCATTCAAAAGAAACTAAATAAACTTTTTCTGCTTGGGAACTCGAAAGATTTCTCAAGCAGTTCTTTTGATATTTGGGGTATATCAGAAATAATTGCATACCCTATTTATCTTTGAAGTGCATTAGTAATATTAAATTTAATACTCTATAATTAAATATTACGAATTATAATACTGATTAATAGTTAATATAACGAAATTTGAGAGATTTTTTTTAACTTTTTCTTTTTTTACTCATTTTATTACACTACCTTTGCACTCAGAAATCAGAGACATTCGGCACTCATGATAGAAAAACAGTTCGGAAGAGGAGAAATAGTCGACCCCTATTTTCTCTTCGAAAATGTATCTGGATTGAAAAAAACATAAGAAACAGAATGAAGAAAAGAACAATATGGACCATAGCCATCATCATGGGCACCTCCTTCCTTGGCCTCCTGTACCTTCAGCTGAAATATGCTAAGGAGATGGTGAACATGAAGAGGGAACAGTTCGACGAATCGGTGAACAGGGCACTCTATCAAGCATCGCGGAACCTGGAGCTAAACGAAACGCTAAGGTATCTTGAGAAGGATGTCAACGCAACCGAAAGGCGCACTATGAAGTACGACTCGCTGACGCACGTGGGATATGCACCCGATGCCGTGCAGCATTCTTCAAAGAATGCCATTGCTGGACAAGACGGAAACATATACTCTTCATTCGAGTTGAAGACAATCATCTCCCGACCATCCCAGATGCCAAAGGCAATGATTCTTCGCTCCGACAACCAGCACGTCACACAGACTTCGAAGTCGTTGCAAGAAATAGTAAGAAACCGATATGTCTACCAAAAGGCGCTCCTCGACGAGGTTGTTTACTCACTCCTCTATTCCGCTTCCGACAAGCCATTGAAGGAGAGAATAAACTTCAAGCTCCTTGACCAAGACCTCAAGGCGGAGCTCATGAACAACGGGATAGACATTCCTTACCACTTCAGTGTGACAACGCAAGACGGCAGGGAAGTATACCGGTGTCCTGATTACACAGACGATGGAGAGGAATATGGCTATTCGCAGCTGCTCTTCCGCAACGACCCACTCCAGAAGACAGGAATCGTGCATATCCACTTCCCAGATATGAGTAGTTATATCTTCTCAACAGTGAAGTTCGTGATACCAACCGTAATCTTCACCTTCGTACTGCTTGTGACGTTCATCTTCACCATCTTCGTAATCTTCCGACAGAAGAGGCTCACGGAGATAAAGAACGACTTCATAAACAATATGACGCATGAACTGAAGACACCAATCTCAAGCATCTCACTCGCTGCACAAATGCTCAACGACGAAAGCGTGTCGAAGTCGCCTTCAATGATGAAACACCTCGGTGGAGTGATCAACGATGAGTCAAAGAGACTGAGATTCCTTGTGGAGAAAGTTCTTCAGATGTCTATGTTCGACAAGAAAAAGGCTATCTTCAAACAAAAGGAGGTGGATGTGAACGAACTGATGGAAAATGCTGCACAGTCGTTCCAGCTACGTGTGGAACACACGGGTGGAAAGATATACACCGAGGTAGAAGCAGTAGAGTCAACCATTTTCGTTGACGAGATGCACTTCACAAACGCTATCTTCAACCTCATGGACAATGCGGTGAAATACTCCAAACCCGATACACCTCTTAATATATACCTCCGCACATGGAACGATAAAGAGAATGTCTGCCTCTCTATTCGCGACAACGGATTGGGAATGAAGAAAGAGGCTCTGAGGAAAATCTTCGATAAGTTCTACAGAGTGCATACGGGTAATGTACACGATGTGAAAGGTTTCGGTCTTGGACTTGCCTATGTAAAGAAGATTGTGGAACTTCACAAGGGAAAGATTACCGTTGACTCTACTCTCGGTGAGGGCACCACGTTCACCGTCCAGATGCCGTTCTTGACAGAAGAATGACAATGCTATTAAGAAAAGAAATTTCAACAATAATGGGGCTGCGACTCCGGTGACTCTAACACTCCAGGTACGGCTCTAAAAGAGAATATAATAAAATAAAGTATAAATCCCTACTTTGAAACGTCCAACGATGTTTTCCAAGGTACAAAAAAATTAAGAACTATGGAAGAGAATGTAAAAATTATGCTTTGTGAGGACGATGAGAACCTCGGCATGTTGCTTCGTGAGTATTTGCAGGCTAAAGGCTTCAGTGCAGAATTGTTCCCAGACGGAGAGGCAGGCTATCGCGCTTTTATGAAGCAGAAGTACGATATCTGTATTCTCGATGTTATGATGCCAAAGAAAGACGGCTTCACACTCGCTCAGGAAATTAGACAGGCAAATGGTGACGTACCAATTATTTTCCTTACTGCAAAGCTGCTGAAAGAGGATATCCTTGAAGGTTTCAAGATTGGTGCAGACGACTATATCACCAAGCCGTTCTCTATGGAGGAACTCGTGTTCCGTGTAGAGGCTATCCTTCGCCGAGTACGTGGAAAGAAGACAAAGGAAAGCTCTGTTTATAAGGTTGGAAACTTCACCTTCGACACACAGAAGCAGCTACTCGTGATTGGTGAGAAGCAGACAAAGCTCACAACAAAAGAGAATGAGCTCCTCGCTCTCCTCTGCAGCCACGCAAACGAAATTCTGCAGCGTGACTTTGCTCTGAAGACCATCTGGATTGACGACAACTACTTCAATGCGCGCTCTATGGATGTTTACATCACTAAGCTCCGCAAGCATCTGAAGGACGATCCGCAGATCGAGATCATCAATATCCACGGAAAGGGTTATAAGCTCATCATTCCAGATGAGGAATAAAGACCTTCTTTTGGTACTGATTTAGTCAGAAAAATAAACTACCTAGTAGTCTGTAAAGTCTAAAAAGTGACTAAACGAGTTGCTTTATCAGCAGTTGAGATGAGTGTTTATTGATAACAAAAAAAGTTGCGTAACACACTGAATATCAAAGCATAAAACTTGTGTATGTTAAATATTTTTTGTACCTTTATAGTTGAAAATCAAAGGGTTTCATTCAACTATGACAAGGCAAAAAATCATCATAAGACTCACTACTGAAGAAAAAGATACACTGAACTCAGTTATCTCCAAAGGCACAAGTCGTGCACGAACGATAAGTCGTGCACATATATTGCTAAAGAGCAATGCAGAAGGTGATAAGCAATATACAATAGACGAACTGGCAGACTTGTTGAACACATCAAAGCAGACGGTCTGCAGGGTTCTGAAAGAATATAAAGTCAGTGGTATAGAATGCATATATCGCAAGAAACGCAAGACACCTCCTGTGGAAAGCAAGGTTACAGGTGAGGTTGAAGCTCACCTGATTGCACTGGCCTGCCACAATCCCCCTGAGGGATATTGCAGATGGACGCTGAGACTATTATCAGAACGAATGGTAGAAATGAATTACATAGACAGTATTAGCCATACTACAGTAGGCAAGATATTGAAAGCAAACGACCTCAAGCCGCATCTCGTTGAGGAATGGTGCATTCCCAAGGAGCAAAGTGCTGATTTTGCTGCTTGTATGGAGGATGTGCTGGAAGTGTATAGTCGTCCTTACGATGAGCGCTATCCAGTAGTCTGCATG